>CAYMWC010000089.1:0-20172 GCA_964393695.1 uncultured Pleurocapsa sp.
CAGAGAAACCATATGATATTTTATCGGTTAATTAACCTCAAAATCAACACCCTACTCCCAACCCCATAAAAGCTGCTTGTAACCCCATAAAATTAGCTCGCTTTTGCCCTGTATAATAGTCGGCAATTAGGGTGGTAACTCCCGTCATCACTCCTGCTACCGATAGCCCTAACAAAGCCCGACCAATCAAAATAGTTCCCAAGGAATTTAAAATCAAACCAGATCCGCCAGCTAATCCATAGATCAACGTTGAAGCAATTAATAGAGGTTTACGACCGATGCGATCTACTAATTGACCAGCAAACAGCCCTCCAATAGCAATAAACAGGGCGGGAATAGTTAACACCAAGCGCACTAATAGGGCAGAGTTTTCAACATCAGCAAAATATTCTTGCATTGCTGGCAGAGATGGCGCAATAGTTGCTCCTGACATCACTGTTAAGGTACTAGTCAGCAATAATGTAGCTTTGATGGGTAAAGAATTGGGCTGTTGAGGCTGATTCATAAACTCTTTTCTCTCACTGCCCTAAGTATAAATTAATTACTAATTTTGAGCTTTGAGCTTTTAGCTCTTAGCTTATTATTGATTAACTAGACCTAATATTACATATTACATATTACTCATTACTTATTACTTTTCCCCGCTACTTTCTGTTCACTGATAACTATTCACTGCTCACTGCTTCCTGCTTCCTGAACGTCTTCTATTTTTTCAGAATAATTTAATTGTAAAAATTTACTAGCTTCTTCCGCTTCCAAAGGACGACCAAACCAAAAACCTTGCATTTGTTGACAGTTTAAACGCCGTAATATTTCAACTTGTGCTTGAGTTTCTACTCCTTCTGCTACCACTCTCAAATTAAATCCTTTACCCAATTCAATCAGGGCGGTAACAATAGCTAAATCCTGGGGATGAGCAGTTAACTGTTGAACTAGAGAGCGATCTATTTTGAGAGTATTTAAAGGAAACTGTTTAAGATATTCTAAGGTCGAAAACCCAGTGGTAAAACCATCAACAGCAATGTTTACTCCCAATGCCTCTAATTGGGCAAGTAAATGCCTGCTATGGTCTATATTTTCCATCAAACTAGTAGCACTAACTTCTAATTCTAATAATTGAGGTTCTAAAGCTGTTTCAGTCAAAATTTCAGCAATTTGCTGGGCTATATTTGGCTGTCGAAATTGTACTGAAGATAAACTAACAGTAATTTTTGATGATGGCAGTCCTTGAGATTGCCAGGCTTTGTTTTGCTTACAAGCTTGACGAATTGCCCATTCTCCAATTGGTACAATTAATTTCGATTTTTCAGCTGCTTTAATAAAATTATTGGGAGTGACTAAACCTAATTCTGGATGCTCCCAACGTAAACAAGCCTCAATAGCTTCTGGTTTACCTGTCTTGATATTAATCTGTGGTTGATAGTAAAGTTTAAATTCTTGTCGTTCTAAAGCCTGTTGTAGTAAAACTTCTAATTCTAGAGCTACTAATGCTTGAGCATTCATGGCTTCATCATAAAATTGATAACTGCTTCTATTTTTGCAAGCTCTTTCTAAGGCTGTATTGGCACTAGCTAACAAAAGTTCTCCTTCAGTGCCATCTTGAGGATAAATCGCAATACCAATGGTACTCTTAATAGTCACCTGGATTTCGCCAATTTTAAAAGATTGTTCGATTGATTTTTGAATTCTTTGATTAATTTTGGCGACTTCTTCAACACCACTAATTTGAGGCAGTAATAGGGCAAATTTATCTTCCTGCCAAGGAACTATTGTATCTCCTCCTCGTAAACAGGTATTTAATCTTTCTCCTAAAGCTAAGAGTAATTTTTTACTTTTCTCAACCCCGATCGTAGCTCGAATATCAGGTAAAAAACCTAGTTGACAAAAGGTTACTGCTAATAGTTTTTGAGTTCTGTTAGCATTAGCGATCGCCGTTATTAGTTGTTGATTAAATATTTCTCTTTGACCAAAGTTTAGTAAATAATTGGGGGAATTTGGTGGTAATTGTTTTTGCCCAACAATACTATGGATAACTAAACAAATTTTTTCTTCTGACGGTGAACTAATTAAATCGATTTTGACTTGAGCATTAATGACATTACCATTTTGATGGCTGAATAAGCACTCTCCCAAAAAACTATTTTTTTCGGCAATTACTTGGCGCAAAACTGTAGCAAACTTTTGTGATTCACAACATAGCTCATAAATATTCATTTGTAGCATTTCAGCTATAGAATATCCTAGCCAGTCGCTACAGGCTGAATTAACTTCAACTATTTGTTTGGTTGTCGATTCAAAGATAATAATTCCTTCCGCAACTTGTTGAGCTATTTGATTATACAAACTTGTTTGCCTTTCAAGTTGGGCTGCGATTTTCTTTTGTTCAGTAATATCGACAATATAATTTCTAATTACTTTTTTCTCAGGTAAGTAATGAGCAGTTTGTTGAAAGGTTTGATCGCCAATTGTTACTTCTCTATTAATTATGTTGTCATGACCTTGATGATATTGAGAAATTAATTTGTCTAATAGAGGATGATTTAGTTTTTGATAATGTATATCTTTGAAGTTAATAATTCCAGCAGAATTTATATAAGTTATATTGCCATATAAATCTATTTCGATAATTGGCTGAGGACTTAATTCTGCTAAAGAATTTTGTTGTAAATTCCCTAAAACTTTATTTCTATTATTATTTACTTCTTCTGAAGCAGGAGTAATGATTGTATCTTTATTAATGAGTGTATCTTTATTGATATTTGGTTCTCCAGCAACGTGTGACAATTCAGAAAAATTAACTGGATAAGCTTTAATACTATTATCTGATAAATTAGAACCTAAATTAGAAGTAGTTTTATATTTAGCTTGAGCATCACCACTAAACTGAATAATATCTCCTGGTTTTAATTCATGAACTAAACTTTTTTTTCCGTTAATAAAAATACCATTGCGACTTCTATTACCTTGTAAATCTCCATCCAAGATCCAATAAGAACATTTATTAGTTTTTACGTCAGTTCTTCTAAGCAGAGTAGCATGATTACGAGAAGTTTTTTGACACGAAAGAACAATATCATTACTAGAATGACGACCAATGGAATAGGTAGCTGCCTCAAGATTGATCGCTCTTTCAAAGGAAGGATCTTCGATTATTAATACATGGTGAACTGGTTCTAAAATATCCATTGTCTTGTCTTGTATGTCTTAGGTATTTAGCTGATGTCAATCATTTATTGAAACTAATTTTTAGCCAATTTTATGACTATAATCAAAGTAAAAAAAATATTTTTTTTGCTATTAAATATTGCTAGCAACTGAACCACCACCTATTAAAACTATTTAGTTATTTAGTCTCATTAATCAACTTGTTAAGATGAGAGTGTGCTTATATTGTTCCCGAAAGCTAGAATAAAATATCAGCCTAAAATCAAATTGCTTACTTTTCAATATTAATAAATTACCAATCTTGATCAAATACTAGTAAATTTGCGGTTAGATAATTACACTCCTGACGAATAGGCTAGGGGAGATGAATAGTGAATTAAGAATTAATTCATGTTAGCAAGGGTTTGGAGTGCAGCGATCGCAGGTATTGATGCCATTAAGGTAGGAGTTGAAGTCGATGTTTCTGGAGGACTCCCGAAAATTATTGTTGTCGGTTTACCTGACATTGCCATACAAGAATCTAGAGAAAGAGTAAAAGCTGCTCTCAAAAATGCTGATTTTGCTTTTCCTGTCCGTAAAATTGTCGTTAATCTTACTCCTGCGGATTTACGCAAAGAAGGGCCTTGTTTTGATTTACCAATTAGTGTGGGTATTTTGGCTGCATCAGAGCAGGTAGACCCACAGTTATTAGGTGATTATTTATTTTATGGCGAGGTTTCTTTAGATGGTACTCTCAGATCAGTATCAGGAGTCTTGCCTATTGCTGCTGCTGCCCAAAAAATGGGAATTGCTGGTTTGGTTGTACCTCTGGGTAATGCTCAAGAAGCAGCAGTAGTTAATGATCTATCGGTATATGGATTTGGTAGTTTAAGACAAGTTGCTGACTTTCTCAATCACCCCCATAAATACCAGCCTGTAGTAGCAGCCAAACAAAATACCAATACAGAATATCTTCAGCAAATACCTAATCTTAAAGATGTTAAAGGACAAGTGCAAGCTCGCAGAGCTTTAGAAATCGCAGCAGCAGGTGGACATAACTTAATATTTGTTGGGCCTCCTGGCAGTGGTAAAACTATGCTGGCTAAGCGTCTGCCAGGAATTCTTCCCAGTCTTTCTTTTCCTGAAGCTTTAGAAGTTTCCCAAATTCACTCCGTTGCTGGTTTACTCAAAGATCAAGGTAGATTGATTACCGAAAGACCGTTTCGTAGTCCTCATCATTCGGCATCGGGGCCATCATTAGTTGGCGGAGGTAGTTATCCTCGTCCTGGGGAAATCTCTCTCGCTCACAAAGGAGTCTTGTTTCTAGATGAGTTAACAGAATTTAAACGCAATGTTTTGGAATATTTACGGCAACCTTTAGAAGATGGTCAGGTAACAATTTCTCGCACTCGTCAATCAGTCGTTTTTCCCGCTCAGTTTACTTTGGTTGCTAGTACTAATCCCTGTCCCTGTGGTTATTTTGGCGATCCAATTCAAAACTGTACCTGCTCTCCCAGACAGAGGGAAAATTATTGGGCAAAATTATCTGGTCCTTTGATGGATCGTATTGATCTACAAGTTGCGGTTAATCGCCTAAAGCCAGAAGAAATGACTAAACAAACTACAGGCGAAGAATCAGCCCCAGTCAGAGCCAGAGTTATTGCTGCTCGTCAATTAGCACAACAGCGTTTTCAAGGAGCAACTAACGTTAGCTGTAATGCGGAAATGCGATCGCTCCATCTCCGAGAATTTTGCGTTTTAGATGATGCCAGTCGCAACTTACTCGAAACAGCGATTCGGAAACTGGGTTTATCTGCCAGGGCAATGGATCGAATATTAAAAGTATCTCGTACTATTGCTGATTTAGCAGGCGATCGCAACTTACAAAGCAATCATCTAGCAGAAGCTATTCAATATCGCACCCTAGATAGAATGCAATGATATTTTAATTTTATCCAGCTATTTGTAATGTTGACTTATCATATAAGAGTAGATAGTTGATTATTCAGAGGATATAACTAATGACTAACGCTAATTTGGTTAAATGTGCTTGCGATCGCTGTGCTTGTGAAATCTCTCTCGAAGATGCCATCAAAAAAGGCGATCAATATTATTGCTGCGAAGCTTGTGCCAATGGTCATGTAGATGACGCAGGCTGCAAAATGTCAGGCTGTGGCTGTGGTTAAAATTCAATTACTCAACTGACACGACTAATTTAATGGGTTACGACGGATTATTTTCTTTAACTCAGATTCAAGATTTATCGTTGTTTAACCCATCCTACTCTAATGCACTTTTAATTTTTAACTTTTAATTTTTCAATTAACCAATACCTTGGCTTCGTATTCTCCCAAATCAATTACTAGTTTGTCATCTCTGGCTTCTACATCATAATTACTTGTCCACTCGTGCCAGATACCTGACTGGGGAAATTTATCAAGACTATAATTTTGTAAGAAATTATTAGAAAAATTAGCAACCACGACTATACGAGAGCCTTGATCATTCCAACGCGTATAGGCTAAAACTTTGTTATTGGTATCTTCAGAGAAAAATTCGATATTATTGGTTCTTAAAGCATAATTTTGGGTTCTTAAATTAATTAAGCCACGATAATAATCAAATAAGCCTTGATTGAGGTCATTTTCTAATAACTTCCAGTTAATTTTTATCTCTTGTTCGGGATTGTATTCACCAAATTCATTACCCATCCAAACCAAAGGTACACCTACTGTAGTCATAAGTAAAACTGCACCCAATTTAGCTCTTTTAAAAGCTGCTTCTGCAAAGATATGGCGATCGCCCAATTCTGTCAAAATATATTTATGGTCGTGAGAAGTAATGTAATTAATTACGCTGGCTGCACCTTCATAACCTTGTTGCTGGCAATCGATAACTTCTTTAAGAGCTTTTAAATTGAAATCTTCACCGCAGATATGTTTTAGTACCTGTTGATAAAAGCTTTCATGCCAACAAGCATCCATTGGTTTATTATATCCAGCTAGCTGAGGATTTTCGGGAATGTATTCTGCCATGTTAAAAAATGGCTTCATCGCAGCAGCTTGTCTGGCTTGTTGAGTTATCCAAGTGAAAAATTCATAGTTATCAATTTGTTTAGAGGCATCATAGCGAATCCCATCGATATGATATTCTTCAATCCAAAAACGAACGACATCTCCTACAAATTGCCATGCAGGTTTAAGATCTAAATTTTTGTCATAATGATCATAATTAAATTCTGGCCCCCAACTATTATCTGGATCTGTAGGTTTACGACTATACCAGTAATCATGGTCAATTTGAGTTAAAGGTGCTTGAGGATCAGAATGATTAAAAATACAATCTATAAGTACTCGAATTCCTCTACCATGACATTCATCAATCAGTCGTTTTAAATCTGTTGAAGAACCGTAACTCGACTCGACAGCAAAAAAGTGACGCGGTGTATATCCCCAATTATTATCCCCTGGATACTCCTGTATAGGCATGAGTTCGATCGCATTAATACCTAATTCCCTCAGATAATCCAGCTTTTCAATAACATTTTGAAATTTACCACGCTCTTTATTGTCATTTTCACCACCAGTAAACCCACCGACAAATAGTTCGTAGATTACTAACTCTTCATTACTGGGTAAAGGGTGGTCATCGTGTTGCCAAACGTAAGTATCAACAATTTTTTGACCATTTTTAATCTCAACTACGCTATTTTGACTAGCATCGTCGATATCTGTAGCATAGGGATCGCTAATTTCTACCCATTCATCGGGTTCTAAAAACCAAGACTTTGACTGAACGCGAAATTTATATTGATAAACTCCATCTTCTAATTCAACTGAGGTACAAAAATAACCTTGCTCATCTTTTTGCATTGATATTTCTGACCAATCAGAAAAACAACCTTTTAGAGTTGCCCCATTGTTATAAGGAGCAAACAACTTAAATTCAATCGAGCTAGTCATTTTTATTTTCCAGTATTTTTAGTTGATTCTACAATTCTACAATTAATCTAACTTCAGAAAGAGAGTCACAAATTAGCGCACTGCTTGAATAAAAAAAGATAGTAAATAGATAAATTAGGGGAATTATGGCAACAGGAATGATGATCGATGGAAAATGGACTAACGAAGAGTACAAACAGGATCAAGAAGGACGTTTCCAACGTAATCCTACTACTTTTCGCGATCGCATTACTGCCGATGGTGCGAGTGGTTTTCCTGCTGTTAGCGATCGCTATCATCTTTATGTGTCTTATGCTTGTCCTTGGGCGCACCGCACTCTAATTATGCGTCAATTAAAAGGGTTAACCGATGCTATAAGTATTTCCGCAGTTGATCCCTTGATGGCGGACAATGGTTGGGAATTTTCGGATTTTCCTGGGACAATTCCCGATACGGTTAATCATACTAAGTATTTAAGAGAAATATATGCTCTCGCTGATCCTAACTATACAGGCAGAGTTACAGTACCGATTTTATGGGACAAACAAACTTCTACAATTGTTAATAACGAATCTCGCGAAATTATACGGATGTTTGATACCGAATTTGCCGAGATAGCGCAAAATAACATTGATTTATATCCTCAAGAATTACAAACAAAAATAGAGCAAGCGATCGACGATATTTATAATCCGATTAATAATGGTGTTTATAGGGCTGGATTTGCTCGTTCTCAAGCAGCTTATTCAGAAGCCGTCACAGAATTATTTACGGCATTAGATTATTGGGAAAACATACTTGCAAATCAAACCTATCTTTGTGGAGATAGTCTAACCGAAGCAGATATTTGTATGTTTACTACTCTATTTCGCTTTGATGCAGTTTATTACGTCCACTTTAAATGTAATCTCCGCCATATTTGGGACTACCCTAATTTATGGAATTATTTAAAGAAAATTTATCAATATCCTGGGGTAAAAGATACTTGCAATTTAGAACATATCAAACTGCATTATTATCAAAGTCATCCCCATATTAATCCTAGTGGGATCGTTCCTGATGGGCCACTAATTAATTTTGATTAACAGTTACTATATTTAATTATTATTTCATCATGTGAGAAGGAAGAATGATCTGAGGAATTAAAGGTCTGAGATCATCTAAGGAAACTGTTCCATAGGTCATAATAGTTGGGGCTTCTACTGTAAAATCTACTACTGTTCCACTTCTGCCGTGTTTGCTTTTGCCGCCATCAACAATTAGAGAAACTTTGTCGCCAAAAAATTTTACAGCTAGATTTGCATCAGTTGCTTGAATACCAGCAAAAGAAGCAGAAGTTCCAACAATTGGAAAAGGCATTTCCATCACTAAATCGTAAATAAATTGATCAGGGCAAGTGACAAAAATATTTTTAAATCCGTCCGTAACTGCTTCGGATAAAGTAGGTTTAGCAGGCATGATCATAGTCACGGGATAAGGAAAATGATTCATCATCTGTAAAGCAGCTTGATTAACTACAACTACTTCCTTTGCTTTTTCTTTGCGAGTAAATACGGCTAAAGGTTGAGATGAAGAAAACATTTTAATTTGTCTAAGTTTAGTGACAGCTTCCGTATCATTACCATGAGCGACTAATGCATAAACTGTATCTGTAGGAAGAATGATAACTTGACCTTTTTTTAGACGACTTTTGATTTCGGGTATTAAATTGCGATTGAGCTTAACAACTTGATTATTCATCAGTATTTAAAAAATATAGAATATGAACTACTTAAATGTTGACTAAAAATAGATTTTATCAAGTAATAATTAACAGACAAAAGCGTCAGTAAATCTAAACTTAATTAGAGTTACTGACTTACTATTAGAATTACTAAATGTTGATTATTTTATTTCTTCGGGAGCAGTTCTTTCAGCTACATTTGGATAGAGTTTTCCAAAATCTTTGACTGCTTCTTTTGTTTCTTTCCCAATTTCTTTAGCTCTTTCTAGAGGCTGGTTATCGGTTTTCCGTGCCTCTTGTTTCCACTCACGAGTTGTTGTTGGTCTTTCGGGATTACCTTCAAATACTTTGCTGCTAATGTTATCAGCAGCACTATCACCGTTGGTAGCATAGCTACTAACACCACTAGTTAATAAAATTACTCCTAATAAAGTAGTAGTTAGTAAACTTTTGATTTGAGTTTTTTTAAGCAAAGAACTGAGGTAGTTTATTGCTTTAGAGAATAAATGTATCATTTTTTAAATGGAATAATTGTGTAAATTGTTAAGTGTAAATTGCTCAAAATCAAGTAATTTCAATAGATATAATTAAAAATCTTTCTTGAATTTATTTTGCTTTTATCTACACAATTTTAGAGTAACTAACTTAGAACTTTTAATTCCTCCGACCAAAGTTATAATTTTTTTTTTGACGAATACTTAATTATTAACTAAATTAGCTGGTTGCTTACCTGTAAAAATAGCATCTAGATTATCTAATAACATAAAGCCCATTTGAGTACGGGTTTCTAAGGTAGCACTCCCCAAATGAGGTAACAAAAAGACATTAGGTAAAGTTAAATAATCGGGATTAAGATTGGGTTCATTCTCAAATACATCCAGTCCTGCTGCTTGGATTTTGCGCGACGAGGCGAAGCCGACCCTACGCGATCGCAAGGCTGCAATCAAGTCCTTGTCAACTATTAAACTACCACGGGCTGCATTAATGACAATTGCTCCATCGGGTAATAACTCGATTCGTTGAGCATTAAGAAAATGAGTAGTTTCTGGAGTAGCAGGACAGTGAAAGCTTAAAAAATCGCTCACTTTTAATAAATCTTCGGGATTTTCGTGGAAAATTGCCCCTTCTTCTAGTTGATTATCAAGTCGATGACGATTATAGTAATGTACTTCCATTCTAAAAGCTTTCGCCCGTTGAGCCACCGCTCTCCCGATCCTACCCATCCCCAAAATGCCTAACCGTTTACCCGTAACCTGAGTACCCAGTAATTCTGTCGGATAAGAACCTGTCCATTTACCTTGGCGCACTAGCTGTTGTCCCTCATAAGCGCGACGAGCAGCCCCCAACAGTAATAGCCAGGTTAAATCTGCCGTCGCATCAGTCAATACGTCAGGTGTATTGATAACGAAAATACCGCGTTGTTTTGCTGCTTGCAGATCGATGTGATTGTAACCTACCGAAAAAGTCGCGATCGCTTGTATTTTATCTGGTAATTGGGCGATCGCCTGAGCGTCAAGCGCATTTTGTCCCGTAATGATTACGGCATCTGCTGACTGGCAGCCTAACAGTAATTCTTCAATAGAATAGGGATGATCATCTCGATTGAGAAGAGGCAAATAATCGTGAATTAAACGCTCTTCTACAGCTTCGGGTAATTTACGGGTAACTAAAATAGTCGGGCGATTACCCTGTGCGTAGCCTTCGAATCCGCTCATAAGTTAGGCAATTATTACTTTTTAGTAAACATACCAAAGAACTGCTAATTGTTCGTCTCTTTCTAAAGAATGAAGATGATCAACTCATGAGGGACCGTGGGCGTAATCGCATTGCGGAGGGGCTGTGGGCGTAATCGCATTGCGCCCTTTAAAAGCCCCGTCCAGACATTCGCCTATCGGCAGAATGCTGGGCTTCTCTCACACTTAGCTAAAAATGTTGATGTTGGTTGTGTAATTTAAACCGATTAAAGCCTAGCTTGTTGCTTAGAAAATAAAGCGATGGTCGCTTTAACAAATGCAGGAATATCCTTAGGGTTACGACTAGTGATTAAGTTACCGTCAACAACTACTTCTTTATCTACCCAGTTTGCGCCAGCGTTAGTTAGGTCGGTTTTTAAAGAAGGCCAAGAAGTAATTTTGTGTCCTTTTACTGCGTCAGCTTCAATCAAAGACCAAGGGCCATGACAAATAGCTGCTACTGGTTTACCCGCCTCAAAAAAAGCTTTGATAAACTTAACTGCTGTTTGGTTAGTTCGTAATTGGTCTGGATTGGCTACACCACCAGGAAGTAGTAATGCGTCATAATCTTCAGGATTAGCCTTATCTAAAGGCACATCTACTTGAAAAAAATCTGCTTTGTCAAAATGATTCCAACCTTGTACTTGTTCTCCCCCAGGAGAGATTAAATAAGTACTTGCTCCTGCATCATTATATGCTTGGCGAGGCTCGGTCATTTCAACTTGTTCAAAACCATCAGTAAGTAGAATGGCAACATTTGTATTTTGTAATTCTTGTGACATAGTTATTATTTTTTTACTCGCAACTTTTTAATCTGAGCTAACTTGATTAGAAATCAGCAGCATCATCAAACATTTGTTTGGTTTTTTCTAAAAGTTGGTTATTTGGATCAGAGCGATTAATTCCTGGTTGTTTAACCGCAGGAATTTGGCTAGGGTCTTTTAGAGCTTTTTGTGTCTGGGGACTGACGAAATCATTCACGCTATCTAAAGACTTTGCTTTATTTGAGTTTGAATAAAGTAAACCTTCAATCTGCTTATCGTTTGTAGGATAGGTAGTCTCCCTCTTATTGGCGGTGGCTAAAAGAGTAGATGAAGATGGCAAACTAGCATTGTCTTGACCTTTGGTAACTTGAGGATCGTTAGGTACTTTATATTGAGTCATACCGTCTCCACCAGCTTTATGAGGATTATTTTGTCCCCCTAATTGAACTGGAAGATTATTAGGACGCGCACCTAACTCGTCGCCACTATTACAAGCTGTTGTTATTAATAAGACCATTGCTAATAAAAAAGCAGTAACAATCTGATTAAGTTTTAGCTTTTTGATAAAATTCATAAATTTGTTCGGAATAAACTTCTGCTGTGAGATATTTTTTTGAAGCACAATTATTACGATTGCGTAACACAAAGTCATCCAATACTTACAACCTATCAGCATTATGTAGAGATTGCTTCTTACTAAAGTCGCATTATTGATTTAATTAATAAATTAATTTTTTTGAGTAAAAAATTATCAAAATAGCTATTAAAGCCTCACCCATTGAAAATACAACCAGCCATCAAATTCAATTGGGAATAGTTTTTCCAAAACGTCTCCTGAGCTTTCATGAAGCATTGCGACCTCATCGAGAGATAAAAAGGCAAAAATTACTGCTAAAATCTGCCAATGACGTGTGTAGGGATCTTGAGCATTTTTTTTAGCGATCGCAATAGGAGTTAGTAATAAAGAACTAATAAATAAAGTAGTTGAAGAATACCAAGTTGTTATATTGGCATCTCTTTCAAAGTCAAACAGAGTTGTAATCAGGGTAGTTTTAGGTAATCCTAAACCAAAATTAAGCACTTGAAGAATACTTTGTATCAAAGTAAAACCAACAACAATGAACATTAATAGTCTGACAACTCGGTAAGGAGATATGTTAATTCTCGGCATTTTCTAAGTATTGTTACTCAGTAATTTTTTATTAACAGTTAATCATATCCCAAGCTTGAGAGAGCATTTAGTTAACAATAATACAAAAATATTTTTATATAATTCAGAGGCAATAATAGCTGACGAACTGTTAATCATTCTCGCTCAAGTTACCAGCGATGGCACGTTCAGGGTGCAACAGAATTACCAACCAATGTAGTCGAACCTGAACAAACCACCGAACAAGCTTGTCAAGCTAACCGAGAAGCAGCAGCCAAAAATGGTTTAGTCATAAATGGTAAAGGTGGCATTCCTGCGCCTCCAGATCAACCATTAACTTCTCAAAATCTCACCATCAATGGTGAAATAACTTCTGCATCCGCTATTCCCGAACCTATAAAAACCAGTCGAGGCAAAATTCAATTAGCTAGAGGGATTAAATTTACAGAGGATGGTCGAATAATTTTAACCGCCTATCGTACTAATAATGCAGGAGAAAGACTTCCAGCGGGGAGAATTAATTGTGGTCAAATATAGCAGTATTAAACCTGTCTTAAAAATATGAGTCAGAAATTATACCCAATCAAAAAATATTGGCGACAGATTAATTATGTAGGGGCGTATGGCATACGCCCTCAAACTTTATATAACACGCCAGTTGGTTTAATTAGCGATCGCCTGAGCCAATGAAACATAAGTCGGTATTGGGTTTCATGCTTCTACAAAACCTAAAATTTAAATATTATCTAAAGTCCGTTGAATTAGTGGATGAGGGGCTGTGGGCGGAACTATTTCCGCCCTTTAAAAGCCCCGTCCCTTTAGACTTCCTTTAGGGCGCAAGCCTTGCGCCCCTACATCTGACTGTTTATGCAGTTTGAAATCCCGTAGACTCTGCCGTTACAATTACTTGCTACTTGCTACTTGCTATCTGCTACTTAAAAGAAATCCATCATTAACAACAGACCACTACTACAGTCCAGAATACTTAATTTTATAGGGAATTTCCTCTACAGGTAAATGCTCGGCATCTAAATTATCATAGGTTAATTGCAGTCTCAGTTCACCTGCATATTTAATCAATTTGCCACTGTAAAGTTCTGCCTTTGTGCCTAAACTTTGGATACGTACTTTACCATCAAATACTGTCGCTCTAGCTAAATAAATTACTAAATCATCCCGTGAAGGACGATTGACGGTAGTACTTGCCGTTAAATGAGCTAGTCCTCGTTCGTCTATTTCTTGAGTCATTGCCATAGCAGTGTTGCGAACACCTCGAATAGCGACAATAGCTGCTGCTACTGTCATAGTGATATCTATACCATCGTCAGTAAAAATTTGATTACTAGAAAGATATTGAAAGTTTTTTTCCCCTAAATCGTCCCGAATACGACGATGAATCATATTGTGGGGATGATAGTCAGTCAATGCCCCCACTATCGCACCACAGGCATGACGAGGTTGTCGCCAAGGAGATTCCTGGGTTTTACCATAGATGCGTTTACCTTCTACTTCTAAACGTCCGACGTGGGTTTTAAGATCGACTGCTACTAGTACCATCGACTGCGGATTTCCTGCATATAGTCGTCTGCGTAATGGTTGGTCCATCTGATGGGCAACGGTGACATGAGCTAAGGTTGCGCCGTCGTCTGTACCGCCACCAGCAGGGAAAAATGCTTCTAGTTTTAGTTCCCCAATCTCAGATAGGGTAGCAAAGCGAGAGGCTACCACATCCCGATAGCGTTTAGTCGCTTCCCCCTGGTGAATGCGATCGCCACAGTTGGTATAAGCTAAAGTTGTGATCACACTAGGTATACTCAGATCCGCCCCACAAATATGTATATCTGTCTTGCTATAGGCAGCAAGTTGTAGTTCGTCTCGTAATAATTGTAAGCCATTGATTAGAGCATAGCGATCGCTAACAATTTCGTTAAGATAGTTGTGATAAGCATTTCTTTCCATACCAAAGCTAGCAGGAAGACACCAAAATTGATCGATACGTTTTTGAGCAGCAGTAGGATCAAAGGGAAGAGCCATAGTGGATAATTAACAATTGATAATTGACAATGAGTTAATGCTGATTTGGTAATTATCAACTATCCCTTATGAATTATCAATTTCTGCTCCCCATCCTATCGATAAAAAAGAAGCTTGTGGCTGTGCTGCGGGGGTTTTTACTGTTCCGATTGCTTTACAGGCTTTGGTTGAGTTGTTTGAGAAGCATCAAGCGATCGCTAATTTACAGGCATTTTATCTGATAATGCTCAACGCATCTATGGAGTTGTTACTCCAGAAAAATTAGTAACTTTAGAGCCTATCCCTTATAAAGTACCTGCAATGTATGGTGAAGTTGTACCCATGTTTGCTAATCAAGAACTTCCTTGGTTGATTACTCAAGTTACATCAAGTTAAGAAACATTTTAACTTCTGACTTCTGACTTCTGACTTCTGACTTCTGACTTCTTAAGCTTTTAAAATTTGAGACAATTGCCAAATACCTTGCTCTATTTGAGTTTCTTCTAGTTGAGCATAACCAAAGATAAACTCTCCTTGATGTTGCGGTTGTAAATAATACCCTCTGGCACTAATCAAGCCAATTCCCAAAGCTGCTGCTTTTTGAATAATAATGTCATCCCTTAAAGTTGTTTCTATTTTTACCATCAAATGAATACCTGCATTCGCGCCTAAAATAGTTATCCTATCGCCGAAATAGTTTTCTAAAGCTTGAATCAAAACTTGACGACGCCGATTGTAAAGCTGACGCATTCGCCGAAGATGGCGTTCAAAATATCCTTCAGCAATCCAATCAGTGAGGGCATACTGTTCTAATAAGGGAGTAGTGCGATCGCATAACCATTTAGCAGTAGTAACTGTAGAAATTAATGAAGGTGGTACAACCAAATACCCCATTCTCAGGGATGGGAACATAGTTTTAGAAAAAGTTCCTACATAAATTACAGATTGACTTTGATCCATTCCTTGTAAAGCAGGAATAGGCTGTGATTCATAACGATACTCGCTATCATAATCATCTTCAATAATTAAGGTGTTTGTTTTTTCTGCCCATTGTAGGAGTGCTATTCTCTGAGATAATGACATAGTGACTCCTGTAGGAAATTGATGAGATGGGGTAACGTAGATTAACTTAAAAGTGTTATCGCATTTATTTAAAAACTCGACATCTAAACCTTCAGAATTAACAGGAATAGGTTGTAAATTAGCAGATTGGGCTGTAAAACAATAACGTGCGCCAAGATAACCAGGTTCTTCTATTGCTACCCAATCATTTGGATCTAAGGTTAGACGCGCAATCAAATCTAAAGCTTGCTGAGAACCATTAACAATAATTACTTGTTCGGGAGTACATCTAACCGCACGAGAACGCCCCAAATAATCAGCAATTGCTACTCTTAATGGCAAATAACCCGCAGCATCAGTAGCATAATTAAGTAAATCTGGAGAATTATCACAGTAACGAGTTAAAAGCTTGCGCCATTGCGCGATCGGGAAATACTTTACAGCAGGATTACCATAGCGAAAGCTAATTTCATAATCTGGTTCTGACACTTCTAATCTGTTGACAGAGATTAGGCTTTTACCAAATTGAGACAGAGTAGAAATTTTAGCAGTTTTGCTATTTATAGGCTCAATCTGCTGAGATTTTAGCCAATCATCGGGTATTTGATGACAAATATAAGTGCCACTGCCAAGACAAGTTTCTAAATATCCTTCACTTTCTAGCTGTTCGTAGCTTTGCGTCACTGTAGAACGAGATATGTTGAGAGATTTAGCCAAACTCCGAGATGAAGGTAATTTTTGATTGGGTTTGAGTCTTCCCTCCAAGACAGCATGACGAATGTTTTCTGCTAGTTGCTGATACAAAGGAGTTATAGAAGTGCGATTGAGAGATACGGCTAAATCTATCATCCTAACTGGACTGATTTAATTATGAATTACTCAAGTATAAAGCGCGCTCCTATCACCATAATACGTAATCTAAGCTTTGACTATAACTTTACCTTCTGCCTTTTGCCTTCGTTTGTATTATTTTTCTGTCACAACTAACATTTCATAATCTTCTGTAGTTAATTTATCTTGTCTACTAAAATTACCCAACTTACAACCCATTATTTCAGTATTTTTAAAATTAGCGGTTTCTAATAACCATTTAATCTCAGAAGGAACATAATATCTTTCATTGCACTGCAAAGTTACTTTGTGTCCATCGTCAGTGCAATTAAAATCGTTTATCCTTAAATCAAGATAACTCAATTTTCTTTTATACAAATCTAATGAGCATTTTTTTATTACTTAGCTGCTAAGATTCGTATCTTCAATTAACATCAACTTCTTTATCTAACAAAAAAAATTCAAAAATTTTACGAGCTGCTTCTTGAGGGTTAATTTTACTTGTATCAATAGTTAACCCTGAGTTTGGTAATTTAGGATATTCGTGTTTTCGCGCTTGGCGTATCTTTCTAAAACTCTCAAGAGAACGAAGTTTGTTAAATTCTGCTCGCGAGGGATTTTCAATACGTCGTTCTAATTCATCGAGCGGACAAATTAATTCGATAAATAGAACTTTTCCACCAAATGGCTCAACGGCATCAAGAGTATCTTGAATAAACGATGTTTTAACTGTTTGCTCTGGTGAAAAAGTAAAGATCAGCGAGATTTTATTTCGAGCAGCTTCTTGAAAAACGGAAAGCCAAATCTGTTCGCGCAATTTGATAAATGATTCACTTCCAAAATTAAAAACAGCCATCACAGCATCTACTGTCAAATGATTATGAAACAGACGGTAGCCAGTTAGCTTTGCAAGTTCACGACCAATAGTTAGTTTACCAACAGCAGCAGGACCATAAATAAATAGTAGTTCCATAATTGCTACTCGGTTTTTGGAATTATAGACTTATTTTACTTCACCTAAATTGTTGATAAATTAAATTATTATTGATCATAAAAGTGCGATCGCATTATCTTGAATTCCAAGTGGACTGTAATAAAAAGTCAAAAGTGGCTCTTGAATCATACCAATATTATTTTTATTTTAGTGAGAGAAACCACTACAAAAAATAACTAATGTCTGATTCTCAAAATCTTCAAGTAACCCAACGCAGCAAAATAAGACGTTTACCAAAACGAGGTAGTCAGGAACGAGAATTAATCTACAACATTTTAGATGAAGCAATGGTTGCTCATGTCGGATTTATTGTCGATAATCAACCTTTTGTAATCCCGATGGCATACGGAAGAAAAGGCGATCGCTTGTACCTTCATGGTTCTTCTGTAAGTCGCTTGCTTAAAACTCTAGAACAAGGTGTTGATGTTTGTTTCACTGTCACTTTACTTGATGGACTGGTAATTGCACGTTCTTTGTTTCATCATTCGATGAATTATCGCTCTGTGATTTTATTTGGCAAAGCTCAGTTAGTAGAAACCGAAACTGAGAAAATGACCGCTTTACAAGCTTTTTCAGAACAAATGATCCCTGGACGCTGGATAGAAGCACGTCTTCCCAATTCTCAAGAATTAAAAGCCACAACTGTTCTTTCTTTTCCCATTGAAGAAGGTTCGGCGAAGGTTCGTACAGGAGATCCTAATGATGATGTCGAAGATTACTCATTGCCTTTCTGGGCTGGACAATTACCCCTCAAATTAACTCCAGGTATTCCTGTTGCTGATTCTAAATTGTCTCCTGAAATTGCCCTGCCTGAATACCTAGTTAATTATCGCCGAGGGGAATAAAGCAATGAAATTTTTAGTGATTAAACATTTAATTGTCGAAGGGTTAGGTATTTTCGAGCAGTTTTGTCGCGATGCTAATATTGAGCTAGATACAGTGGAGTTAGAAAAAGGTGACTCTTTTCCCAGTTTAGAAGGTTATTCTGCCTTGTGGGTAATGGGAGGTTCGATGAATGTGGGTGATGAAACAGAACATCCCTGGTTGGTTGAAGAAAAAGCATTAATTCGCAGTGCTATTGAACAGTTGCATTTACCCTATATGGGTATTTGTCTTGGCGCACAGTTATTAGCTGATGCTTTGGGTGGACAAGTTCAACCGATGGTGACTCCCGAAGTAGGTCTTCTTCCTATTCAGCTTACAGAAATAGGACTAAATCATCCACTTATGGCAGGATTACCTAAGACTTTTAAAGTACTTCAGTGGCATGGTCAAGAAGTGAAAAAACTGCCATCGCAAGCAACTTTACTTGCATCATCATCACATTGTCCAGTGCAAGCTTATGCAGTGGGAGATTATGCTTTTGGACTACAGTTTCATAGTGAAGTCACAAAATCAACAGTAGAAGATTGGGTACAAATCCCTGCTTATCGAGATGATTTAGAATCAACCTTGGGTTCAACAGGTTGTAATAATTTAAAACAGGCTGTTGATGAACGATTTGCAGTCATGAATTGCGACGCTAAAATTCTTTTTGAAAACTTTCTCAAGATTATCAATAAGCTAATCTCTTAGCTTCCTTGCAATATTTGTTCGGCTGTCAAATCTATTTGTGAGAATAAGGGTGACTTAATTTGATCGCTACCTTGATAAACTTTTTCCTCATAAAAACCTTCAACCAATTCCAATATAGTTATCTGTTTTTGAATCGGATCGACGATCCAATATTCGGTAATTCCCCTGGCTGCGTATTCACTGCGCTTGTAACGATAGTCTCGCTTTTCTTGATTAGGGCTGACAACTTCTACAGCCAGTAGAGGCGGTGGCATATCCATTAACACAATCGATCTGCTTGCGCCTTCAAGTACCGTCGCTAATTCCTCCGATAACACGAGTAAATCTGGTAGGCGTACAGATACTCTCGCCCCACTCACTGCTACCTCTGTCTTCATCGTCAATCGATAGGAGGGAATACCTTGTCGAAGCAAATATGCTAACAAAAACATGGTAATTCGGCGATTGATTTCGCTCTCAGAAGGCATCCAGATTAATTCTCCATTTTCTAGTTCGTATAAATTATCTGTGCCATCATCATAGGCAACAAACTCTTCTAGAGTCATTTTTTGAGTGGCAGTGGTCATGTCTACACTTCCTGCAAAAGTTTATTAATGATCCTAGCATTGGGAGGATTTGGGATTGGATATTTTTGATTGTGCGCCTTTGATGAAGTTAATGTATGGAGCGATACTTCACTTGGTCAAAATCGGTGTTAGCATCGGTGGCTGAAATGTAACAAACATTTAAACAGAATTACCATGATTACCAACACCGCAGCCTATACCATTGTCGCTTTTGCTTATGTTGTTTTTGTAGTTGCCACTTGGTTTATGTTCACCATTTGACATACTCGCCGTAGAACGGACGGTGATTCTGGGGTCATACAGCAACAGCTTCTTTTGGAAGTCTTACATCGCCTAACCCAAGAGAAGATGCCCCTTCTCTTTGGAGATTAACTGAAGCATTCCAATCTCTTGGAATATCTTTGGTTTGACAACTTGGACAATCCCAAAATCTATCTTTTAAACTTAATTCTTTATGGATATGCCCACAGTGGGAACAGGTTTTAGAACTCGGATAGTAGCGGTCTACAAAGTGAACTACTTTTCCTTTGATGGCTGCAACGGATTGAAGTATCTCTAAAAAAGTAGCAAAACTTAAATCGCTAACTTTTCGACCCCACAACCGTTTCATCCCATCTAAGTTCCAGGGGCAACGCATCTTAAATTGAGCGAAAACAGATAATTGAAAAAAAAGAGA
>CAYMWC010000090.1:0-20106 GCA_964393695.1 uncultured Pleurocapsa sp.
AAATATTTTTGACGAATTAACAGGTAGCATAAAGCTTTAGAGCTTTTGCTTTTTTTGGTTAAATTAAAAGTTATGAAAGAAAAATAGCTAAATTTTAGGGGCGAGGAAGAAGCGAGATAGAAACTTACGTGGAAATTTAAGTATAGTTAGTTAGTTAGGCAAGTTTTTTAACTATTTATTATTCTTTGGTAGCTGGTAAGAGATGAGAAGAGTAATTGTTAGCTATGCTGAGAAGCTCAGAGTAATTATGAGGTAATTGTCTTTATTTTCTCATGCTCTTCTCAGGATTTCCAGCTTAAAAGGATAGCTTTATCAAGATTTTAAACTACACGCTCTTTCTTTGAAGTTAGAATTTAGAACTACTAGTTTGTTACTTATTAAAAACTGGTAGCATTACTGAATTTTGATTTTTGATAGATTTAAATTATAAATTTAATTCAATTGCTTGTAATACTATTTATCAAAAGTAACAAGAGACTTAGTAGGTTGGGTTTCACTATCGTTCTACCCAACAAAGTCTTATTAATGTTGGGTGGGTTTCGTGCCTCAAACGCCACGTACTATAACGGAGCGAACCTTCGCAGCGCAGTGGCTCCTCAACCTACAATTTTATAGATCATCTCTCCAGCTATTTTTGAGAATCGGTATAACTTACTAAAATTTTATTTTGTAGATTGGTATCGCTCAATTGCTTCTTGATATATATCTAGCATTTTGTCTAGTTTTTGCTCCCAATCAAAATGCTTAAGAACTTTTTGATGACCAGCTTGACCCATTGTAAAACGTAGCTTTTCGGACTTAGCTAATTTCAGCATGGCATTTGTCAAATTATTAACAAATAAATCTCGTGACTCAGGTTCGATCAGAATACCGCAAGAGTCATCCAAGTAGTCAGCTGGACCACCCCAATTAGTAGCAATTACTGGTAAACACATAGTCATAGCTTCTAAAATTACTGCGCCACCACATTCAAAAAGACTTGGAAGGACTAATACATCTGCTGACTGTAATTTCTTAGCACATTGCTCTTGAGAAAGCCATCCAGTAAAATGAACTAATTCTCTATTATTAAATTCATTTAACTCTTGATTCTGAGTGATAAATTGTTGATTGTAAGTTTGGATTAAACCTAATTCTTTTGCTTGAAGTTCGAGAGATTTTCGTTCAGTTCCATCACCAATAATTTCTAACTCAACAGGTAATTGTTCTGCCACTTGTTTGAAGGCAAATAATAGAATATCTACAGCTTTCCAGTCTACTAATCGACCGATAAAAACAAATTTAATAGGTCGTTTAATATTCAGGCTATTATTTTCCATTTCTGTTCTGCTATTTTTTAAAATTTGAGTTAAAGATTTGGCTTGCCAAATAGAAAGGTCTACACCATTTTCTATTAATTTAATTACTTTACCACTCATACCTTTTGGTAACGCTTCTTGTGTACGTTGATTGGCAACTAATAAAATTGTTGCTTCTCTCTTACCTGGAATTAATATATTTACTAAATCAGCAAGTATTTCTCCGATTTTTAAACTTTCGCTAGTAATTTTATTTTCTAGATATTGAAAAGCAGCAGGATATTTCATTCCTCCATTCATAGGTCCAAAAATTACTGGTAAACCCATCCCAAAAATCATTGATGGTTCTTTAGGAGAAACAGGTGTTGGTTGATGAATCACATCAATTTTCTTATCTTTTACAATTCGCTTGATAATACGACGCTGAATTATTTGAGTGGTTAAACGTAATAATGTCCCAAAAGTAAAATAAGCTAGTCTTCGCGGTAGTAATTTACTAAACCGCCATAATAAAAGGTGTAAAAAAGTATCATAAATGAAATAAATGCACTCTGTATCTTTTGAGAATAATACTTCTAGCTCTTCACGAGTTCTTTCATGAACTATTAAGTAAGCTTCGATATTGCGCTGGCGTAGACTACGAAAATAATGCAAAGGCAATGCTGCCTCTCCACCAAATTTTAAAGATGCATTTTCGGCAACAATAAGTATATGTTTATTGAAAGGCATATTACACAATTATTTGATTTTTTGATGTTAATTATGTTGTGTTGTTTAATACAAAATATTTTGTCTTGAATTAGCAATGTCTATTTTTTAAATTAAAGTTTTGATCTGACTGCTGTTTGGAAAACCGCTGAATTTTTGTATTCGATCAAATGAATATCTCGTTTCAGTAATCTGTTAATGTGAAATTGAATCTGACCTTGCGCTTGAGGAAATTTACTTACTAAACAAGACAGAGTATATAGCAAAGTGTCTTTTAAGCTGTAGTTGCGTTGTTTTACATGGCAATATATTTTATATGCCATTAACGGATAGCTCAACAACAGTAGAAGACTCCAACCTTGACTAAATAATCCTCCTCCCAAAGTTATGATTGGTAAAATTAGACCCCAAAACCAAATACTTTTGCTTTCTTTAACCCAATGTCGTTCTGGACTACTGCCGTGAAGCCAAGACCCTTGAGCGTAAGCATGACCCGCTCTTAATGATCTTTGCCACCACTGACCAAACTTGGTCATTGCTGCGTCGTGTAAAGTCATATCTGCATCGATACGAAGAATTTTCCATCCTTGTTGACGTAATCGCACACATAGTTCTGGTTCTTCTCCTGCAATTAAGGTAGGATTATATCCTTGTACCTGTTTAAAAGCTGAAACTCGCATCATGGCATCTCCACCACAAGCTGTAGCTTCACCAATAGGCGTATCCCATTCAATATCACATAGCCGATTATAAATAGTTTGGTCAGGAAAACGTTCACGCCGACGACCACACACTACAGCCAGATCTGGATGAGTTTCTAGTACTTTTTGAGCAGCTTTTAACCATTTAGGGAATATTTCGCAGTCACCATCTACAAATTGAACTAGCTCAACTTGTCTGTTGATTTCTAATAAACGAGAGAAACCAGCATTTCTAGCCCTGGCTGCGGTAAAGGGTATAGATAAATCTAGCTCAACTACTTCTATTCCTAAAGATTTAGCCATTTGTATACTACCGTCGGTTGAACCAGAATCGACATAAACAATATTGCTTGTTTGTTTAATGACTGAAAGTAGACAACGATGCAGGCGATCGCCCTCATTACGCCCAATAATAACTAGTCCAACGTTTTGTAAATTTTGCATATTAAATTTAATTATGGATTATGTGAGAATTGGTAATTAAAGCGGTAAATCAGACCAAAGATTTTTTAGAGGTGAATCAACGATAATTGAGGCGATATCTGCCTGCTGTTCTTTAGTCAGCTGGGTTTTCCACTTGGACATACTCTGTTTGGGATCGCGGTAAACACTATAATAAGCTTTGGAAGATTGAGAATTTTTGGTTTCTCCAGCAGTGGATAGATCAATAAAATCATGAACAGCTTGCTCAAGTTGCCAGCCCACAAAATTAAAAATTTCAGTTATTTGGCGATGAGGATCGGTACACAAATCTTCATAAACTACTAATAAACCCTTTTCATGGTTGCGTGCATAATCTACCAATGGTTCGACTTGAAAACGCCAGCGTACTGCTGCAAACTGAGCCACAGACATATTCTTAAGTTGCTGACAATATTGATTTAAGTGTTGATCTTGAGAAGTAGCTAACTGTTGTTCTAGTCTATTAACTTGCTGAGTAAGTTCTTGACTAAACAAACTCATTTCTACACCCTTAAGATAAGAAGCAATGTTAGCAAAAGGATTACGGACTAAAGCAATTAGATGGGGTTGCAATACCTCACACAGACGAGGCAGCATTTGAATAGGGAAATTAACATCTTTAATTAATACGGAAGTATCTTGAGTTAATTGTGGACGACCATACCATTCATATAAATTTTTTGACAGATTGACTCGTCTACCTAATCCGTAAAGAAAATGGAGTATTTCTTTGTTTTGGGTTCTAAAACTTTTGGAGGGAAAAGGGGGAACATCAACTCCATAATGGCAGCTACAACATAAAGACCAAAAATCATCGCGTAATTGTTCTATGTCATTAACATTTAGATTGTTTTTCCAAACAGTATATGGTGTTTGTTTTGAGTTTAAAAATGGTTCATATTTATAAATACAGTTTTGATACATATTCATTATTTGACCTAACCAAGTAGTACCTGAGCGACCAGAACCTGTAATTAAAACATATTGAGTAAAACTTTTGATAGATGACTGATCTATAGAAGTATCAAGCATAGTTTTCTGTTGGAAATTAATAGACATAATCTTTGATTGCAGTAGTTATTTTTTAAATTTAATTAATTCTTCACGACTGAAGCGGTGAAATTAACATTAGATACTTTTATTGGCAAGTATTTAATTTTTGTTTGATCAATAATATTTTAAAGTGACCAACTTGATAAATCACGATTCAGAAATTCAGCCAACTCTTTATTGGAATCTTGAAATTTTTCCAGCAGCCATTGGCGTGTCTCACCATCCATTTTTGGTACTAAATATTGTTGTTTAATTTGATTTCCATAAAATGAATTCTGCAACAGATTATAGGCAACGTCTCTCCATTTTTGAGGCACATTGTCTTTTATCGTTTCCACAAAAGGTAATGCTCGAATTGGAGATGTAATTTTATAACGGATAGTGTCTTTAAAATGGGTTTTGCTATTATTGGCTGTAACTTGTTCTCCTGAAGCTAGGCAAACGTGTTCATCAACTCCGACAAATTTACACACTTGCCTTAAGGTTTGATCGGGATTATCAATCAAATCTTCCATTAAAAGAAACAGAAATGATTCTTGCGGAAAAATATCCAGATAGTAGTTAATTTGTTTAATATAATAACTTGTATCAAGACAAACATGATTTTGCTGAATATAGTCTTTGAAGGTTAGTTCAATCTTGTGTCCCCTTTGAAGATGTTGATAATGAGAATATACTCGTTCAACAGGGTGTCTTATAATATAAATCATTTTTACATTGGGCAAGTGATGAGCAATCCGCTCAGGTGTCTTAGGATAGAGTGGTAGTTTGGTATAATCAGTTGAAGCTTCTCCACAAATTTGGTCAGGAGTTGCATCATTAAATAACGAAGAATACCACTCAATTCCACGCTCGTATTGACTATCTACTGCAAAAAATTGAGGTTCTTTAATTCGACTAAGATAAATTTGTGGATGTCGATTTAAATATTCGTATAGGCTGGTTGTGCCTGATTTGGCTGCACCAATAATTAGGAAATCTGGTAAACGCATTGCTGAATCAAGTTGCTTGTTCATAATAATTTGCAAATTTTGAGTAATAAGAATTTAAGAAAAAAGTTTTATTTAACCCTATTGGTCAACAATTTTTGGGATTATCAAGCAACATATTCGTTTCTTCATAATTTTATTTAAGATAAGCATTTTCAAGAGCGTATAGACAACGACGCAAATAAGCCTCTTCATTCCGTCTAATAACAAATTGGCTATAAAAAGCTACATATTGCTATTTAAGATGAGCATTATCAATAGCGTTAAGTTGTAATTGGACAGATTTTTGCCATTGTTCAAATCTCAAATGTCGCGATAAATAATCTGATAGAAATAAGGGAAGACTATACCTATTAATTCGGAATTGGAAACGCGACCACCAATCTTGTAATTTGAGCCATCGTTGTAGAACAGAATTAACCGTTAATTGAGGCAACCCGCTAAGTTTATATCCTCGCGATACCAGTAGACTAGCAATTCGAGATTCAACTAATTGAATTTCATGCTTAGACATTTTGCGTTCCCACTGTCCAATTAAGCTAGCGTCAGGAAAACTATAGGTGGTTGTTTGGGGATAATTAAGCATTGCTTGGTCATACTCAATACCAATGAAATCGCATATATGCTTTAAAGTTTTAACTGGATCAACAATTAATTCTTCGTAAGTTAAATTGATTCTCCGATTAGAAGGTAATTGTTTTTCTAGTTCAGTCCAAAGAGTTTCAGCTTCTATCCATCGTTCTATTCCCGTCCAGACATTTCCTGACCAACCCATGCCAATACAAGAGCGAGCTACATCTCGACCATCACGAACAATGTGAATAAAGCGAGCATCAGGCCAAATTCGTAACAATTTGTCGAAATGACGGTGTACAGTAGCTCCTACGATTAATTTTTGAGCTTGGTGACATTTTTGCTGGAGAAAGCTATTAACTAAGGAAGGATAATCTAAAGTAGAGTCAATAGTGAAACCAGTAGCTTGAAAAGTTCGATGAGTTTCTAGCCATTGGTAGTATGTCTCAAGCTCTGACCACTGGTGATCATCAGGGATAAGGTCTACTGCATATTCAAATTCATAGCACCAAGCTAACTCAGGATGATTATCTAACATCAGTCTTAGGAGTGTTGTGCCTGAACGTTCTGCACCTACTAAAAAAATCGGCTGTTTAATTAAAGTATGTTTGATATTCATGTTTATATTCAGATTTGGCAAAATAATAAGTAATTTAAATGGAAAAAAAGGGACAATTGTAGCAAGATTAATTAATTTTTCTAAATCAAGCTGAGTAACTATCTTCAGAGGGAATTACTCTTGGAGACGCTCCCACTTATTGGCGATGAGGTAAAGCTAATGCTACGCGATTGGCTACACCACGCCTGAGTCCTACGGACTTGCTTCGCAATCGGCAATCGCTCAGTTTTTAAACTATTAAGATGGCGTTGAGTTAACACTAACCCTGCTATTCCTCCAGATGCTAGGGTGAAGACTGGGTTAGGTTGATTGTTTAAAGTACAGTCAAGCATATATAAAGTTGTAATTGTGGCCAACATAGCCGCTGGTGCAACCTTGGGATGAAACCAAGAACTAGCTGGATAACAGAAGTAAAAGAAACTTAAAGCTGGCAGCAATGAAGAACCAAAGATTGCCATCAGACCAACCAGACCATTGACACCAAAAGCAATAATCCACAAGCTGTCTGTAATCGTGGTATCTACAAGTTCATCTTGGTAGTTATAGTCAAAGACACGATTGCGATTCCATCCTCCCCAACCAAAAATTATTTTTTGCCTTGCTTTACCGACTAAAATTTCTTCGTTACTGAATCGAAAATCTAAAGAATGCGCTCTGTCTGCACCAGCTACATCTTCGGCTATGGCGACAATCTGCTCTGAACGCTCGGAAGTTATCGCACCATTTGCACCCATCAGAATATAGGAAAATATCATAATAATCAACACCAATAAAGGTAAAGCTGTACGCAACCATTTGGCAGTACATAAAACAACTACCCCATAAAGAAGATAAATATATGCACCAGTAGACTTAAGTAAGACAAATGTGACTAATAGCACTGGTATAAACCAGGCTATAGGCAAGCCTGCTATTTTATTAATGACTTTAGCTTGCCATAACCAGATACCAATCAGTGTGACAGCCATCATCCACATTCCTACGCTTAAACCATGTTGCATAAAGACAGTAGGTCTAAAGCCACCGTAACGAACTGACTGAGCAAATTGTTTGACACCGTGATAGCCATAAACCAGTCGATGGAGTTGAGGGCTGATAGCAACTTCGAGTAAACATAAAGGTAGGTAAACTAGTCCACCGAAAAAAATCCCCGTCGCCAACTGACGCATTCCCGTAAGGTTATTGAAATATATCCTACCGATAAAATAAGGTACTCCGTAAGTCACTATTGCCGTTAGAGATGCAACAGAACCATCGTAAAAGCCTAAACCATTACTAAGTGATGAAGCCAAGGGGCAGAGACACCAAATGGTCATGGGTAAATCTAGCCAGCCAAATTTAAAGGAGCGAAAACGTTGAGCATCATAAAACAAGGTAGCGAGTAAGACACCGTAACATGTAGCAGATAATCTGTCGTAATTAGGAATTAAAGGTAAAGAAAATTTTACCCCCTGGGGTAAGAACAACCACGCGACAATAAAACTGATAATTACTGCTTGTTGCGTGGAAAAACGTTTAAATAGGAAGAAAACAAAGGGAATCCAGGCGAGGAGAACAAATTGTGCTTGAGGACTCATAGGCTTGATATCAAATTAGCTAAATTTTTTGGTAATGTTGCTAGTTTTTAGCGATTGTTTAACTGTGATTAATTGAGATTATTTGCATAATTTTTTACTTGTTTTTACTAGGTAATATTGATAATAGGTAGCTCTATGCCTAAAAGAGAGCGAGCTACTAACATCAGAATTACTAATCCCAAAAAGACAGCCGTAGCTTGTAGATCCTGTCTGAGACAGAGTAATTTTTCTCGCCAAAGACCATAACTAACAGCTAGATAAGTAGGAAGATCATTTAAGGCAATTACTAGCAAAGCTCCTAAAATGCCCAGTTGAGAAAATCCCCAAGGTAGACCAATCACAATAAACAAAAAGCGATAAAAAGATCCCCAAGCTGCATATTGAGGTTTGCCTAAACCACTCAGACAGCGACCTAGAGTTTCTGAGAGAACAATAGGCCAAATTCCCAAAGCTAAAATCGGCAACATCCAGGTAGCTGCTAGATATCTGTCATCGTATAGGTTTGAAATTAGTAGATCCCCAAAACTAACGATCGCAGCCACAATTAAAGCTAATAACACTAATAATCGCCAGCGTTGTTTTTTAATTTTGATTCGCAGTTTTTGACGAGGTAGATCGGCACGCTTAGAAACTAAGGGAAAAATGATCGATGCACCCACTTTTATCACAATTTGTCTGGGAATCTCAGAAACCGTAAAAGCGATGGTGTAAACACCTAACATTTCTAAAGTCAGCAACTTGCCCAAAAGCAAGCGATCGCTCTGAGAGGCTAGAAAGGTCATCGCCGTGGAAATCATGATCCATCTTCCAAAAGTGCTGATTTCTTTAATTACTTCTTGATTCCAGGCAAAACGATTAGGTTGCTCTGAATTTAAGCGATGACTCAAGATCATTTTGCTGACTGCTGAGGTTAAATTACCAGCAACTAACGCCCAGATTGTGGGATGAAACCAAGACCAAACAACCATGACTACTAAGGAAATAATCTGAGTAACTATTTCAAACATGGTGAGTTTGCCAACTTCCATGTGGCGACTCAAAGTAGCGAGGCTAGTAGAAGTAAAACCCAAAATAACGATGTTAAAACCAACGATGGGAATTAGCCACATTAACCTGGGATCCTCATAGAATCGAGCGATTGGGAAAGCGATCGCTATACAGCCTAGCCAAACTCCAAAACCTCGAATTATCTGTATTGTCCAGGCAGTATTGAGAAAAACTGGCTCATCTCCTCGTTTATTTTGGATAATGCTGGGACGAATACCAATGTCGGAAAATAAGGCTAAACCTGTTATGAACACATTAACCAAAGCCATCAGTCCAAAAAGTTCTGGAACGAGAAGGCGAGTTAAAATGAGGTTGCTGACCAGTCTTAAGCTTTGACTGATTCCATAACCAACAATAGTCCAAACTGTACCATTAATAGCTTGCTTTTGAAGTGTGGCTAATGACATGATTTTAGAGAGATAATTTGCTATCCATGATTGGCTGTGGATTATTAACTGCCACTAACCGTTTGAACAGCAACAATAGATTGGGCTTCTGGGAGTAAGGTTTCTTCTACAATTACTGTTGGTGAACTAGGTTGTATTTCAGACTGCTGGAAAAGAGTAGCTAGTTTTTTGGCTTCTGTAGTAATATTGTGCTGCTGAAGAACTTTTTCTCGTCCTATTTGGCTGATTTGTTCTAGTTTTGATACTGGTAACTGTAAAACCATGCGCATTTTGGCAGCCAAGTCGTCTACTGCACCAGCCGATACTAACCAACCAGAACGTTCGTGTTCAATTAGTTCAGGAATTCCTGCGATATAAGTACCAATGACTGGACGATTTAGTGCTAAAGCTTCCATCATGACTACTGGTAATCCTTCGGCAAAACTAGCCAGCACCATTGCTCGTGAGTTAAGAAGATATTGATTAACTTGAGAATTACTAACCCAACCAGTAATTTCAACTTGGTTTTGTAAGTTAAGCTCTGATATTGCTCGCTCAACTTGAGGTCGGAAATCGCCATCTCCGACTAAAATTAATTTAAAATCAAGTCCTTCCTGGGCTAGTTGGCTAGCTGCTTCTAACAAGACTAATTGACCTTTTTGTTCGCTTAATCTGCCTACACAAACTAACTGGGAATTATCTGGTATGGGAGTTGACTGACCATTAAAAAATGGTTCATCTAAACCACAATGTACCACATGAATTTTAGACCAATAAGCGCGATCGCACCAGCGATAAAGTTGACTCTTACAATAGGAACTTATTGGTGCCACAAAAGTTGCTCGTTTAATTTTTTCTTGCAGAGATAAGATGATGGCACGATCTATTTCTTCTGGACCATGAACTGTAAAACTATAAGTTGGCCCTCCCAAGGCGCGACAGAGCATCGCCACTGTTGTAGGATTAAAGGCAAAGTGAGCATGAATATGAGATATGTTTGCATCTTTAGCTAAACCTAGCAGTACGCAAGCTTCTGCTAAGTAAGCTAAGTGAATCAAAAGACCTCGATCTTGTCCCCAACCAATTCTCAATGTTAGCCATAAAGTAGCCAAAAAGTTTATAGGTCTGGTTGCAGCAACTTTTACTAAGTTAAGTAATAAACCGAGCGCGCCGATTCCTAAAATAAATTGAGTTTTTTCTAGTTCTTGTTTGTCAGCTTCATCAACTAACTCGGAGGCACAAGAACGGATAGAATACCGAACAACTTCAATTCCTTCAGCTTCCAGGGCTGCAATTTCTCGCCGTATAAAACTATGACTAACTTTTGGATATTGACTAATTAAATAAGCAATTTTCATTATCAGTTTCTAAGTTTAAATTTAAATATTATTTTGCTTGATAAATACTATGCTATTGACTATTAAGAGCAAAAAATAAGCTAGATTTGCTCAAAAAACATTTATTAAACTAGATCGCTATATGCAATCCTTATCAATATTTTTTAAAAGAAAAAATACTTTTTTATTCACTATCAAAGTATTTTCACCAATGCTAACACTCGAATCTATTAATCTACAAGAGCAAAATATAAATATTCAAATAATCTAAAAGCTTTTATTTTAAAGTTATGATAAATAAAAACATTATCTTTAAAAAACTAGTTATTAATAGATCTTTTTTTTAACACTATAAATGTTTGAAAATAGACTATAGCAAATTAAATAACTTAGCAATTAATTGTGAACAATTAAGGCAACTGATAAGTATGTGAAAATATTTAAAATCGTTCGAGAAAGATCTTACTTGGATAAGTAACTATACCTAAAAAACTTTAAATGCTTAAGAAGAATATTCTCTACAACCCAGACTTGACATTATCATTAGTTCGTTCTTGAGCGTCAATTTAAAATCAGGTTTGGGTCACGCCTGTTTATTGCTCTGACTGGGTTTTATCTTGTTGAAGATGTCTAATAAGTTTAAATAAACATCAAAACTTTAAATTATTACTTGAAAATTTATCAAGGCTTTATTTGAAAAATTAGTAGTTTGAAGTATAAAGATTATAAATTTAAAAATACTTTCGCAAGAAGGCTATTTTAAATTACAGCGGTTTTCAGTCACATAAGAGATACCCAAATTGACCAGATCTATTAGCTAGGAGAGCCTTAAAATTTAGGATTTATTAGACTGTCCCCTATATCACTGCAAACCGCTGTATCTGTCAAGATTTACCCAAAATTAAAATGTCTCAATCATTAACATTATTTATGTCGGTTATCTTGTACGGAGTGGTTTTAATACTTTTTATCCCAACAATACTTTTTTTTCTAGAATGTATTTTAGCCCTCTTACCTGAGCCAAAAAAACTTGAACAGCAGATAGCTAGACCTACTATCACTGTTTTAATTCCTGCTCATAATGAAAACAAAGTAATTGGCAAAACTTTAAAAGTCCTAGTACCTCAATTAACCGAGCAAGATCAATTAGTAGTAGTTGCTGATAACTGTACTGATAATACTGCTGAATTGGCTCGTCAATTTGGAGTTACTGTAATAGAAAGAAACGATCAAATAAGCCAAGGCAAAGGCTACGCTTTAGCTTATGGTCTTAATTGTATAGAACAGCCATCAGAAGTTTTAGTAATAATAGACGCTGACTGTCTTGTTCAACCAGACTTCCTCAGTAAAATTGCCCGAGAAGTCATGAGAACAATGCGACCTGTTCAAGCGGTTTATGTGATGGAACAAACAAGCTCATCAAACCCCAAAAATTTGGTTTCAGCACTGGCATTTAAAATCAAGAATCTAGTGCGTCCCAAAGGTTTAGCTAGATTGGGATTACCATGTCTGTTAACAGGTTCAGGAATGGCTTTTCCTTGGTCAGTAATTCGTCATGCCCCATTAGCTAGTGGTAACATCGTCGAAGATATGCAACTAGGTCTAGATTTAGCGATCGCTGGACATTCACCTCAATTTTTCTCACAGGTTCAGGTTACAGGCGTTTTACCACAACAAGAAACTGCTGCTAAGAGCCAAAAAATCAGATGGATACATGGACACCTGCAAACTTTACAAACTCAAGTCCCCAGATTAATTAAGGCTGCAATCACCCAAAGACGTTTCGAGTTAATGGCGATCGCTTTAGAGCTTTGTGTTCCTCCTTTATCTTTGTTAGTAATAACTTCTCTAATTACTTTACTCGGAGGTTTATTAATCGGAATTTGGCAGCATGAATGGACTATCACTAGTTTATCTTTAATCGAAGGAGTGTTAATTTTTGTAGCAGTTATTGCAGCTTGGGCTAAATTTGCCCGTAACGATATCTCCTTAAAAAACCTTCTGAGTGTACCTTTTTATCTTTTCTGGAAAATTCCTATATATTTAGCTTTCTTATTAAAGCGTCAACAAGCATGGGTGCGTACAGAACGAGATACCAATGTTATCTAGTTACCTAATTTGGGTCAACTAGCCGATTTTGTTCTTCCAGGAACATTATTAATTACACATTATGAATTTTCAGGTATAGCAATCCTATTTAATTAGTAAACATAAGCAACATAAGCTATCTTGGGCAAACACAAGGCAAATGTTTAGTTTGTGATTCTTTTACACATTATTTAGGACTGCTATATCTGTTTTTTTTAGATATTAATTTGTATATCACTTAAGTAAAAAACACTATATAGCTTAAATTACTAAGTGATTTTATTGAATGAACATATTATATTCTTGAGAACTTTACAGACAATATAAAAAAGATATATATATAATAAGAAATACCTAATTAAATTATGGAATAAGACTAAAAATAAATCCATAGTTAAATAATTATTAAATATAGCAAATATAATATTAATATATCGAGACAATGCAAAAATTAATAAGTGCTAGTGAAGATAATTTAATTCTCCCAGCCCAACAAGAATTGAATTTAATGTCTTTTTTAAGAAGTATTAAAAGAAATATAGTACCAATTGCTGGAATTGCTGGAATAGTTACTGGTATAGTTTGGTTTAGTAATCGTAGCTATGTACCTACTTATCAAGGTGGCTTTCAACTATTAGTTGAGCCTGTTAGCTCGGAGGCTAGACTAGCTGAACCCAGTAATCTTACTGGTTCAAGTCAACAAATTAATACAAAACAATCAGAGATGGACTATTCAACAATTATTGCTCTTTTAAAAAGTCCTAAGATGTTGTCTTCTGTAGTTGAAAACCTTAAAACCAAATATCCTGAACTTACTGTAGAACAGCTTACAAAAGAATTAATAGTTGAACGTATTGGTTCAACTAAAGTTGATCAAACTAAAATTATTAAAGTAAATTATCAACATGATGATCCAGAATTAGTTCAGTTAGTTTTAGACGAAATTGCTCAGAAATACTTACATTATTCTCTAGAAGAACGTAAATCTCGTATTGGACAAGGAGTTGAATTTATTGAACAACAGTTACCCGAATTGTACAATCGGGTCAACACTTTACAAGTAAATTTGCAAAATTTACAAGAGCAAAACCAATTGATTAATCCTGAAACTAAAGGAGAAGATTTATTAGAGCAAATTAATTCGCTAAAAACACAACAGCTAGAAACTAAAAATGAACTAAATAAACAGAAAACACTGAGAAAAAATTTACAACAACAACTAAAAGTCAGCCCTGAAGAGGCAATTGTAGTCTCAACTTTGAGTGAAGATCCTAACTATCAATCATTGCTACAAAAATACAAAGAAATAGAAAGTGAAATTTCTGTTGAATCTGCACGCTTTCAAACTAATAGTCCCAATATTCAAAAACTAGAAGATAAGCGACAAAATTTACTCAGTCTATTAAATCAGGAAAAACAGCGAATTTTAAGAAATAAATCTTCAGTTGGAATCAATAACTCGCCGTTACTCAACTTGCAAAATACAATCCTCTCAGATATGACTCAGCAGCTAGTTGATGCCATTACTCAAGTTCAGCTTTTGGAAGTACAAAATCAAACTCTTACCAAGACAATTAATGAGTATGAACAACAAGCATTGCGAATTCCTCAAGTATCCCGTCAATATAATAAACTTCAGCAAGAATTGACTATTGCCAGTCAAACTTTACAACAACTTCTGACTCAAAAAGATAATTTGAGTGTTGAACTAGCTCAAAGTCAAATTCCTTGGGAATTGGTGTCTGAACCTCAGCTTGTTAAAGATGCAGAGGGGAATCCCGTTTCAATATCTATTAATTCTGAGAAAAAGTTATTAGCTGCCTTAATTGGGGGCTTACTAGCAGGGATAGCAGCAACCGCATTTTTAGAAAAATTTCACAATATTTTCTATTCTGCTGAAGATATTGAAGACACAATTAAGACTCCTTTATTAGAAACTATTACCTGGGACAACACTCCCAAGCTATTACCCCAATCAAACTTTTTAGCTGAGGCTCAAGATCTTCATGTTAAACCTGTTTTAGAGTCTTTTAAATCTCTTTATGCTAATCTGAGATTGCGCTTTACTGAACCAGCTATACGTTCGTTAGTAGTTTCTTCTGCTGTTAAGGGAGATGAGCAATTTGCAATTGTCTGGAATTTAGCTGAAACTGCTGTAGCCACAGGTCAAAAAGTTTTAGTGGTGGATGCTAACTTATTTGAGCCACAACTCCATATACAATGTAATTTACCTAACCAAGTAGGTTTGAGTGATTTGTTAGCTGAACAAACAGATTTACAGCCAGCAATTCAGCGATCGCCTGATAACCCTAATCTTTGTATTCTTACTTCTGGGCAAATGTCTCTAAATTCTTCTAAACTGCTCACATCTAAGCGCATGGAACAACTGATTGAGGAATTTGAACAAGTATTTGACTTGGTTATCTACGATACTCCATCTATTTTAGAAAACATGGATACTAGCTTCTTGGCTGCACATACAGATGGGATCTTGATGTCAGTGACAATTGGTAGAACTAAAAGATCTTTAGTTACCCAAGCTTTAAATCAGATCAAAAATCTTAATCTAACGCTTCTAGGAGTAATTTCTACACAAACTTTATAAGTCAAAAATCGGCGTTGGTAATTAAAAGTATGACGTACAAAGTGTTTCTGTTATTAGCTTTTAGCTATTTTGATTCAATAATAATGTCACAATGCTAAAAAATTATACTTAGATTTACTAACGCCCTCAAAAAACAAGAATAAATTGTCCCATCCATAAACCAGGTGGGATTTTTTTATCCCTATTTATACTAAATCCGTACTGAAATCTCTAATCTAAAATCTAAAATTGTTTTCACTTAATCAAGCAGGGAGTCAATTTGAGGTAGGGTAACGGTAAAAGTTGTTCCCTGTTGTAAGGTACTGGTTACAGTAATTTGTCCATGATGATTTTCGACAATAGCTTTGGCGATCGCTAGTCCTAAACCTGCACCTGTAGGGGTATTAATCTCTCTTTGGCTAGAACGAGCAGGATCGGCACGATAAAAGCGATCAAAAATGTGAGGTAAGTCGGATTCGGCGATACCTTTGCCATTATCTTTAACTTTTACCTGTAAAGCTAACTGATGAGTTTCTCGCACTCTCCTAGTTTTTGGTAGAGATTTAATTAATTTTAATTCCACCTCTATTGAAGCCTCAGCAGATGTCTCTGAATTATCTGTATGTTCGATGGCGTTTGCAATCAAATTAGTAAATAAACGGGATAAATGATCCCAATCTCCCTGAATCGTAAAAATATCTTCTTCTTCTTGCTTGTTTGTGTCTAATTTTGGCTCAACAATACGCAGAGACAGAAATAAATCTTTCTGAGTAGCAGCAGTTCTTTGTTCTTCAATCACATCAATTAATAGAGCATCTAAAGGTACAGGCTGCCAATCTTGCTGCACTATACCACTGTCAGCACGGGCTAAAAATAACAGATCGTTCACTAAACGTCCCAATTTTTGGGTTAGACGTTCAATAATTTGTAGCTGTCGTTTTTGTAGCTGTGGTTCAGTTTCAGGATAAGCTAATGCCATCTGCACATTGGTTTGAATTGTCGCAATCGGATTACGTAATTCATGGGAAGCATCGGCAGTGAATTGTTTCAAACTCGAATAGGAAACTTGGACAGGCTTGATCGCAATTCCTGATAACAACCAACCAATTGCCCAAACGGAAAGGATCATCAGGCTAGTACCAACAATCAAATCTCTAGCTAACTGGTTAATTGGCTTGGTCACTTCAAACCAAGGATGACTTACCCGTAAATAACCCAAAATCCGATGTTCTAATTCTACCTGCTGGACAATTTGACGAAAAATGCGATCGCTACTTAAATAAACAGTCTCACCACTACGATGAGGATGAAGAGGATAGTCTATAGGTTGCTCAAAAGTAGACCATAACAATTCTTTTTGGGGATTAAACCATTCTAAATCAATATGATCGTCTTCTAAACCACTGACATTCCGATTAAAGCTAGCATCAACATTAACGCCATATCTTCCTTTGGTTTCTGCCAGCGGTTGAACTACTAAAGAACGGTCTACTACTTCAATAACGTGCTTGAGAGTATCGTCAATACGCTCTACTAGAGTATTACGAACATAAACATATACTCCGATCGCGAAAAGTAATAATAAAATAGCCGTGACGGCGGTATACCATAAAGCTAGACGACGACGAGTTGATTGAAATAACAAGTTCATTTAAAGAAGGTTGTGTGTTGATTGTCTAATATTGAATAATAAATGAAAGTTAAAATCCAAAATTAAATTAACAAATAATAATGCAAGACTTTTTTCAAAACGTTTCCCGCTATCCTCGCTATCTCATTAGTTTAATTGCGGGGATTTTTTGGTTTTTCTTCTCGCAACTCAAACCCTTCCTCAAAAATCCTGTGACAGCGATCGCTCTTGTCGGTTTTTTGGTAGGTAGTTTTACTCTACTCTATTTAACTTTAGAGGCAATGCTAGGAATCAGTTAATCAGTGAACAGTTACCAGTGAGCATTTTCTGACGCTAAATAGGATTTACGCATACAACAACTGATTTACAATTTCATTAGCCGTCAGCGCACTAACCAAAATACCAATCCGTTGCGCGATTTCATAGGCGTTTTTCTGAGGAACAACAATAATTCCAGAATGTTGTCGATTTTCCTCAATATATTGAAGATGCAATCGCTCAAAATCAACTCGGTTATGAGTTTAAATGCATCTACCCATTGAAATTGCGAACTCAAGTTGTTCGCGATCAGTTTTGCCAAGAGTTGACTGTTCGGGAACAGTCGTAATATCTAAACCACGTGATCGCAAAAGCGTGGCAACCAACGCTGACATATCCTCATCTGTATAAAGTGCCGTTATCGCCATTATTCACCCAAGGCATTTTTCACAGATGGATGTACCAATTCATTTGGCACTTGGTTGCGATCAATATATTCGTTAATTTCTGCTTGATTATCAAGATAAAAACTCAACGCATCAAACACTTGTGCTAATGTCAAATGAGGCAAATGGCTAATGATTTCTTCGGGCATAATTCCCATTCGCCATAAACCGACAATTGCACGGACGGAGGTACGAGTGTTTGTAATGATTGGCTCTCCGCTTAAAATTTCAGGATTTCGAGTAACATAACGTGAGATACTTTTGGTACTCATAAGACTCGTCAATTGGTAAAACCGAGATTGCTTCTAGTTTACTACCTATCGAACTTATGTATTAATCAGTAATTATTTCCTAACCCTAAAATTACTAAAACCACTGCCAGTATCATCACCCCATTCCCAATTAGCCACAACACCCAGGCGATTGATCTTTAAGGCTTTAGCCCAAGGATAGACATCCGTAAGAGCGCGATATAAAACGGTTTGATTGTTAACTCGGACTGTATAGTTATTGCCATCAAAGGCTACTCTTAGGGTGTATGGTTCTCCAAAAGCGATCGCTTTACCAATATTCGACCAAACAGCATCGTAAACTTCTTCAAAACCTGCAATACGGAAAAAACAAGACATTGATTCTCCTTCATAAAAATCATCAAGCCAGGTATTGATAATGATGTAATTATCTTGATCCTGCCAAAAGATTAAACCTCCGCGTCCTTTGTCTCCCTGTCCTCTTTCTTTACCTGGAGGCAGAATGGTTACTTCTAAATCAGCAAAACTAGGATAATCCCAGGGAACAGTATAAGCGGTACGTCCTGGATTAGGATTTTGGACACTAGCCTGAACTTTCGCAATACCAGATTCAGAAATTGCGATCGCACCTTTACCTAGAGTTTTTGCCCAGACTTTTTCTCCTATAGATGTAGTTTTACCTACTAAGTCTCCCTGCCAAGTTTGAAAATCATCTTGAACAGCAATATTTTCTCCTTCACGCCACCAAGGTAAACCCAAATCGAGATCGGGAATGGTAACAGTGCGGGGATGAGCTTCTAAATCTCGCAGATAAATTTCTGAATTTGCTTGGGATATATTAATTCCCACGCCTGTCGCACGTGCCAATCTTGCATCTGTCAAAAAACTATTGCTGATTAATTTGCCATTGAGATAAATTCTTATTTCTTGTCCGTCATCTAGAATTTGTAGGTAATTAACTGTCTGAGGAGTTAAAAAATCTTTAGTACTAACTAATATTTCTTGGTTTTGACCTGCTTGTACCAATTGTATCCAAGTGCGCTGATTCTCCAGCCAACAACACCAATAATTATCTTGATCTTGAAATCGCCAAACTATACCCACTGCTGGTGACTCTGATTCGCAGGCAATTGCTAAATGTAATAATCCTGAAACTGCTTGAGGCTTAAGAATAGCTAGATTATTAGTTTCTGTGGCAACCAAACCCTTGTTAGTACGTTCAAAACCACCTGAGATAAGCTGCCAAGCTCTTCCTACTTCAGCAGTCATGTTGGTTAAATTTCCTATCCCTGTTAGAGTATCTGCTACTTGGGCTGTACCATACCAAGTCGCTAATTCGGCAATTGTTTCGACTTTCACTCCATAGACTCTAGTATAGGCACGAAAGCCAATTTGACCCAATACACTTTGATAAACACCTGCATATAAAGTCTTTTGCTCATCAAGAGCATCAATTGCCACTGGACGTAGTTGCGGATAGGCTGGTAAGCCATAAACCTCGGGTAGAGAGGCAGCATAATAAGCTGCGCCCTTTTCCCGTAAGATGACTACGTAGTAAACAGGCACATTTTGGAGTCCTCGAAATACAGACAGTAAGTTAGTTCCAACTCTAGTTAATAACTCGCCATTTTCTGCTCCTGTGGCCCGAACTAGGAAATTATTGCCTGTTTCTGAAGGATTTTTTGGTACTACGCTCGTAAACCAACCCACAGCTAAGTTATCGTCAATTTTAGGCAGAGGAAAAAACTTAGTGACCTCTGCTGTCATCCGCAACCAAGATAATATACGTCTTATTATTCCCTGCTTATGTTGGCTACCTAACCAAGCAATAACTCGCTGTTGAATTGATTCAGTTTCACTCCCTTGTAACCAACGGGGAATTCTTTTATACAACCATTCGATAGTTTCTGCTTGTGAAGTATTGTGACCATTGAGTAATAATACTGACACAGCCAAACCACTAGTTCGTTGATATTTGCCGTAAGCAATACCTTGTCTACCCCAACCAGGTTTAATTAACGGTAAAAAACGTAGTGCCTGATGGTCGATCGCGATCGCTTTTTCGTCATCTTTTCCCTGTCTTAAAACACCACTAGCAG
>CAYMWC010000091.1:0-20082 GCA_964393695.1 uncultured Pleurocapsa sp.
ATATCGTTACAGGTAATTTACCTGGTGGTTGGAAGCAGCGTGTCGCATTTGGTGCGTCGGTAATGCACGAACCAGATATTTTATTTCTAGATGAACCCACTTCAGGTGTCGATCCTTTAGCCAGACGACAATTTTGGCGATTAATTCGCGATTTTGCCCAGCAGGGAACGGCAATTTTGGTTACTACTCACTATCTCGAAGAAGCCGAAAACTGCAATCGGATGGGATTTATGGTTGCAGGACAAATTGTCGCCCAAGGTTCACCCAGCCAAATTAAAGCCCAACAACCAGGAAACTTAATCGAAATGATGGTATCCGATACCCAAACAGCTTCTAAACTACTAAAAAATCAATTAAAATCTTGGCGAGTTTCCATTTTTGGCGATCGCCTTCATTTAGTGTTAGATAATCTCGAACGAGAGTTATTGAAAGTTAGACAAAGTTTAGCAGAGAATCAAATAGATATTTATGCTGAACGAGCGATTCCTTTTTCTTTAGAAGATGCCTTTATTGGTATCGTAAGCTCTAATTCAGGTTGACTGAAAAAAAGGTAGTGAGGAAGAAAGCGTGTAGAAGCTGATTTGCCTAAGATAATGAAACCCAAGAACATAACTCAAAACTTTAACTATCTCAATAAACAGCTTGAGTTTGATGAAAAAGAAAAACTTTCCTCGCGATCGCTAAAATAACTGGATTAGACAATGAACAATCTCTACACATTCTTTAACCCTATCACCCTGGGAAGCTAAAGAATTAAAAAAGCGAAGATTAGAAATAATTTTAAACATCTTACACAGAATTTACTATTATCCTTGCCATAGCTCAAGAACACTGAAACATGGCACAATAAAATACGCTTATTAAAAAAAAATTAACGGTTAACTTTTCTTCTAACTAAAATAATTGCTCAATAAACCAAGATTAATATGACTGCAACACTCCCAGCACCCACTAAAACTCGTCGCCAGGTTTTTCCTTTTACAGCTATTGTGGGACAGGAAGAAATGAAACTGGCTCTCTTACTCAACGTCATCGATCCGAAAATTGGCGGAGTAATGATTATGGGCGATCGCGGTACAGGCAAATCAACTACCATTCGCGCTTTGGCTGATTTATTACCCGAAATTGAAGTAGTCGAAGGCGATCCTTTTAATAGCGATCCTAACGATCCCGATTTGATGAGCGATGAAGTCAAGCAAAAACTCGAACAGCAACTACCCATTAACGTTGTCAGAAAAAAAGTTCAGATGGTCGATTTACCTCTGGGTGCAACAGAAGATCGGGTATGTGGCACAATTGACATTGAAAAAGCTCTGTCAGAGGGAGTAAAAGCCTTTGAACCTGGATTACTCGCCAAAGCCAATCGTGGTATTCTCTATGTAGATGAAGTTAACCTCTTAGACGATCATTTAGTAGACGTACTGTTAGACTCGGCTGCTGGTGGTTGGAATACTGTAGAACGGGAAGGTATTTCAATCCGTCACCCTGCTCAGTTTGTAATGGTGGGTTCAGGTAACCCCGAAGAAGGAGAACTCCGTCCACAATTATTAGACCGCTTTGGAATGCACGCGGAGATTCATACAGTTAAAGAGCCAAATCTGAGAGTCGAGATTGTTGAGCAAAGAGCCGACTTTGATTCTAATTCTAGTGCTTTTAGTGAGAAATATGCAGAGCAACAAACAGCCTTACAAGAAAAAATCGTCAAAGCTCAGGAATTACTCCCTTCTGTAACAATTGATTACGATTTACGGGTCAAAATTTCAGAAATCTGCTCAGAATTGGATGTCGATGGTTTGCGGGGCGATATCGTTACCAACCGCGCTGCTAAAGCGATCGCTGCTTTAGAATCACGGACTGAAGTAACTGTAGATGATATTCGTCGGGTAATTGTTCTCTGTTTACGTCATCGTTTACGCAAAGACCCTCTAGAATCGATTGATTCAGGTTATAAAGTTAAAAAATCAGTGGCACGAATTTTTGGGTTAGAACTAGAAGAGTAGGTACATCTGAATTAGAGGATTATACTGAAAAAATCGGCGTTGCATCCAGAGTCGGATGGTTAAGTTTGACTGGGAGACTGGGGGAAATATTAATTTTTATCTAATCTGGATCATCCCGCAGCTATGAAACGCCAAAAAATCATTACCAAACTGATTTTATTGTTATCCGATGACAGTAACCATAGACAATCAAGAACTCACAACCAAAGATGCAGCAGTTCCTTTAATTGAACTAAAAAAAGTCAGCAAAGCCTTTGGCAATAACGTAATTTTAGATCGAGTTGATCTCAAAGTAGAGCGAGGAGAAGCCCTCGTAATTATTGGACCTTCTGGGACTGGTAAATCAACTATTTTGAGAATGATTGCTGGGTTACTGCCAATCGATCAAGGAGCAATTTATATCAATGGACAAAAGCGACAAGGCTTGATTGAAGACCAAGAAGAACCGATTGGAATTAGTATGGTATTTCAGCAGGCTGCTCTATTTGATTCTCTAACAGTGGAACAAAATGTCGGCTTTTCTCTCTATCAACATTCCAATCTCAGCCACCGTAAAATAAAAGAACTAGTCAACGAAAAGTTAGATATGGTCGGTTTAACTGGCACAAATGAACGATTTCCTTCGGAGCTATCAGGAGGAATGCGTAAAAGAGTTAGTTTTGCACGGGCAATTATGTCTAATCCCGAAAATGTTAAAAGCCGACCAGAGATCATTTTGTATGATGAACCGACTGCGGGGTTAGATCCAATTGCCTCAACGGTGATTGAAGATTTAGTACGCGATTTACAATGTACACAAAGAGGTTGTGGTACTTACATTATGGTTAGCCATCAAAATAGTACAATTCGCCGTACTGCTGATCGGGTAGTATTTTTATATGGGGGCAAAATTCAATGGTCAGGAACAGTTGCCGAAATTGACTCTACTGATAACCCGTTAGTCAGGCAATTTTTTAGTGCTAGCATTGAAGGCCCAATTCGTGTGGTTGATTAGACAAAAAAGTGTTGGTGAATAAAACAAAAGAGGAGAAATATGCGATCGCGCGCTCTCAGAGAAGGTTCGGTTGGTTTACTGATTATATTTAGTATTATTTTGTTTGGTGGGGTGATTTTGTGGGTTAGAGGTATTCAATTTGGCGAACAAAGTTATAAAATAATTGCTGATTTTACTGATGTTAATGGCATTCAGTTGGGAGATGGAGTACGCTATCGAGGTTTAAGAGTTGGCAGAGTTGACGAAATTCAGCCAAGTACAAATGGGGTAGATGTAATTATCAAAATTGACTCATCTAAGCTCTTAATTCCGAAAAATGTCACCCTCCAAGCCAGGAGTTCGGGGCTAATTGGCGAAACTTTTGTTGATATCGTGCCTGAATCTAATTTACCGACAAAAATTGCTAATATGAGTCCTGTTAGCTCCAACTGTGACCCCAGTAAGATTATTTGTGATAATGCCCGTCTACAAGGAGAAAGAGCGATTACTTTAGACGATTTACTCCCCTATACCTATCGCTTTAGTAAAGCCTATGGTGAACCAGAATTCGTTGCCAAGGTAGATTCCGCTGTCGAAAATGCTGGTATAGCTGCGGGAGAAGTTGCCAATCTGACTAGAGATACTTCCGCCTTGGTCAAAGATTTACAACAGGAAGTAAACAATATCTCGAGCGTGACTAAAACCGTAACCGATGTGGCAAATAATACTTCGAGTGAATTAATTACTACCGCCAAAACTTACCAAGAAACTGCGGAGCAAATTAGTAAATTAGCTAGTAATGTCGAACAGTTAATTGCTCAAAATAAAACCAATCTCACCACTACTTTAGATAGTATTGGCACAACCAGCGATCGCCTGCAAAATTTGGTAGTTAAAATCGATAAAACTGTTGATGCTACGGATACCCAAAAACTAGCAACTAATTTAGAAGAGTTAACCGCTAATGCTACTGTTGCTTCTAAAAACTTGAAAAATATTTCTCAAAGCTTTGGTAGTCAAGAAAGCTTGGTCAGTTTACAACAAACCTTGGATTCTGCTAGGGTGACTTTTGATAATGCTCAAAAAATTACTGCCGATCTCGAGTCAGTTACAGGCGATCCTGCCTTCCTCGAAAATGTTCGGACTCTGGTTGATGGTTTAAGTAATTTAGTTTCTACCACTGAACAATTAGAGCAACAGATACAAACTAGTCAAGCAATTAAACCGATGCAAAAGGCTTGGTCAATTTCTCCTGATGCTCCAAAAATACCTAAATAACTTATAACAACGAAGGCAGGAGGCAGGAAATAGGAAATAAGAAATAAGAAATAGATCAATTACTCATTACTTATTACCTAAAATAAACCTACTACCTACTACCTACTACCTACTTTCATATTAAATTCTCCACCAGTAGTCATGTCTCCTAATCAAACCATTCCTTTAAATCAAATACGCTACAATGAGCAGGGATTAGTACCTGCGATCGCACAAGACTATCTTGACGGTACAGTTTTAATGATGGCGTGGATGAATCAAGAATCTTTGCAAAAAACTATGGATACGGGAGAAACTTGGTATTGGAGTCGCTCTCGTCAGGAATTGTGGCACAAAGGGGCAACTTCAGGACATATTCAAAAAGTGCGATCGCTCCGTTATGATTGTGATAGTGATGCACTGTTGATTACCATTGAACAAATTGGCGATATTGCCTGTCATACTGGAGAACGTAGTTGTTTTCATCAAGTAGACCAAACTAAAGCTGCGCCTCCTGCCGATACCCTCTCAGAAGTCTATCGAGTCATTCGCGATCGCGTGGATAATCCGACAGAAACTTCCTATACTTGTAAATTATTAGCAGGGGGAGATAACAAAATCCTCAAAAAAATTGGGGAGGAAGCAGCGGAAGTAGTGATGGCGTGTAAAGATGATGACAGTAATGCGATCGCCTCAGAAGTAGCAGATTTGTTTTATCATACCCTAGTAGCATTGGCACATCACAATGTCGATATTCGCGATGTTTATCGTCAACTACAATCTCGACGAGGTTAAGGTTAACCTAAAACACAGTAAGCTGTTAATCATCTAATTTGCTTGTTATGACTGACACGGGGACGCGGAGAAACGGAGACACGGAGAAGGTTTCATTGCCTATTTCTAATTTAATAATATGCAGTTTAAATGCACAACAGCTTAGGATATAAATTACTTGTATAATTGAGTAACAAGTGGCACTCCAAGCTAATTTTATGACTGCTGTTGCAAGTAAACCATACGTAGAGTTCAAGAACCAAGGCTACTGGGTTATTGGTACTCGAATTTCTTTAGACTCCATTGTGTACGCTTTTCACAAAGGTCTGCTTCCTGAGAGTATTGCTCAATCCTACCCTTTACTTGATTTAGAGAAGGTATATGGTGCCATCACCTTTTATCTAGCCAATCGTGATGATATAGATGACTATCTAAGCTCTGAGGAGCAGGTATTTGATTCTATGCCACAGCCTTTACAGGCAAACAATCCCTCCTTGTATCAAAAGTTGATTGCTGCCAAAGAATCAGCACAGCAAATATAATGGGGCGCATTCAACTTCAAGCCGATGCCGATTTGAATCAAGCGATTGTGACAGGCGTGATTCGCCGACAGCCCAACATTAGCTTTCAAACTGCTACTGAAGCAGCTTTAGAAGGGCTGCAAGATACAGAAGTATTAGCTCTATCAGCAAAGCAGCAGCGTATTTTAGTGACTCATGACCGTAGAACGATGCCGACTGAATTTGCTGAGTTCATTGTCAATAATCAAAGCTCAGGTGTACTAATTGTTTCTAGAAAGATAGCCTTGGAAACCGTTATTGACGAATTGATTCTGATTTGGTCGGTAAGCAGAGCAGAAGAATGGATTAATCGAATTGCGAAGATTCCTCTATAAATCGGCTAACACTACGCAGGAGCGAACAGGATACAAAATCTGAATGAATGATTTAGGCGATTTCCTTGGCGATCGCAGAATTTACTCAAAGTTTAGATTTTTGTTATTTAAGCGAGTTTTTTGGGAAGTCTAGATAGGGAATGGTAGTTTTGCTATTCTAGTACCGATTCTCTATAACTAGATGAATATCAAAGTTCCTGATGCGATCGCATCGCCTAAAAATTCAGCCATCAAGATTAAAGGATTACCTCTGCGTTTAGTTTTAGTCTTACCTTTTATATTACAAATTGTCGTTGCAGTGGGATTAGTTGGTTATCTTTCCTTTAAAAATGGACAAGAATCAGTTAACGAACTTGCCAATAAATTAGAAGTAGAAGTTGCCAACCGTCTTGAAAAAGAAACAATTAGCTTCTTAGAAACACCTCATTTAGTTAATCAAGTTTTAGTTTCTACTATTGATAACGGTAATTTAAATCTAGAAGACCATTCAGCCTTAAAAAAATTCTTTTTTACTCAAATTAAAAATCATGGAATTGTTCCCTATCTTTTTTATGTAGACACTCAGGAAAATTTTACTGGAGTACAAAAACTAGATAATGGTCAGTTTCTTGAAAAAACCAAAGATAAATTCACAGGTAAAAATAGGAATGTATACGAACTGGATGAGCAAGGGAATCGCACTAAACTAATTAAAACTAAAGAGTTTGATAGCAAGGAATATAGAGAATATTTTTTATACAATCAACCTAGTGACACAAACAAAACAACCAAAGAAAAACCAACTTGGAGCGCAGTTTCTTTATCTTCTAGTAATTTAGCTTTGGAACTTAAAGCTATTACTCCTGTATATAATCAAGCAGGAGAGTTAAAAGGTGCTTTGGGAGTAGAAATTTTTCTCTCCCAGATCAGCGAGTTTTTGCGTAATCTTGAAATCAGCACATCAGGTCATTCTTTTATTTTGGAACGTTCTGGAGAAATCATTGCAAGCTCAACTTCAGAACAACCTTATCTTAAAAAAGACAATCAGCAAGTTCGGCTGTTGGCTACCGAAAGTAGTAATCCTTTAACTCAGGCGACAGCTAAACATTTAAAACAAAAATTTGGCGATCTCAAGCAAATTAACGCCAATGAAAACTTTACTTTTAAACTGAATGGTAAACGACAACTTGTTTATATACAACCGCTAAAAGATTGGCGCGGAATTGATTGGTTAACAGTTGTTGTTATCCCCGAATCAGATTTCATGGCACAAATCGATGCCAATACCCAGACAACCATTGCTCTCTGTTTTCTAGCCTTGTTAGTGGCAATCTGTTTCGGATTAATCACCTCACGTTGGATTACCCAACCAATTTTACGACTAAGTAAGGCTTCTAGTGCGATCGCGCAAGGAAATTTAAACCAACAGGTACAAGTCAAAGGCATTGTCGAACTAGGAATATTATCTCATTCCTTCAACGAGATGGCACAACAACTACAGGCATCCTTTACGAATTTAGCCATCACCAATCAAGAATTAGATCGCACTAATGAAGAATTAGAAATCAGAGTCGAACAAAGAACTAATGAACTAAAACAAGCTAAAAATACAGCAGAACTAGCTAATCGCGCTAAAAGCGAATTTTTAGCTAATATGAGTCATGAACTTCGTACTCCTCTCAACGCCATCCTGGGTTTTTCTCAGTTAATGAACCGAGAAAAATCTTTGACTCCCCAGCAACAAGAAAATCTTGGTATTATTAACCGCAGTGGCGAACATTTACTATCTCTGATTAACGATGTACTAGATCTAGCCAAAATTGAGTCAGGTAAAATGACTCTCTATCCTACAGACTTCGATTTATATGGATTATTAGAATTAATCGCAGAAATGCTAGCTCTCAGAGCAGAATCTAAAGGCTTAAAGCTTATTGTTGAACCTAGCGAAGATTTACCTCGATACATCAACACCGACGACAAAAAACTCCGTCAAGTATTAATTAATCTCTTAGGTAATGCTATTAAATTTACGAACGAAGGTAGTGTAACTTTAAAAGTCAAAAGTCAAAAGTACCACAAGGGTATAACATCAAAAGTCAAAAGTAAGGAACAGGAAATAGAAAATTTTTACGCCCCACACCCTACACCCTACACCCTACACCCTAATATTTGACGTGGAAGATACTGGCGCAGGTATTGCACCCGAAGAAATAGATAGTTTATTTGAAGCATTTACTCAAACTGAAACAGGTAAACAATCTCAACAAGGAACGGGTTTAGGTTTACCGATTAGTAAAAAGTTTATTGAATTAATGGGAGGAGAAATAACAGTTAGTTCGGAAGTTGGTCAAGGAACTATCTTTAGATTTAACATTCAGGCTTTGATTAGTGAAGCAAGTAAGATTAAAAGGCAAAAACCAACTCAAAGAGTAATTGGACTAGAATCTAATCAACAAGAGTATCGCATTCTGATCGTAGACGATCGCCCTGAAAATCGACAATTACTTTTAAAACTACTCGAACCAATTGGATTTGAAGTTAAAGAAGCAGCTAACGGACAAGAGGCAGTCGAAATCTGGCAAAGTTGGCAACCTCATCTAATTTGGATGGATATGAGAATGTCAGTCATGAATGGTTATGAAGCCACTCAACAGATTAAATCCTATCTTAATGGACAGGCAACAGCGATTATTGCTCTCACTGCCAGTACTTTAGAAGAAGAAAAAGCGGTGGTGCTTTCGACTGGTTGTGATGATTTTGTGCGGAAACCGTTTCGTGAAGAGATAATCTTTGACAAGATGGCTCAATATCTTGGTGTGCGTTATGTTTATGAACAAATAAATTCAGAAAACTCATCCGAGTCTGAGGAAATTGAAAAATTAACTGCTGAAGCTTTAGCGGTTATGTCTGATGAGTGGTTACAAGCACTTTCTGAAGCTGCTGAATTAATTAATAATCAACTAATTACGCAATTATTAACAGAAATACCCCAAGAAAATCAAAATCTTGCCCAAGCTATCCAAAAACAAGTCGATGACTTTGATTTTGAACGCATTATGAATCTCGCTCAAGAAGCCGTCAATTTCTAAACCTTGTTAATTTTAAACAATTTTTAGGGAAATCTAGATAAAACAGAATAATTGCGATCGCCATATTAATCTTGCTTAAGTAACTGTCAACTTATGAATAATAATCAATTAAATTCTGGTTTAAATAATATCTTAGTAGTTGACGATATAGCTGATAATTTGCGAGTTTTATCTGCATCTTTGACTGAGAAAGGATATCAAGTTCGTTGTGCCAAAAATGGAACAATGGCATTAATTACTGCTAAAAAAAATCCGCCTCAGCTAATTTTGCTCGATATCAAAATGCCAGATATGGATGGTTATCAAGTCTGTGAAAAACTCAAAGAAGATGAATTAACTCGTGATATTCCAATTATTTTCTTGAGTGCTTTTGATGATGTTTTAGATAAAGTGAAAGCTTTTTCAGTTGGGGGAGTAGACTATATTACTAAACCCTTTCAAGCTGAAGAAGTTATAGTCCGCATCCAGCACCAACTAGCTTTGCAAGCAGCTAAAGCCGAAATTGCTGAGTTAAATACTCAATTGGAGCAAAAAGTCCAACAGAGAACAGCACAATTAGAAGAAGTGATTGACCAACTCAATCTCGAAATTGCTCAACACCAACAGACACAAGAGCAACTGTCACATCAAGCTTTACATGACGCTCTAACTGGTTTACCTAATCGTACTTTGTTTATGGAGCATCTGACCAAAGCTATTCAACGTCATCAGAGAAATCAAGATTTTTTATTTGCTGTTTTGTTTATTGATCTTGATCGCTTCAAAATTATTAATGATAGTTGGGGACACGCTGTCGGTGATCAGCTTTTAATGGCTATTTCTCGTCTCCTCCAAGATTGTTGTCGTGAACTTGATACTGTGGCTCGTTTAAGTGGGGATGAATTTACAATTCTCTTAGAAGATTTACAAGATTTTCAAGACGCAGTGGCGATCGCTGAACGGATTTTAGAAAAACTTGCTTTTCCCATTCATCTACTAGACGAGCGTAAAGTGTTTTCAGGTGCTAGTATTGGGATTGTTTTAGGCGGAACAAATTATCAAGATGGTGTAGATTTGCTGCGAGATGCTGATATTGCTATGTATCGGGCTAAAGCATTGGGGAAAGGACGTTATGCTGTCTTTGATCGAGAAATGTATGCTCAAACGATCCATCTATCCCAATTAGAAACTGACTTACGTTTGGCTCTCGAACATCAAGAATTTGTTTTATATTATCAACCGATTGTCTCCCTGGAAACTTCTAGGCTAGTAGGTTTTGAAGCTCTAGTACGCTGGCAGCATCCCCAAACAGGCTTAATTTCTCCAGGAGAATTTATCGCGATCGCTGAAGATACTGGTTTAATTATCCCTATTGGTGAATGGATTTTACAACAAGCTTGTCAACAATTACGTACTTGGCAAACTAAATTTCCTCTAGCTGCCTCTCTGCATATTAGTGTTAACCTCTCCAGTAAACAAATTAAACAATTCGATTTTGTCGATAAATTAGCACGAATTTTAGCTACTACTGGTTTAAATGGCTCAAGTCTCAGATTAGAACTTACTGAAACCATGTTGATGGATCGAGGTGAAAAAACCATTGAACTTCTAACTCAAATTAAACAACAACAAGTTCAGTTAAGCATCGATGATTTTGGGACTGGTTATTCCTCTTTAAGTTATTTACATCGTTTTCCTGTCGATACTCTCAAAATTGATCGCTCTTTTGTCAGTTTAATTAATGCCGAAGGAAGTAACTGCGAAATAGTCAAAACAATTATTACTCTGGCTCATTCTTTAGGCATGAAAGCGATCGCCGAAGGCGTAGAAACACCTCATCAAATAACTCATTTAAGTAATTTAGGCTGTGAAGCAGCACAAGGATATTTCTTCGCCAAACCTCTTAATCGACCACTAGCAGAATCGCTGATTGTTAATAATCCTCAATGGTAAAACTGATTACTGATTACTGATTCATGTTGCTTTACGAATTTCTGAATAAAAAGAAGTTTGTTGTCTACCATCACTATATTTAACAATAGTAGTACGCATCTTAAAATTATCACTAGCAAACCACTGACGCTCTTGAGCATACATTTCGTCAGTTTTAATAGTTAAAGTTAGAGCTTCATCCGCACCCAGAGTATAATATCCACATACCTGAGAATCTTGAGGACGAATTATTTTTCCTGTTTGTTGATCTTCAGAGTTGCTTACCAAAACGATGGTAGCCGACCCTAGTTGTTTTGGCTTCCCCCAATCTACAGAATTATCCCAACTTTGAACAGTCCCACCGATACTGAGTTTTGGATTTAAATGATGTTTTTGGCAGAGTTGAATTGCTCGCTGATCATCTGGAGAAATAATTTCAATGGTAAGATCAGCTTTACTATTATCGACGTTTTCATAACCCAAAAGATAATTAGTACGCTGACTAAACCATCTACCTGCACTTAAATTTAGGAATTTTCTTAAATTCATGATTATATTATTTTGTTAATCGCTATAAAAATTTTATAAAATTCTTGCCTTTATTTAATTGACCATATCTTGGTTTTATTGGCAATACTGCAATTTTGTGACTCTTAAACTCTTATGAATAGCCAGTCAACTTCTCCGCCTTCCATTACCGAGCTACCTTCCTTAAAACTAACTTTAGATATATTGCTCAATCGCCAGGAAAAAGACTGGGGATGTTTTCAAGTAGTTAAAGAAGAAGAGTTTTACACTTTATATATTCCTACTTTAGGTAGTTTTAAACTCTATAAAAATCCCAAGAGTGAAAACTATAAAGGCTACTGGCGCGACTACCGCTCCAACATTTTACCCGATATCAAAAACAGTGCCGAAAAACCCGATATTTTTCTCCGTAACCGCAGCAAACAAGTAGAAGAAAAAAAGAAAAATTCCCAACTCACTATCCGTAAAAAACAAAGGATTATCGATGTCAAGTACAATTACAATCCTTGTCCAGAGATATATCGCCTCAATCAAATGATTGCTCAACTAATTTGCGATCGCATCGCTAGTAATATTACCTTTTCTCCTGCCGAGGAAATTATGCCTTTGGTCTTAGCAAGCGAAGTTGAAGAGTAGGAGTAATAAAAAGTAAAAAGTAAAAAGTAGAAAGTAGCAAAAAAGGGAGTAAGTAGTGGAAAAGTCTAAAATTAAAAGCATAGAGTTTAATTCTTATTTCTTATTTCTTATTTCTTATTTCGTTATAAGTTATAAGTTATAAGTTATAGGTTATAGGTTATAGGTTATAGGTTAATCAAATTTATGGTAGAAGCAAAAATTGGCATTATCGGCGGTAGCGGTCTATACAAGATGGATGCACTTCAAAATATTCAAGAAGTTACCCTATCTACTCCCTTTGGCGAGCCTTCCGACGCTCTGATTGTTGGTGAACTAGAAGGGGCAACAGTAGCTTTTTTAGCTCGTCATGGACGCAATCATCATCTGCTGCCAACCGAATTACCTTTTCGTGCCAATATTCACGCGATGAAACAGTTGGGAGTCGAATACCTTATTTCTGCTTCTGCTGTTGGCTCTCTCAAAGAAGCAGCTAAACCCCTAGATATAGTCATACCAGATCAATTTATTGATCGCACTAAAAACCGTGCTGCTACTTTTTTTGGTGCAGGATTAGTTGCTCATATTGCCTTTGGCGATCCTGTCTGTCCCAATTTAGCTGGGGTGTTGGCTGATGCGGTTGCATCTTTGAATTTATCAGAGGTTGAGTTACATCGCGGTGGTACTTATGTTTGTATGGAAGGGCCAGCTTTTTCAACCAAAGCTGAGTCAAATCTCTATCGCAGTTGGGGAGCAACAGTGGTGGGAATGACTAATCTACCTGAAGCTAAGTTAGCTAGAGAAGCAGAAATTGCCTATGCGACCCTTGCTCTTGTTACCGACTACGATTGCTGGCATCTTGATCATGATAGTGTGACAGTAGATATGGTAATTGCTAATCTCCACCGCAATTCAGTCAACGCTCAAAAAGTAATTCAAGAAACGGTTAAACGCTTAAATACTAATCCTCCCGAGTCCGCAGCGCATTCCGCCTTAAAATATGCCATTTTGACTCCTCTTGACAAGATACCCCAGGAAACTAAAGCAAAATTGGAGTTGCTACTCAAGAAATATACCTAAGGTTTATATGTCTAGGTAGAAAACTGGAGTTTGGAGATGAGAAATCATACTAAATCCTGTTCTCATAGGTCACTTTAAGGTGATGTAAGTCAGAAGTCAGAAGTCAGAATTCAGAAGAGTTACAACTACTTTTACAAGATTAATAAAGGTATATTTTGTCAATGGGATTTAGTATCAGAAGTCAATCCCATATTATCCCCTTGTCCCACAAGGGGATTTATCCCGCGCTTCGGAGGACAATGAAGTCAGAAGTCAGAAATTAAGTTACTTCTTACCGACAATAATATTTAAGACTCTTGGAATATCATCAAAGCGTCCAACTATACGCCGTACTGGTTTAGGTTCAACTCTCACCAAAGTTGGGGTAACTGCAATTTGATGAATTACTGCTTGTTCAGGGTTTTTCTTGATGTCGATTACCTTTAAGGTGTAAGGACTGTCTAAACCTTTTTCTAGAAGCTGATGAATACTACCTAAGGTTTTTTCGGCAGTAGCATTATCGCTAGAAATAAAGAGACGGAAAACATAACCCCCAACTTGCTCTTGATTAATTGTTTTATGATTATTGCTTTCTGTAGCTAGTTGCGGAGATTGCTTAGGATCAAGACGAACAATTAAATCTCGTTCCTCCCAGAGTTGGGGAAATTTTTGACGATAGGTTTCAATGACTGCACGATTACAATGTTCCTCTTGCCAGCGAGCAATCTGCCAATTGGTTGTAGGTTCTAAATCAAATAATACTTGCAATAAAGGAATGTAACCTTGGACGCTCGGATAAGCTTCCGCGATCGCTTTTACTTGTTGTGTGTGAGGGTCTAGCCAGCGTTCTACGGTTGCTGTGTAGCCAGGGACTAAAAAATGGGGAGAATCTGTTAAACCCCAGATTTCCTGTAGCCCTAGACATAAATGGATATGCCACTGAGCTTGTTTACTGGGGTCAATGCCGTAAATTAAATCCCCCCCAGGGGTAAATACAGCAATACCTTTAAATATATCGGGTAAAACATTGGTCATTGATTATTTATCAGTGAGCATTTATTAATATCTAAATGTTAGATGTTCAATGTTCAATGTTCAATGTTCAATGTTAAATTCTACCTCTTAGCATCATTGCCATTTCATTGGCGGTAGGAGACATTTCTAAAGCTGTCTCTTCTGTAATACGACCTTCTTCATAAAGGCTAAACAAAGCCTGGTTGGTGGTAATCATGCCATCATACTCTCCATTCTGCATTAGCTCATGAATTTCTTCATATTTACCTTGTTTAATATAGTCTTTGACAGTTTCAGTATTGACCATAATGTCATGATAAGCTGCTCTTTTGCCGTCAGTAGTCCGACATAATCCTTGAGAAATGACTGCCACTAATGATTCAGAAATAGCAATACGCATCGCATCTTGTTCTTCGGCACTATAGAGAGTCAAAATCCTTTCAATAGTTTTAACCGCACTGTTGGTGTGTAATGTCCCCATTACCAAGTGACCTGTTTGAGCAGCTTTGAGGGCTGTATTAACCGTTTCGCGATCGCGCATCTCCCCTACCAGAATGATATCAGGATCTTCCCGTAAAGCAGCCTTGAGGGCATTATCAAATTTCAGGGTATTAATACCAACTTCTCTTTGTTTGATTAAAGAACGTTTGCTTTGATGGACAAATTCAATCGGATCTTCAATGGTAATGATGTGCTTGGCGTGTTCTTTATTGATATAGTCTACCATCGCTGCCATCGTTGTTGATTTCCCCGAACCAGTAGGCCCAGTAACTAAAATCAAACCTTTATGGGCATCGGAAATATCTTGGAAAACAGGAGGTAAGCCAAGTTGTTCCATAGTCAAAATCTTGAGAGGAATCAAGCGCATTACCAAAGCTGGCCCTCGCAGGGTATCAAAAATATTAATCCTGACCCTGGCAAATTCGTATTGAGTCGCGCCATCAAACTCTAATTCCCGTTTAAACCGTTCGACTTCTTCGTCAGTTAATACTTCATATAACCAACTCATAAAGGTATTAAGGTCGGTTTTAGGGTATTCTGTCACAGCCATTTCCCCGCGATCACGCATTCGTGGAACTTCTTCCACTCCTAAATGTATGTCAGAATATCCTTGGTCATAAGCTTTTTTTATCATGTATTCCAAAGAAGGTTGACCCGCAGCACGCTGGGGACGGTTGGATTTCACTTCAGCATTCTTACTATCTGCTGGGTTAGGAATACTTGAGTTTTGTATTTCTGTTGTTTTTGGGGCAGTTAAATTACTACTACTATTGGTTCTCCCCAAAGTCGATGGTGGCGGTGGTGGTAAAGGTCGTGAACCTATCTTTTGATTCATTTTTATTATTGTTATTTTGAACTGTAATCTTTACTAGATTTAGTATTCCCACCCCTGTTCAATTTCTAACAATCTTACCGAAAGCGACGGGGAGCTTATTCTTTTTAAAGATGAGAGGAATAATCGCCCGTCACTTTGTTAATGGTTAATAGAAGCAATCAACAATCAACAATTAACTATCAACAAAAACTAAAGTATTAAACTATACCCGATTTTAATAATTATCACTGTATTTTGAGATTAAGATCGATTAATAAAAAAACTAAGTATTTATACCCAATTGGTAACGAATTTAGCAAAATTTAGCTTGCTTAGTAAGCATATACTTGTTTATGTTACTCAGCCTTGATCTACCTAAAAACAGCTAAAAACTGGAATAAACTAATGGGGATCGACAAATATTATGAATCACTAGTAATACTTAAACTACAACTTACCCTAGAGCAAATGTAAAATTATATTTAAAAAATGTATTTTACTGATCACGTCTTCTTATACTGAATGATAACGATAGGAAAAGCTAAATTTTAGCTCAAACATATCTGTATATATTGTTGTTGTTGACGAGTCTAAGAAAATGGAATTAGTACAAAAGAATAGCTATTTTGGATTGATAAAAAGCTTTTTAGTTTGGAGTTTTACTCTGACAGTATGCTTGTTAGTAGTTGGTTTTCCCGTTGGGGCTTTAGTGGTTACAGTTGGTATTTTGGCGACAATTATTTTACAAACAGTAATTCCTGCCAGTGCAGTTTTGGTTGTCACAGGTAGTATTTTTACACTCAATATTGCGATCGTATTGTTTAGTGCTGCTGTACTTGCTTTTAAAGGAATTCATCCAGAAGAAGTGAGTTGGTTAAGTTGGTTACATGAAAAAAGTGATTTAGCTAATACTCCTGTTTATGCTTCCTGTCCCTTAACTTGTCAGTTGGATCTCAATAACTAAAAATAAAAAAATAAAAGATTTTTTCCAATTTGTTCTTGACTGAAAAGGTGGCAATAATTGACCACCTAAATATTAGTTTTAGTTATCAATAGTCAATGCTTAAGACTAAAGCCCAGTGTATACTGGGTTTTTCTATGCTTAACTGTTAGTGTTATGGTTGCAGTAAATAATTATGACTACACCAACGATTTCGGTCGGCGTAATTTTAGGAACTCGTCCTGAAGCAATTAAGTTAGCTCCAGTTATTAAGCAATTTAGTCATCTTAGTCAGATCAAAACCCATCTGATTCTGACAGGACAACACAGAGAAATGGTAGATCGAGTCATGCACTTATTTAACTTGAATGCAGACTACGATTTAGCAATTATGAAACCTCAACAAACCCTCACCAATATTACTTGTGAGAGTTTACAAGGATTAGAAAAAATTTTTGCTAACATTCAACCGCAGTTAATCTTAGTTCAAGGAGATACAACTACTGCTTTTTCGGCAGCCTTAGCAGCATTTTATCACCAGATTCCCGTAGGTCACGTGGAAGCAGGTTTACGTACCGATAATTTATATAATCCTTATCCCGAAGAGGCAAATCGTCGCTTAATTTCACAAATTGCTCAATTTCACTTTGCACCAACGACATTAGCAGTAGAAAATTTAGAAAAATCAGGGGTAACAGGGGAAATCTACCATACGGGTAACACAGTAATTGATGCTCTGTTAACAGTGGCAGATAGTCAACCTGAGTGTCAGATAGCTAACTTAGATTGGCATCAATATCGAGTTTTGCTGGCTACAGTTCACCGTCGCGAAAATTGGGGTAAACCACTAACAGATATTTTGACAGGGTTTAAAATCATTTTAGAGCGTTTTCCTGATACCGCCTTACTTTTGCCACTGCATCGTAATCCTACCGTCCGCGAACCAATTCAAGCAGCATTAGGCAATCACCCAAGAGTATTTTTAACTGAACCTTTAGATTATCCAGAACTAGTAGGTGCGATCGCTCGTTGTCATTTATTACTTACAGATTCAGGAGGACTACAAGAAGAAGCACCCAGTTTAGGTAAACCTGTCTTAGTGTTACGGGAAACAACCGAAAGACCAGAAGCAGTAGAAGCAGGTACAGCCAAATTAATTGGTACTAGTCCTGAATCAATTGTTGAGGCTACCGCCGAATTACTAGAAAATCCAACTATATATCAACAAATGGCAACAGCCATCAATCCTTTTGGAGATGGTCAGGCTTCAGTGAGAATTGTGAAAATTGTACAGGATTTTTTATCGATGGATCATTAACAATTTCTCTTCCAGCCATTTCTCTAGCATGACGCTTATTATGAAGTATCGAGTAATACTAAATCCTGTTTAGATACGCTATTTAAAAGTTGAGGTTAGGCACGCTTGCACGCTTACACTAGAATTGTAGCCTAATTCAAACTCTCGACGGGAAAGTATGTTTTCAAAAACGGATTTAGTATGATTTCTAATCGAGGGAGTGAGTCAAAGCCTGTTGATTAATTATTGAGCGCAAGTTACCTTGATGCTGAGCTAGTAAAGCTGCTCCTGTCATTGCATCTAAACCCGTCCAATGCATTAGCAAAGCTAGTTTAACTTGGTTTTGACTTTTGGCGAGTAATTCACTGGCTTCAAGGCGGTTCAATTCAGTTAAATCGCTAATAATTCGCAGGGCGCGATCGCGCAATTTATCATTAGTCACCGCTACATCAATCATGCGATTACCATAGACTTTGCCGTAGTATACCATCGCCCCAGTTGAAATAATATTTAATGCCATTTTAGTGACTGTACCCGCTTTGAGTCGGGTTGAACCAGCGAGAATTTCTGCGCCTACTAACAAGCGAATGTCAACATCGACATTAATCGGTACTTGTTCGGCACTGACGCAACTAATAAAAACCGTTGTCGCACCTCTGGCTTTAGCTGCTTGTAATGCCCCATGCACAAAAGGAGTTGTTCCTCCTGCGGTAATACCAATGACTATATCTAAATTGGTTACTTGCGATTGCGCGATCGCTGCTGCCCCATCTTCTGAGTTATCTTCCAAAGCCTCAGAACTTTTAACTAAAGCTGCTTCTCCGCCTGCCAAGATTCCCTGAACTAATTCTGGTGGAGTACAAAAAGTGGGAGGACATTCTGCTGCATCTAAAACTCCCAATCTACCACTTGTACCAGCACCAATGTAAAATAATCTACCACCTTGTTGAAAAGCAGCAGCCGTCAAATCGATCGTCTTTGCCAAAGGTACACGAGCTTGGGCGATCGCTGATATGGTTTGGCTGTCTTCTTGATTAAATAAATCGACTATTTCTAAACTGGATAAACTATCTAAATTCTGACTCTGGGAATTAATCTGTTCAGTTAATAGATGTCCCCGAGATTGCAAATTATCCATATTCAAGCTATACAAAATTAAAATTATTGGCTATTTACTCCTCATCCTTTATCCCTCATCTTTTCATAAAAGTCCTTCTAACTGACGACGAATCCGATCCAACTCATCATTAGCCATTGATTCTGCTTCTGGGGCAGAAGTTGCTGCTTGATTTTCCTCTTCCCAACTCAGTTCCTCGACGTTTTTTTCAGGAGGGATTTCTAGTTGACCTGACTCAACAATTTTCCAATCATAGTCAGCTTGATGACAGAATTGCTCTACTTCGTCGGAATCGATCGCTTCTACTGTAGCTTCGGGAAAGTCTTGTGCTTCCAAAAGTCCTGCATAACGGATAGCATCATCTTCATCTTGGAACATTAAGATAGTATTGCGATCGCCCATTTGGACGGTATGAATTCCCTCATTATCGGTGCCTGCATTAAATAATAAAATATGTACCAGCATAATTAACTCACGCCAATTCTGTATTTATGCCAATTACAGCATAAAATCAGGTTAATAAGTAAACCCAAGTAAATAATAGACAAAATTTTTAACCACCCAGAAATTTTTATAGTAATACCTTTTATACATTCTGTATTTAACTAAATAACCTGAACTTGGAATAGACTTGTTAGCTTATTCTAAATTCAGGTTAATTGACATTGACTTGGTCTTTTAGCCTAACAAAACAGGTCTATACAGAAACAGTTTTCTTAGTAGTAGAAGACAATTCCCCTCTAGCGTACTTAGCAGCGAAATCTTCTAAAGAAACCTGTTTGATTTTACTAGCGTTGCCAGCAGTACCAAAAGCTTCATAACGTCTGAGACATACAGTTTTCATGTATTTAATTGAAGGCTTGAGGAAGTGGCGAGGGTCAAAATTAGAAGGATCTTTAAAAGCAGCTTCACGAATCGCAGCAGTAATTGCTAAGCGGTTGTCAGTATCGATGTTAACTTTACGTACACCACTCTTGATTCCTTTTTGAATTTCTTCTATAGGTACGCCGTAAGTTTCAGGAATTTTACCACCGTTAGCGTTGATGATGTCGATCCACTCTTGAGGTACAGAAGAAGAACCGTGCATTACCAAGTGAGTATTAGGTAGACGACGGTGAATTTCTTCAATGCGGCTAATTGCCAAAATTTCACCAGTAGGTTTGCGAGTAAATTTGTAAGCACCGTGACTAGTACCAATCGCTACAGCCAAAGCATCTACTTGAGTACGTTCTACGAATTCTACTGCTTCATCAGGATCGGTTAATAACTGGTCTTTGCTGAGAGTACCTTCAAAACCATGACCGTCTTCTGCTTCCCCTTGA
>CAYMWC010000092.1:0-20074 GCA_964393695.1 uncultured Pleurocapsa sp.
TCAGTCATCAGTCATCAGTCATCAGTCATCAGTCATCACTTACTCAAGTAATGAGTAAATAACTTATTCTCAGTCACCAATGTTTAATCCCTAATCCCCAATTAACAATTAACAATTAACAATTACAAATGGCAATCAATTTAACAAAAGGACAAAGAATATCTCTAACCAAGGAAGATCCAAGCCTGAAGCAAATTATGTGTGGACTGGGTTGGGATGTTGCCCCGAAATCTGGAGGTTTCTTTGGGGGTAATAAACAATTTGATCTCGATTCTTCGGTAATTTGTTTGGATGCAGAGAAAAAATTAACCGATGTTAAAAATATAATCTACTTTGGTAATCTTAGACACAGCTCTAGCGCGATCGCTCATCAAGGGGATAATTTGACTGGGGCTGGAGAAGGAGACGACGAAATCATTAATATTGACCTGCCCCTAATCCCTCCCAGCATTGTTTACTTGATGTTTGTCATCAACATTTATAAGTGTAATGAACGCCGACAAGATTTTGGTATGGTTAATAATGCCTTTGTCCGTTTGGTCAATCGCACCAGCAATAAGGAATTGGCTCGTTATAATCTCTCGGGGAATGAGTACCAAGGAATGACAGCTATGATTCTAGCAGAGGTCTATCGCCACAACGATGACTGGAAAATGGCAGCAGTCGGCAATGGGTTGAAGGTGGCAACTTTGGCAGATATTGCTAAGCTTTATACTTGACCTTTGGTAATTAGCATTACTATTATTTTCCCAAGGATAAGGAAAAATTTCTAAATCAAAGCAAAGATCAGGCTCACCAAACTTGTCAACATTGATATATCCGTCCAAATGCTTTACTCCACACCCCAGATTTAAGCGTAAATTCTCGTTACTCAAACCGTTATAGGTTATAGGTTAATTACTCGTTCATAATTCATCCTTCATCGTTCTTGGTCACTATTCCCTATGTCTTAAAATCGATTAAGGGCGTATGCCATACGCCCCTAGAAATTTATTGCTAAACCCCTACCTGAGAGGCAATTTTTTGCTCATCTTGCAAAGCAGCATAAAGACGATTTAAAGCTTTAATGTAGGCTCTAGCAGAAGCCACAATAATATCAGTATTGGCAGCACGACCAGAATATACTCGGTTATTGTGACGCAGACGAATAGTAACTTCACCGATCGCATCAATTCCTGCTGTTACTGACTGAACGGAAAATTCAATTAGCTCATTGGGAATATTAACGACTCGATTAATCGCTTTATAAATCGCATCTACTGGGCCTGTACCGATCGCAGCATCAGTTAATTCCTCTCCTTCAGGAGTCCGAACAGTTACCGTCGCTGTGGGACAAGAGCGATCGCCACAAGAAATTTGGACTAATTCTAAACGGAATAATTCGGGAGGTTGTCTGATTTCATCGCTGACAATTGCCTCAATATCCCAGTCACTAATTTCTTTTTTCTTATCCGCAACGTCTTTAAAACGCACAAAAGCTTTATTAAGATCAGTTTCGGAGAGTTCGTAACCCAATTCGCTTAAACGAGTACGGAAGGCATTACGTCCAGAATGTTTACCCAAGATAATTTGATTATCAGTTAAGCCGATGGACTGAGCATCCATAATTTCGTAGGTCAGCTTGTTTTTGAGGACGCCGTCTTGGTGAATACCCGACTCATGAGCAAAAGCGTTTGCCCCGACGATCGCTTTATTTGGCTGGACAATTACCCCTGTGCGATTAGAAACTAGACGCGAGGTTTTATAAATATGTCTAGTATCAATATTAGTTAAAGGTTCAGTTGATTCAACTGGTCTACCTAAGAAAGGATTAAAATACTGACGACGCACATGGAGAGCCATTACCAATTCTTCTAAGGCTGCGTTACCTGCTCGTTCACCAATTCCATTAATGGTACATTCTAACTGTCTAGCACCGTTTTTAACTGCCTCTAAGAAATTAGCAACTGCCAAACCCAAATCATTGTGACCATGAACCGAAACTATCGCCTGATCTATATTTGGTACATTATCGCAGATACCTTTAATCAAAGCTCCAAATTCACTGGGAGTAGTATAACCAACTGTATCAGGAATATTAATTGTCGTTGCGCCAGCAGCGATCGCTGCTTCTAAAACCTGATAAAGATATTCTGAATCAGTGCGCACTGCATCCATCGGTGAAAACTCGACATCATCCATAAAGGATTTAGCATAAGCTACCATCTCTTGCGCAATGTCTAGGACTTCAGCACGAGATTTTTTCAGTTGATACTCCAAATGAATATCGGACGTAGAAATAAAAGTATGAATTCGTCCCTTAACGGCTGGCTTGAGAGCTTCCGCAGCAGCCTTGATATCAGCTTTAATTGCCCTTGCCAAACTACAGATCACAGGCCCAGTTTCAGTGCCGACTTGAGTAGCGATTTTCTGAACAGCTTCAAAATCTCCAGGACTAGCAAAAGCAAATCCAGCCTCAATTACATCAACTCCCAGTCGAGATAGAGCCTGGGCGATTTCTAGTTTTTCTTCAACATTTAAAGTTGCGCCAGGAGATTGTTCTCCATCTCTTAAGGTGGTGTCGAAAATAATGATGCGGTCTTTTGAATTGTCCATAACCCAAAAATCTACTTCAAAGGGAATTTATAATATTAAGAATTATAAGCGATTTGTCCCAGAGGATGAACGCTGAATGAGCAGAATGATCGATAGAGGCGATCGCACCAATATTATTAGTGCAAAAAAAGCAACTCGCAAAGAGCAAATATTGCTTTAAAGTGTAAAAAGCAGAATTAAAAAATTAAGCATAAAGTAAACGACCTTTTGGAGTGGGAATAGTAAGACCTAATTCTTGAGCAGTTTCAATCCATTCTTGAATTACAATTTCTACGTTAATTACTGTTGACTTCTGCTTCAGTATAAGTTTGACCATCTGCCATACATCCAGGTAATTCTGGAACTTCCACGATAAAAGTTTGGTCTGATTCACTCCAATAAATAATTAATTCGTATTTATGTTTACTTTTTAAAAATCAAAAATAGTACTATTTTATAGTACTATACAAAGATGAATAAAAAACAGCGCAAAACTTATGATGCTATTTTTGCCATACCAATTCGACGCAATATCATCTGGGATGATGTGGTATCACTAATTAAGGCTTTAGGTGGAGTAGTGATTCAAGGAAATGGCTCAAGAGTTCGTTTTAGCTTAAATGGTATTTCTCTTAATATTCATTCTCCCCATCCACAGAAAGAATTAAAACGATATCAAGTCCAAGATATCCGTACTTTTTTAGAAAAAGCAAAAGTAGAAATATGAAATATAAAGGATACGAAGCAGTAATAGAATACGACGAAGTAGATCAATTATTCTTTGGCAGAGTAATTAATACTAGAGACATGATATCATTCGATGGAAAAACAGTCGATGAGCTTAAAGAATCTTTTGAAGCTGTAATTGAAGAATATTTAGAGGACTGTAAACAAGAAGGAAAAGAACCAGACAAAGCATTTTCTGGACAGTTTAATTTGAGAATTTCTCCAGAATTACATCGAAAAATCAGTTTAAAAGCCAAAAAACTCAATGTTAGTTTAAACACATTTATCGAACAAATACTTAACCAATCTGTTTCAAGTTAATTATCATGATTTTTGGAGGGTCAGTTTTCTAAGGCGATCGCTTTTTAGTAATGTATCAGACATAAAGCGATCGCTAAAGAGTAAAGCTTAAAAGTGGTATTCATTTAAGCTCTGTTGCTTGCCCAGACAAGCAGCATAAAGACCTACTGTAAAATTACCTACTTTTAAATATAGTAAATAGTGAAATTGAGATATTTTTTGGTAATTCTTATTCTAAATAATTATGAAAATTCCAAAATTATTAATCGCTTTAACATTTTTATCTTCTGCTACTTTGGTTTCATGCTCGATTATCTCTGCTGAAAAAACAACGGTTCAAATTGAAGAAGCAAATCTTGTTTCTGCCCAGGCTTATCTAGATCGCGCATGGTTTTATTATGCTGAAGGTAAATATGAATTAGCTCTCGCTGATTACAATCAAGCAATCAAAATTGACTCTAATAATGCACAGGCTTACTATCATCGCGCATGGCTTTACGAGGATCAAGGCAAAGATGAATTAGCACTCGCTGACTACAGTCAACTAATCAAAATTGACCCTAATAATGCCCAGGCTTATCTAGATCGCGCATGGCTTTACGAGGATCAAGGCAAAGATGAATTAGCACTCGCTGACTACAGTCAAGCAATCAAAATTGACCCTAATGATGACGAGGCTTATCTAAATCGCGCATATATTTACGATAATCAAGGAAAATATAAATTAGCACTCGCTGAATACAGTCAACTAATCAAAATTGACCCTAATAATGCCTCTGTTTACACTAATCGCGGAAATTTTTACGCCAAGCAAGGCAAAGATGAATTAGCGCTCGCTGATTACAATCAAGCAATCAAAATTGACCCTAATGATGCCTATGTTTACAATAGTCGCGCATGGCTTTACTATGCTGAAGGTAAATATGAATTAGCGCTCGCTGACTTCAGTCAAGTAATCAAAATTGACCCTAATGATGCCCGGGCTTACTATCATCGCGGAGATTTTTATGCCAAGCAAGGACAATATAAATTAGCAAGAACTGATCTTGAAAAAGCTAAACAGCTATATCTAACTGACCATGGTTCAGCTTCGGTTGAAAAGATTGATCGCATTTTGAAAAAGCTTCCTTAGAACTTAATCAACTTTAGATAATTTCCTTTTAAATAAATCAAGTGAGCTAAGTCGTTATCGCCAAAATTACGTTTAAAGCGATCGCTTTTTTCCAGCCTATCAGACATAATGCGATCGCCAAGTTATCCAAACTAACATTACGTTTAACTTCAAGTAACATTTCTCGGAAATAAAGAAAAATCCATAATGTGTAATTAATAATGTAAATATTAAATTTTCCGCCCCAAAATTATTAAACTTCTATTAATTTCACCCATCAAAGCAACATCAGGTAAATAACCCCACTGATTAAAACCATAACGTGTAAATAAATTCAGACTGGGCTGATTATGAGCGAAAATAAAACCTAGTAAGGTGGTGAGTTGCAATTTAGGACTAAAAGCGATCGCAGCAGCTAAAAGTTGACTGCCAATGCCTTGATTATGATATGCTGTTGCTACATAAATACTGATTTCGGCTGTTTGCAGATATGCAGGACGACCATAGAAATTTTGCCAGCTTAACCAGCCCAAGATTTGGTTTTGTTCGGTGGCTACCCAGAGGGGACGATGTTGGTGGTGGTTATGATACCACGTTAAACGACTATCAACCGTAATGGTTTCAGTATCCGCTGTTGCTTGACCACCAGGAATACTCTGATTATAAATATCGACAATGGCAGTTAAATCAGCTTCGACAGCATCTCTAATGTACATGAGAAAATTTTTTTGCTAAAACTAAGGGGTTATAATCGCCATATTCTGCAAACATTGTGGCATTTATGAAAGAACGCATAGCCAAATTATTTGATCTCTCTGCTAATAAATTAGTCCAGTTTAGTCAATCTCAAGGTTCTCAATCTTGGTTGATTTTTCTGTTTATTTTGGCACTTACTTTAGTGTTGGTTACACCTTTTCCTGGTCATTCTCAGCAGTCACCCCCTGAATCCTTAGATAAAATCTGCCAGATAGATAAATCTAAGTCAAGAGAATTACGGGGAGTATGGCTCACCAATATCGATAGTGATGTTTTATTTGACCCTGAGACGACTAAAGAAGCGATCGCTCTTTTAGCTAAGTCTAATTTTAATACCCTTTATCCAACTGTCTGGAATTGGGGTTATACTCTTTATCCCTCTCCCGTTTCCGAAGCGGTGACAGGATTGGCTCTTGATCCTGTCGAAGGACTACAAGATCGGGATGTTTTAGACGAAATAGTCAGTGAAGGACACCAACAGGGAATGAGCGTAATTCCTTGGTTTGAGTTTGGTTTTATGGCTCCTGCTGATTCAGAATTAGCTAAACGTCATCCTCAATGGCTAACTCAAAGAAAAAATGGTAGCACGGTTTGGTGGGAGGGAAATGTTCATCAACGGGTGTGGTTAAATCCTCTGCGTCCTGATGTCCAAAAGTTTATGAGCGATCTGATTGTGGAGATTGTCAGTAATTATGACATTGATGGTATTCAGCTAGACGATCATTTTGGTTATCCCTCAGAATTTGGTTACGATGACTATACTGTTAAGCTTTATCAACAAGAACATCAAGGACAGTCACCACCTCAAGATCCTCAAGATCCAGAATGGGTGCGCTGGCGTGCTGATAAAATTACCGCTTATGTAGAAACATTATTTCAACAGATTAAACAACACAATCCCCAAGCAATTATCTCTTTATCCCCTAATCCCCAGCACTTTTCTCTCAACTCTTTTTTACTTGACTGGCACCGATGGGAAAGAAAAGGTTTAATTGAAGAATTAATTGTTCAAGTATATCGCGATCGCAACGACAGTTTTATTAGAGAATTAGAACAGCCCGAAATTTTAGCAGCCAAAAAACATATTCCTGTGGGAGTTGGTGTATTATCTGGTTTAAAAGGTCGTCCGATACTTTGGCACAAAATCTATCAGCAAGTTAAAATTGCCCGCGAGCGTGAGTTTGCTGGTATATCTTTTTTCTTTTATGAAAGTCTCTGGAATTTAGCTACCGAATCTCCCGAAAGAAGACAGGCTGCCCTCAAAAATTTGTTTAATCATCCAGCCCAACGACCTAATGTATCTGACTGCCAGTTCTTATCACAGCAATGATGACCAAGGGGATTAATTTGGGAACTATTATTTAGGGTGCAACATGGAGAACCAGAACTAAATGGATAGTAAACTAAAATACCTAACTACCGAAGACTACAATGTTCTGCTCGAAAAAGCTCAAGTTGCTACTTATCAGCAACATGAGGTGATTCTCAAAGAAGGTCGTTTATCGCCAGCGATATATTTGATACGCAAGGGCATAGTTAGAGTTGAAAGGGCTGCTTCTGGTAGAGATGTGGCGATCGCTTTTTTAGAGCCAGGGGAGATTTTTGGTGAGATGTCTTTTATCGAGGCAGTTGCCACTAGTGCAGCTATCATTGCTCAAGAAGAGGTGGAGGTTTGTGTTTTAGATAAAGACTATCTTTATTCTTTATTGACTTCTGTACCAGGGTTATCAGATCGTTTTTATCAGTCTTTGGCTTACAATCTTTCCAGCCGTCTACGTCAGACTTCTTCCTTAGTAGCCCATTTAATGCGGAGAGTACGTGTTGCCCCTGAATATAATCTTCAGCGTACAGGACAGACAGGACAAAATGCCATACCCCCTGAATTAATTGGTGAAATTGAGTTATTTAAAAAAAATCTCTACAGTATTGAGCAGGCAATTTGGAATAAAAAACAGAGCGAAACTGAAACTCAAGAGCAAATTAATAAGCTCTGCAATATGCTGATTCACTCCCTACGAGAACAGATTATTCAAGAGCCAGACATTCAACAGGCAATTGGCACTTATCTCTTTCGGGAAACTTTTCCGTTTTTTATGCTCAGTAGCTTTTTTGATCGAGCTTTTCGCCGACCTGGAGGGTATGCTAGTGATTCCTATATTATCGAATTACTGTCACAAAATGAACCAGAAGGAGACGGACATTTAGGTATTTATTTAGACCGTTGGATTCGTTCTCTACCTACCTTTTTGGCACTAAAAAACCGTGGTGGGATTATCACCGCTACTATTAAAGAGCTGGCAGAAAATTGGTCGGCTGAAAATCCCCTGCCTGTAACTAGTTTAGCCAGTGGTTCAGCTTCAGAAATTTTAGACCTTTATTTCCATTATTCCCCACCCAATGTTCATGTCACCTGTATTGACTTTAATCATCAAGATTTAGCTGCTGCTGCTAATGTGGCTCATAAATGGGGATTTCGCAATCATCTTACCTTTATTCAAGATAATCTCTTTTTACTAGCTGAAGGCTACAGCCATATTGACATCCCACCTCAGCAAATGATTTATAGTGTTAGTATGGCAAATTACTTGCGCGATCGCGAATTGATTCGGATTTTGGACTGGATTTATGATCGTCTTCTACCCAACGGCACAGTAATTTTAGGTAATTTTCACGCTGCTAATCCTGACCGCGTTTTACTGGAGCATATTCTTGAATGGCATTCTATTTATCGTTCCGCAGAAGATCTAGAAAAATTATTTTCTCATTCTAAATTCCGCTCTCTACCCGTTGAAATTCAGTCTGATGAATTTGGAGTCGAGTTATTTGTGGTTTGCACCAAAATTTGGCAGGATGAAGTTATCGAGAACTAAATCCTGTTGAAATACATTATTTAAAATAAGAGCGATCGCATATTCGGTAGAAAGAAAGAATCAGAATAAATTCGCTCGAAACCCCGAACAACATGAAAATCTTGATATTTGCGATCGCTGACTGTAAAAACCAACTTTTTTAAGTTGTGCTTGGTTTTAGGTTGCTAATTCATCACCACTCGGTTGGAGAGCAGTATTATTGGGTGAATTAAAATCGAGCAGAGTGCCATCTGCTGAGGAAAACTTCCCTATCCAGCCATCAAAAGAGCCAGCATTAGTAGAACCAAGAGAACCGTCGGTACCTCCAGTGACGTAAACTGAACCATTGCTCACACTAACTTCATAGGCTTCGTCTCGCTCAGAAGTGCCAAATTGCTCAATCCATAATTGGTTGCCACTGCAATCATACTTAGCTACCCAAGCATCGTAAGAGCCAGCATTGCCAGTGCCAGAGATATCGCCACTAGTATATCCTGTTAAATAATAATTGCCCGAGTCATCTACATCAACACTTGTGGCTGCATCGTCCCCAGTTGTACCAAACTGCTGAATCTGCTGTTGATTACCTTGATTGTCATATTTAGCTACCCAAATATCGTAAGAACCCGCATTCGTACCAGCTAAATCTCCTAAAGTCCAACCTGTCGCATAAAGATTGTCATTGGAGTCAGTTGCTACGTCCCAAGACCAATCAAAGTCATCAGTACCAAATTGCTCGATCCACTGTTGATTACCATTGGTGTCATATTTAGCTAACCAGATATCATAAGTAACCTCACCTTCCTCGTTAAGATTATTAGGTGCGCCTAAATCACCTCTAGTCCATCCTGTAGTGTAAATATTATCTTGACTATCTATATCTAAGCCAAAAGTCTCATCCCCTTCATTAGTACCAAATTGCTCGATCCATACTTCATTACCATCACTATCATATTTAGCAATCCAAGCATCAGCACTGGGAGGAATTTCAGTATCGGCGTTAGGTGCAGCCAGATCATCGTTAGTATATCCTGCGATCACTACATCTCCAGCACTATCAACTCTGGGATCGACAAACGCATTATCGAGACTAAAACTACCAAATTGACGAATCCACTGTTGTTCGCCTTGAGAATTGTATTTGCTGAAAACCACATCGTTACCAATGCCTGCGTTTTCTCCTCCTAATTCGCCGCTGGTTCGTGCAAGCCAGTAAACATTTCCTTCTGCGTCAGTGTCTACACCGTAACCATTATCATTGGAAGTTGTACCAATTTGTTCAACCCACTCTTGATTACCTGTGTTGTTATATTTACTCAGAAAAGCATCAAGAGCAGCATTATCGCTATCTCCTAAAGTACCGTTAGTATATCCTGTTGACAAGATAGAACCAGAACCATCATTACCATTGGCAACGCTAAAAGATAGATCGATACCATTACTGCCAAACTGTTCGATTTCTGTTGTAACTGGCGATGCTGCCGAACCATCCAAAAATTTAAAATAGTCAGCATCGAGACTTAAGCCTTCGACTGTGTTGATGCTAGCGATCAGTTCGTCGTTGGTTTCTCCGTTGAGATAGATTGCCGTTCCTGTTGCTCCTTCTCCTAGTTCGGACAGGTTGACCAAAGTATAGTCTTCGGGGTTACCATGAAGTTCAATTACATCTTCACTGGGATTGAAATCCAAGAGCATTGCCATACTATCATCGCCAGTGCTGTTTTCATTACCGTCGTCATAGTAGGGTTTGCTGCGATCGCCTAGAAGAAAGCGATCGCTTTGGCTGCCACCACTCAATAGATCAGTATCTTCTTGACCTGGAAACCCTTCTGTTGGATCAACTGCTAAAAGTACATCATTTCCTTCACGACCCAGAATAATATCAATTCCAGTACTTCCGAATTGGAAGGCATCACTGCCAGGTGTACCAGCTACGGTTAGATCGTTAATATATGCGATCAGATTATCCAGAATTGGTTCTGGGATTTGAGTGAGATCTTCCTCGACGGTTTCCTCGACTACCTCTTCTTCCGTTTCGGTTAATTCGCTATCATCAACAGCATTGATAATTTCTTCTGCTTCGTCGGTGGGAGTTAAAGAAGATTCATCGACTAAAAATTCAACAGTAATGTCTTCAACAAGATCATTATTTTCAATTGCTTCGATGAAATTTTCATCCATGATTTTTGCGTAATAAATTTAATTACTGTTTGCATAATGAAAATATCATGTTCTTTCTTTCTGACAAATTAAATATTAGTCACTTGCAATCTTGCGGTTTAGATATTTGTGAGGTACAGTCGTGACTGAAAATATTTAGTTATAGAAATTTTCAAATGAAGCCATACTCAATCGACTTTCGACAGAAAATTATCGAAGTCTATGAACATGAAGATATCTCCATTAGGAAATTAGCTCAACGTTTTCGAGTAACCAAAAGCTTTATTCAAAAATTACTTAAACAATATCGAGAAACAGGAAATATTCATCCTCAACCTCAAGGTGGAAGTCCGACCTCAAAACTTAACTCAGAACAATTAATGACTCTCGTAGAAATAATTGAAGCCAATGATGATGCTACTCTTTCTGAACTTTGTAGCCTACTACAAGAAAAAAATCACATCAGAGTCAGTCGCTCAACAATGGGGAGGCTCATTCAACAATTAAACTATACTGCTAAAGATAGCTAGTGCCAAACATAGGCAGTGTCAAAGATGTAATGATCAGGATATTTATAATTGATTTACTTACTGATACTGCTGGCACTGTTACTGTACCTCATGAGTCTGAGAATTGGTATAGTTTATGGTTAAAAACAGCAAAAAATTTGTTATTTTTTCATGACAATAGCAAGCTAATTGTAAACAAACTTTAAATGTATAGACGATAACATAATTGAACCTATCTCACTAATAGCTAACAATAGATGTGATTGGAAAGATATAGGTTACATTTTTTGGCACTGACTAAAAATACCAATTTTGATGATTATCAAAATAAATGATTACAGCACTAAGTTTTATTAAAAGATATTGGATATCTATCACACTATTTATTCTTGCATTGATTACCGTTTTATCTCTTCGCCCTCTAGACAAATTACCACCTGTGCCAGGTGGCGACAAACTTCACCACTTAATTGCCTATGGTGCGTTAATGATACCTACAGCTTTAAGAAAACCAGATTATTGGTTGATGATCTGTCTGTTTTTCATTGGCTGGAGTGGTGTGATTGAATTAATACAACCTTACGTTAATCGTTATGGAGAGTTTCGGGATTTGGGTGCTAATATTGCAGGTTTAATCTGTGGCTTTTTAGTGGTACAGCTTATACAATGGCTTGTTCCCAAACGTTTAGATTTAAGATAAACTTTTTTGCCCACCAAATTTATCTTCAATGCCCAATTATCGAAGAGTTTATATTCCAGGTGGTATTTATTTTTTAACCTTGGTTACATATTGTCGTCGTCCCTTATTTAAAAATCCAGACAATATCGCTCTTTTACGTGCTGCGATCGCACTAGTTCAAGTCAAAAAACCATTTAAGATTCTCGCTGCGGTAGTCTTACCAGACTATCTTCATTTTGTTTGGCAATTGCCTCCGAATGATTCTGATTATTCTCAAAGAATATCAAGATTAAAAGTTTTATTTACTCGTGCTTTTAAAGCTAATCATTTAACATCTAGTCCAGTTTCTGCTTCACGACTTAAACACAGAGAAAGTGATGTTTGGCAACGACGTTTTTGGGAACATACTATTCAAGATGAAGCAGACTTACACCAGTATTTAGATTATGTTCATTATAATCCTGTCAAACACGGATTAGTGTCATGTCCTCATTTGTGGAAATATTCCAGTTTTGCTCAATGGATTAGCAAAGGCAGATATGTTCAAGATTGGGGTTGTATATGTAGTGGAAAAGTTCTTAAACCGTTAAATTTTAAAGATATATCCCAGAAAGTTGGAGAGTAATATTTTGGTGGGCAATCATTTTTTTCTGAAACGCTTTGTTGTCTTTTCGATTTTTGCCCACCCTACGAAGGCTCAGGAGTCCCTGGTGGTACAGCTTCTCAAACGACTTTTTCCCGAACATTTAGATCCAGGATAAACTTTTTTTTTAACCTTCCCAATCAGCTACTTCATAAAGAAACTTAGTATTAGCCATCAATTTACGATTTGCTGAAGTACTTTGCACAAAGACAATATATTTTTCAATATTATTAGGTTTGATTTTTACAGTCTCTCCTTGAGGTATTCCTAAAAGTTCTCTCACTGCTTCTCCTGCAAAAAAGTCTCCAGTTTTTCTATCCATTAAAATGATTTCTTTTTTAGCTTGGATTGTCTCTTTTTTAGTAAATTCATAAAAACCTCTTCCTGTTTTAAAAGTCAAACCATTTTCTAACACAAAGGCTTTGATAGAAATATCGGTATCAACCTTTAAAACTTGAAATCTTCCTGGAGAAACTGGCTTTAATTCTGATGGTGCATAAATAGCAATTGCTTCTTCTCGTTCTAATAAAGTATTAAACATTTTATTTAAACTACGACTCATTTCACCCCGATTAATTATTTCTTGTTCGTAGTTTTGTAATTGTTCATCAGAAGACTGTTGATAGCAAACAGCTAAAAATAAATCTGTAATATAAGAAAACTGATCTAGATTTAGGTGATATCCACCCGATTTTTCTGCTAATTCTCGATAAAATAGATTTGCATGAGAACGATTTAAAGCTTGAACTCCATGCACAATGATACCTTGATCTATTAATACCTTTAATTCGTTACGCCAATTAAGTTTTTGTGGTGTTTGTGCTGGCGCATGAGGAATATCATCTCCAATAATTACTAGAGTTTTTGAGTTAGTTAAAGTCCAAGACAATTGCTGTGCTTGATGTAAAACTAACTCATAACATTCGGGTGCATCTCCACCACCAGTAGGTTCGACATTTTGCACGAAATTGCAAATTTCATCTACATCTCCCGATAAATCAAAAATTTTAGTTACATAAGTTGTGTTGGCATCACAATAGTCTCCGTGAGCTATAATCCCAATTCTAATACCAGGAATTTCGTCGAGTAATCGAGATATTGTTTCTTTAAGTTTGCGACGTACTTGTGTTAAGCAAGGATACATACTTCCAGTAGTATCAAAACTGAAAACAATTTCAATATTGCTCATAGCCATTATTAATTAACCAAATTAATTTCTAATTTTTTTATATAGTTATTGTTTAGCTTTCACCACCTAGTAAATACTGAGGAGATAGCTTTTTAAAAACTCTTTGCTTGAAGTTGATTATATAGTCAAGTTGAACAATAAGTCAATAAAATATTCAACAAACTGGCGATCGCTCTATTGGTCTTGATTTGCCGACTTTTCTCTTTGTCTTTTGTTTTGATTGTTACATCATTATCTAAAAATAAGAGTTATTAATATAAATAAGATTGACAAGCAAAAAAAAATATGCACTTATAATCTGTAGGCATAATGACTTAGATATAAGTTTACAAAAGTTAATATTGGTATATAATTGCTGAAAAATTAATTTGGCATCTCTAAATAATCTCGATATTTCAGCAAATTTATTCAGAACGATATCTATAAACATTTATCTCCAAGTCTTTAATATGAAAAGCACTCAAACTCAACAGACATCAATTCCTCATGTAGTTATAGTCGGTGGTGGTTTTGGGGGACTCTATGCAGCCAAGTCTCTCAAGAATGCCCCCGTCAAAGTAACGCTAATAGACAAACGCAACTTTCATCTATTTCAACCTTTGTTGTATCAAGTAGCTACAGGTACTTTGTCCCCCGCAGATATCGCTTCACCTTTGCGTGTTGTTTTGAGTCAACACAAAAATACTCAAGTATTGTTGGATAAAGTAGTAGACATTGATCCTGAAGCCAAAAAGGTATTTTTAGCAGAGCGAGAAGCCCTGGATTATGATGCCTTGATCGTAGCAACAGGAGTTAGTCATCATTATTTTGGCAATGAGCAGTGGCAGAATGATGCCCCAGGTTTAAAAACTGTCGAAGATGCTTTAGAAATGCGCCGTCGAATCTTTATGGCTTTTGAAGCAGCAGAAAAAGAACCAGATCTCCAAAAGCGCGAAGCTTTACTGACCTTTGTAGTGGTTGGTGGAGGGCCAACTGGGGTAGAATTAGCAGGGGCGATCGCTGAAATTGCTCATCAATCAGTTAAAGATGATTTTCGTGATATTGATACCACTCAAGCCAAAGTTTTGTTATTTGAGGGTATGGAGCGAATTTTACCTCCTTATCCGCCTGAATCTTCAGCAGCAGCCCAAAAAGCTTTAGAAAAACTAGGTGTTGAAGTCCAAACAAAAACCTTAGTCACCAATATCACCAAGGATTCCGTAACTTTCCGTCAAAATGATGACCCTTCGGGTACGCTTCGCGATCAGACTCAAACCATCAATGCTCATACTATTCTTTGGGCAGCAGGAGTTAGAGCTTCTTTTATGGGTAAGGTTTTGAGCGATCGCGCTGGAGCAGAATTAGATCGAGTTGGTAGAGTTATGGTTGAATCAGACTTAAGTCTCAAAAATTACAATGATATCTTTGTAATTGGGGATTTAGCTAACTTTGCTCATCAGGGATCTCGCCCTCTTCCTGGAGTTGCTCCTGTGGCTATGAAAGAAGGAGAATATGTCGCCAAATTAATTACCAAACGCGCTGAAGGTAAAACCGTTAAACCATTCACATACGACGACTTTGGTAGCATGGCGGTAATTGGACAAAACAAAGCAGTTGCCGATCTTAATTTTGGTCGATTTTCTGGTTTTGTTGCTTGGATTATTTGGGTATTTGCTCACATCTACTACTTAATTGAATTTGATAACAAGCTAATAGTCATGATTCAGTGGGCGTGGAATTACATTACTTTAGGTAGAGGTGCGCGTCTAATTACGGAAAAATCATCTTTGCAATTAGAAATAGAACCACCCAAAAAGCCCGAATCTTCAGAATTTGGAACTAAAGAAGCAGCAGCTAAAGAACCAGTTTCTGTGTAATTACTGATGACTGATAACTGATGATTGATGACTGATTAAATCCCGTGACTTTTACCGATTACCCAATGACGACGAAAGAAGCGAGAGAGAGTAGATTCTTCAAGTGAAAGATAAATTGGTCTACCGTGGGGGCAAGTACGAGGGTTGCGGGTATTCTGCCATAGATCTAATAGATTTTGCATCGCTTCTATGGTCAAACTCGTACCATTGCGAATAGCACTACGACAGGCAGTTGCCACTTGAGCAGAGCGTAAATCTCCTCCCCAGCTTAATTCAATTAAAGCGTCAGCACAATCATCTCGTTCAGCGAGGATTTTGGGAACATTGCGTACTGCCCAAATGTTTTCGCCAAATAGCTCAATATCAATCTCTAATCTTTGTAATTGCTCTATTTGCGTTGGTCTTAAATACTCTAAGGTAATTGGTGTAGCTAGGGGAACTAATTCCCAAGAAGCTTGTAATTGTTCGTATAATACCCGTTCGTGAGCAATATGTTGTTCAACCAGCCACAAGCCAGAGCAATGTTCGGCAACAATATAGGTTTTATTGACTTGTGCTACGGCTTGGAGTTTTAGGGAATTAATTGCTGACGATGACGGGGTTGTCTCTTCTAATACTCCTGCCAGGTTGCGATTAATTTGATATTTACCTGATGCTTCAGCTACTCGTAATATATTACCAATACGCCGATCGCCCACCGCAGTAGGAAGATTAGTTAAATTGAGTGTTAGAGCCTGAGAGATTGCCTTACTAACTTCTGTCTGCCAATAGGAAAGAGAGTGGAGATAAATTTCTGTTTTCGCAGGGTGACGATTCCAATCAATTTGACTAGGACAGGTATGAAGATGCAAAAAACAAACAGGAAAGCGATCACGGGGTAGGGTTTTTGCCAGACTGTTTAGCATTGTCTGCTCTAATTCTGGCGATCGCACATAACGATTATTAACTGATACTTTAACCCAATCTGCTCGATGACGATGACAACGATCTGGTAAACCCAAAGTTAATTGTATTTGGGACTTTGGGATTGTCGAGTTGAAGGTTTGTGTTGCTTCTTGGGTAGGAGTCGGAATGTCTACTTGCAGGTATTGTAAGTCATTACTGTTAACTCTTCTGAGAAATTGCGGTAAGACATCTTTAGCGGTTATGCCAGGACTAATATTAAACCAAAGGCTATTGTGCTGTTTGATTTGCCAAGTAATTTGGGGATGACACAGAGCAATTTGATAAATTAGTTTCTGGATGGTTTTTAGCTGTTGGGGAAAGGGAGGTAAACCACGACGACGAACAGGAATTTTAGCAAATAAATTCGAGACAGTAACTATAGTACCAGGTGCGATCGCGATCGCTGATTCGTTTTGAGCTTGACCTTCTTGATAAGTAACTTTCCAGCCAATAGGTTCTGCTTGCTGTTTGGAACGACTACAAATAGTTAAATCTGCCACTTGAGCAATACTATGCAAAGCTTCTCCCCTAAAGCCTAAGCTGGTGATCTGCCAGAGATCTTTGCAGCTACGAATCTTACTAGTACTGTGGGGTTGAGCGCAAATCCTTAAATCTTCTAAAGACATTCCTCTGCCGTTATCGATTACCTGAACTTGCCATAATTCAAGATCTAAGGCAATAGTAATTCTACTGGCTGCTGCATCCAAAGAGTTTTCTACCAATTCCCGTACTACTGCTGCCAAGGAATCAATTACCTCCCCCGCAGCAATGAGATCAATTACTTCGTTTGGTAGAGTCTGTATCTCTGAAGCCATACACGCCGAATTTTTTTCAGGGAATTTAGGTTTTAATTACAACTTACACTATTGCTATATTCCAGCAGCGATTAAATTAACCGATACCTTTAGGTTATTTATCCTATCGTCTTAACTGTATTAATTCCAATAAATTTTAACAAAAGCCAAATGTAGGGTGGGCATTGCTCATTTATCATTAACTTGTCACAGTTACATAACAGCTTATTAATGTTTAATGTGTCATATTACGGAACATTTTCGAGATTTTAGAGTCTTGTTATTGGGGTCTTGGTATCAATTAATATTGCCAAATAATTAGCTATAAGCTTTGTTTGAGAGCTTATGTAGCCAATTTCATCTAATTAATTAGCTCGCTCTCCTTCGGAGATATCAAAGCTCATCGCTCTAGTAGCTTTAAGCTTTAAGCTTTTATTAAGCTAGCTTGGCAATATTGCAACTTTAAAATATTAATAATAGTAGTAGAGTTGGGGAATTTTCTGAGATGGCAAACGCAGAACATTTAGCATTACTTAAGCAAGGTACATCAGTCTGGAATGAGTGGTACAAAAAAAATAAAAAAGTAATTCCTGACTTTGCTCAAGCCAATCTCAGTCATCTTGATTTAAGTAATATTAACTTAAATAAAGCGAATTTAAATCACGCCAATTTAAGTAATACAGATTTAAATAAAGCTAAGTTAATTAATGCCAATCTAGAGGGAGCAAACTTCTTAGGTGCGAATTTAGAAAATGCTAATTTAAAAGGCGCAAATCTCGATCACGTAATTTTTTCTCAAGCAAAAATTAATCCCAAAACTACGATAATTGCAGCTAAAAGTCTGCTTGTTTATGAAATTGTCAACCAAAAAACCGAAACTCTGAATTTGGCTAACGTTGATTTAAGTAATTCTAATTTATTTCGCGCTAATTTAAATAACGCTGATCTCAGCAATGCCAAACTAGTTAATGTTAATTTTAATAGTGCTACACTTACCAATGCCTATCTTTATAAAGCTGATTTAACCGCAGCTAATTTACAGAAGGCTGACTTAAGAAATGCTTATTTTAGTCATGCTAATCTCACTAAAGCTAACCTCAATAATGCTTTGTGTTGTGGAACATATTTTAAAGATGCCGAACTAAAGTTTGCTAATTTTAAAAGCACTAAACTCAGTCACAAAACCATGATCGATCTCAAGTGGTACTCAGTTTGGGAAATTGTTAATCGTGGCGCAGTCCGCAAAAATTTGAGTGGTGCAGATCTTAGCAATGCTAATCTTTCTGGAGTTAATTTTGAAGAAGCTAATCTTACCAATGCTAATTTGAGCCATACAATTCTTAGTCATAGCAACTTAGACCGCGCCAATTTAACCAATACTGATCTAGTAGGGGCCAATATTTGTGGTGTAGATTTAGAGCGGGCTAATGTTAAAAACACCAAACTCAGGTCAGTTATTAGTAACCGTGACACTCATCTACCCGTTACTGCTAACTCCAGTAAAACTAATTTAATGGTTAAAGAAAGACCAGTCACTAAAATACAAACTGCTGTTTCATCTCCAACCAAAATTCGGACTGCTCCTTCACCTCAAGTAACCGAAAATGTTGTAATCCATCAAGAACAAAATCAATCGCAGCAAGATAGCAAAATTATCACTGTATTATTAACCTTGAGCATGATCACGGCGATTCTTGCTTGTGCTTATCTGTTTTTCCAACAAAATCCTAGCTTTTCTGGGCAGCAGTGGCAACAGTGGCAGCAAAAGCTAGAAAAATTAATTCCTATCAACTGATTCAGTCAACAGGTAACAGTCATTAGTCATCAGTTATCATTTCATTAACCGAAATTGCTTTATAAATATCAGTCGAGTGGGGATTAAGATAGGGTTGCTCAAGACTGATGTTTTCATGTTGAAAGCGATCGCTGATACACTTGTATTTATCTACTGGATTGATCTGCTCATTTTGCCAAGCAGTAATTAATCCCTCCGCAATTAATTGACAGCGATGTTGGATTAAATCGGTTTTTAAATTGGGTCTTTCGCCTACACTCAAACCTGGAGCTAGATACTTGGTCAATAAAAGAGTCTCTGGCTGAAAATGGACTTGATATGTTTGATAAATAGTGTCAAGGATTGGTTTAACTAGATTATAGTTTTCTTTAACAAAACTCAGTCTAGCGGTGTCACAGTAACTATATTCTTCTGGTCGATAAAGAACTTTAAAATGAAAAGGGATTTCTACAGTATTGAGTTCCTTGGTTAAACTTTCCATCAACAGTAAAGCACCATCAGCAGAACTAAGATTTAAGTAAATATCCACTATTTGAGCATCTGTTTCTAAGTCCAGGTGGTCAATTGAACCTGCTGTACCTACGGCAACATAAAAATCATGCTCGGCTTTTTGTGGAGGCATTTTAACTGCGACTATATCTCCTACTTTAGCAGATTTTTCAGTTTGACTGAGATGGCGTTCCCTTTGAAGATGCAGGGTTAAACCATCTTTTCGCGCTTGTAAAAAACCTTCCTTCGTTTCTCCCATAATCAACCATCCAGATTGATAGTAACCATGACCATGACCATGATTCTGATGTGATAGTTCATGTAACAATTCATATTTGTCAGACCACCGACTAGCTTTTACGCCATTAGTGTTTGCCACTAAAACACAGTAATTATCAAAGATAAACTGTCGTAACTTTGCTTGCAAATACTGATTTCCTGCCTCATTTGATAGCATCTCAAAACGCTGTTGCAATTCTGCTGGTGGTTTGATTACTCCATATTCAGGATGAGTAATTGTCAAATCAGATTCGATACCAAAATAATTGAAGAAGTTATTAAAAGTGATCTTAAAAATGTAGCTCAAAGAAATATTGAAGAACGAAAAAGAGTTAAGTTAACAGATAAACAGAAAGATAAGTTAGAAGAGGTCAAGAAAGTTTCGCCAATTTTAGCAAAAATGCACTGCCTTAAAGAAGA
>CAYMWC010000093.1:0-19881 GCA_964393695.1 uncultured Pleurocapsa sp.
TTATATGCCCCGTCCCGTCGCTAAAAGCGAGGGTCTTCTCTCACAAAAAGATAAATAAAAAAAATCAAGAAAGGCAGCTTTCCTTTCTTGGGTAACTGACAGTTTAAACTGGAATTTCTAATTGCTATAAATTGCTATAAACTGACAAGTTTATTTTATCTCTAATACTAGCTTTTTTCTGGGGGATTGAGACATATTTTCCGCTTTTCCGCAAGATCGACACACACGGTTTTCGATTTCTTAGAACTCAAATTGTCTTGGATGACCGTCAACATTTGCTGCCGAACCATCTTAGCCCAGATATCAAAGTTAAAATTTTCGTGATTGGGATTAATTGATGTCAAAATCTCGCAATCTTGGCGTTCATCTTGTCGATTTGCAACGATCATAGTTAAAATACTCCATAAAGAGAAATTATTATTGTTATCGACAAAAATCGTAAAAATTGTTAAATTTTTACAGATTTTTACAAGCAAATTCTATCAAGTTAAAGGTTGAAAAAAAGTTAAGATAAAGTAATACTTTAATTAAGCTAAAACTAATCTCAATAGCGAGAAAAATAATCAAAGTAAACTTTTTCAAACATTGCATTTTCTAGAACTTAAAAAAGCTTAGACTAGAGTTGTAGGGTTAATGGAGGAACAAGTTCCATGTCAGTTAAACTAGTACCCGAATTTGAAAATTTAGTAGAAGATCTTGGCATTCCTGGTATTGCAGCTATTGTGCTGCTACCCGTTATTGTTCCAGTAGCGGCAGGAGTTGTCAAACCAATGGCTAAAGCAGCTATTAAAGGTGGCATAGTTATTTACGAAAAAGGCAAAGGCGTAATTGCAGAAGTTGGCGAAACTCTCGAAGATCTCGTCAGTGAAGCTAAAGCCGAGTTATCGGAAGCGGAAATGCCTGAAGCGGAAATGCCTGAAGCTCAGTAAAAGTCAGTTAAAGCTGCTGCTAATGCTTTTCTCGATTTTAATCCGCCCTAATCGCGATCGCTGTGACGGTTAGGGCGGAGTTGGTAGGGATTTGTTTGAGATAAAAATTTATCAGAAAAAATAATAAAGAGAAAAACGTCAAGATGCTAGAAAAACAGGATGATGAAAAAAACAAATTTTTATATCCGATCGGCAAATATTATGGTGAGTTTAAGCCTGAAAACTTAGCCTTTAACGCCAATCTACAAGAGTTTGCTCAACGGGTATCTTATTTGTGTGGTTTAGAATCCAATGGTAAAATTTCTTCTCAAGATGCTTATGAGGAAATTAAAAGCTTTTGGCAGCAGTTAGAGCGATCTAGGCAATTACTTCTCAATGATGACTCAACTAAATAACTATCCGAGCTTGGACTAAGATTTTTCTCAATTCTCTGACTAAGCGTTGTGCTTGATGTTTGTATAAAGGCATGGGTAAAGTTTGAGGTAAACTGTTCATTAAGTTGCGTGCCAAACTGAGACGGTATCCAGAAATCCTGGCAATGGTATTAGCTCCATCAAATACAGCATCCGAGGTTAAAGCTTTGTCAATTCTAACTAGCGTTTGTTTGGGATACATACTTGTTGCTCCTCGTTCGACTCTTTGTAAAGCTTCAATTGTCGCTAAAACTACCAGGCGATCGCCCGTAGATAGTTTAAAATCTTCTGAAGGGAAAAATACAGCAGCTTGGGAGAATTTTTGATGGAGAATGGGAATAACTCCGTAACCGCAAGCAACTTCAGAAATTAATAAGCCGTTGAGGGTATCGTCCGACTCGACTCGATATTCTGTAACCAAAATTGTTTGATTGTTAAGGTGAAATAGATTGATAATCTTTTCGCCAAAAGCTGCTCCGACAAATACTTCAGCAGCCGTAGCATCGGGAAATAGAACTTGAGCGTTTGGTAAAAAACTACTAAAACGTTCGTTGAGATGTTGTTGGCAAGTACGAATAACAAGATTGAGATTGGGAGCAAGCGATCGCGCCATTAAAGCAACTTCTAAATTAAAAATTTCATCGTCGGTAAGAATCGCCATACTTTTTGCCTTAGATAAATTAGCCTTGGCTAAAGCTTCCTTAATATTGCCAACAATTATCGGAATTTGTAGCGAAGTTTCTCGCTCGAAACTAGAATTAGAAGTAATGGCAACTAAAGGTTGTTGAAACTCTTGCAATAGAATAGCAACTTGCTGAGCGATTCTATCCATGCCCACGATCGCAACGTGATTTTGTTGGGGAATTTGCGGGCGACGCTTGACAAACTGAAACCTTAACGAGAGTAAAGCTTCTGTAATCAAAGCATAGAGAACACCAACAAAAGCCGTACCGACTAAAGCCAAGAGCAAACTAAATAACTGCAACCACCAAGGAAGTGATACTTCTGGCAATAAATTGCCAAATACATCTCCATACCCTCCTAACAAAAGGATCGCCGTAGTAGAAAAAGCAGAAAGCCAAGAAATATCGGGGTAGTAGGCATGAAAAAGTAGCGTCCCGATCGGTAATAGCAATAACAGGATAAAGCAGTAAATAATGGCAATTTGGCGTACTCGCTGTTGAAAGCTAAACTGCCAAAATTGATTGATTCTGTTGGCAATCTCTTCTCGGAAAGAACGCTTGTCTCGAAAGAATCGAGCGAGCAGCTTGAGGCTATACTTGAGCGATCGCGACACCATCGATCGCCTGGGTGGTATTTGTTGCTGCCAAGATGAATCTGCGTCAGGATCGCGCTGTAATGAATGCTTTTCGACTATTTCCAGGCAAACTAAAGTGTCTCCTAAATCGACTATTTCTTCTAAATTCCATTGATAAAAAGATGAACATAGTGGTTCGCCATGACGAGAATGAGTCAAGATCTGTCTTTTTTGACTGATGAGATCGTCAAGCGAACGACCTAAATAGGATATATTGGCATTGCGATCGCGAAGAGATCCGCTAAGCGGTGCGCGCTTTTTATCATCGATACAACGTCTGACAACTTGAAGATTTTTTCCGTCTAATTGGAATAGCCCTAAAACTTCTGCATCAAAAGCAGCAAGAGCAAAAGCAGTTGCAGGTAATTGGGTTGAGTCGTAGGCAATAAAATTATTTATTTGTTGACTTAGTAGATCGTTTAAATTTTCTTTCGCCGAACGCACCACCAAACGAGTTTGCGGGTTAAGTTGATATATCGCTAAGGCAGTTTCTATGTTTATTTTTTCGTTACTGGTGACAATTAACGCTGCTCGACAAGAACTAATGTTCGCTTCCTCTAAAATAGAATTCTCAGAACAGTCGCCAATAATCAACTCGTCCAAGAAATCTGGTAAATTGGCAATCTCCCAGCGATCGGGTTTGACTAGCTCGATCGCAACTACGCTAACACCAAATTTTTTGAGAGCAACTACGCAGCATTGACCCAAACTACCCAGTCCACAAACTAAAAATCTTTCTAAGTTTGGGGCAAATTGCTGAAAACTTGCTGATGTTTCCATGTTGATCGCAAGTTTGAAAGAGTACAAGCTTTGATTATACAGCGGATCACATCTTTTCGACACACACCCAAAATATTATAATCCTTTTTGAATAAAGCTTTCAGTCATTGCAGATGTATCTCATGAAGCTGAAATCCGCTGTAAGTGTAGATTGATTTTCTGATTACCCGAATCGTCCACTCACATAATCCTTGGTAGCCTGTTCTACGGGATCGTTAAAAATTACGGTGGTTGGTGCGTATTCAACCAAATAACCAGTTTTTTCGCCTTTGTCCGTCACTTCGACGTTGAAAAAGGCGGTCGAATTGGAAATTCGGGCTGCTTGTTGCATATTATGAGTGACGATGACGATCGTGTACTTTTGTTTGAGTTCCTGCATTAAATCTTCTATTTTCATCGTTGAGATGGGATCTAAGGACGCACAGGGTTCGTCCATCAAAATTAGTTCTGGGTTAATCGCGATCGCCCTGGCAATGCACAAACGCTGTTGTTGTCCGCCAGAAAGTGCCAAACCACTAGTTTTTAGCTTATCTTTGACTTCATCCCACAAAAAAGCTTGGCGCAAAGAACGTTCGACTAACTCATCCAGATCGCCGTGATAGTGATTGACTCTAGCACCATAGGCAATATTTTCATAAATTGACTTGGGAAAAGGATTGGGTTTCTGAAAAACCATGCCAATCTTACGGCGCAAGCTTATTGCATCGACGCGATCGCCATACAAATCGTTTCCTTGAAAAAGAATTTTTCCCTCAACTTTAGCCCCCGATACCAAATCGTTCATGCGGTTAAAACATCTGAGTATGGTACTTTTTCCACATCCAGAAGGGCCAATCAAAGAGACAATACTGTTCTTGAGAATGTCTAAAGAAACATCGCGAACGGCAAGAAAGTCATTGTAGAAAACACAGACATTATCTACTTGCAAAATAATATCGCGCTCGCTCGAATATTTGGCATCTTCCGATCCTAAAAATTCTGGCTCAATCATGATTTTTTCTCTGTTTAGTTTTTAAATAGAGTTAATACTAATAATCTCTTCCATGAAAGTTGAACCCACTTTTATCTTACTAAAATTGTAGAAATTTTCTTCACTTGAAAATACAAATTTTGACAAACTGTTCTGATGGTATGACAATGTTCGGTAAATGCTTGGTATGGCTATTTAGAAAATAAATAATATTTTTTTGAGTTATTATTTAATTACTTAACTCAAATTTAACCCAGACTTTAAAATACCTTAACTATTTTCACTTTTTTTTTAATTCGATATTTTTCCTAATAAAAATACTTTAAGAAAATCAATAAATTATAGATTTACAGATTGTTTTCAAACTATTATTAAAGCAGAAAATAAATTCGCTTTTAATAGCTTGAGTTATCTGATCGAGCGAAAAATCTAAATTTTTATTAACAATCAACTAACTTTTTGAAAACCTTTTCAAGAAAAATTAGATGAACATTTCTACTTCAGAGAAATATAGAGATATTATTGGCAACTATTCTAAACTAGACCTATCTGTTCCCCAAACTTTATTAAGTACTTTACAGTTATTGAGACAATCGATTTATCGAGAAGGACAACAAATTTTTCAGCAGTGGCAACCTTTAATCGTGCGGAAAACCTTTTGGGATAGCTGTCTTAACCTTTCTTATTATCTTGCCTTGAGGCAACATGACTTGCGACCTTTACAATTAGCTTTAAAACCTTGGGGGTTGTCATCTCTGGGGCGAATTGAAGCGCAGGTAATGGCAAATTTGGATGCTGTAATTTCTACTTTGGGAAAAGTTTGTGGTGTAGATCCTGCTTTATTACCATCTCATCTAACTGTAGAAAAATTTTTTGAAGGCGATCGCTTCCTGCAAAGTCATACTGAGGATGTGTTTGGCGAAGCACCAACTCATCGCCAAGTCAGAATTATGGTTACTTTACCGACTATTGCTGCTGATGATTACCAATTTGTCAAAGATTTGTTGCAAAGAGGAACCGATTGCGTTCGCATCAACTGCGCCCACGATACTATGAATGAATGGGAAGCAGCGATCGCTCATGTACGTCAAGCAGAAAGAGAAACGGGGCGTTCTTGTAAAGTCTTGATGGATCTTGGCGGGCCAAAACCTCGTCTTGGTGAAGTTAGGTTTGCCAAAGGAAAGCAGAAGTTATTTGTAGGCGATTCTCTATTACTGAAGCGCGATTCACCAAAAATAGACCATTTTACAGACTGCCAAGCTAGTTGCACCATTCCAGAAATTCTCGATCGCTTGCAAGTAGGGGCAAGTGTTTGGATTGATGATGGTCGTATTGGTGCAATAGTCGAATCGATTACTCCAGAAGGAGTTCGACTGAAAATTACTCACGCCCGCCCTAAAGGTGAAAAAATTCGCCCTGACAAAGGATTGAATTTTCCTGATACGCTGTTACGCTTGAGTTCCCTAACAGATAAGGATCGCCACGACCTAGATTTTGTAGCAACTCATGCCGATATTATCGGTTATTCCTTCGTTCAAGAAGTCGCTGATATTGTTTTGCTGCAACAAGAATTAAAAACCCGCTTGGGCGATCGCGCTTTGCTTCCTGCGATCGTAGCAAAAATTGAAACTCCCGAAGCCATCCGCAATCTACCAGAGTTAATCGTCTATGCTGCGGGCAAACAACCTTTTGGCGTAATGATTGCCAGAGGCGATTTAGCTGTCGAGATCGGCTATCAACGTCTTGCTGAAATGCAAGAAGAGATTCTCTGGTTGTGCGAAGCTGCCCACGTTCCAGTCATTTGGGCAACTCAAGTGTTAGAAAATCTCGTCAAAAAAGGGATTCCTTCGCGATCGGAAATGACTGACGCAGCTATGTCGGAAAGGGCTGAGTGCGTCATGTTAAACAAGGGAGAATATCTTGCCGAAGCAGTGACAATCCTAGACGATGTTTTGACCAGAATGCAAGCTCACCAATTGAAAAAAACGCCTCAACTGCGAGCTTTAAATTCTTGGAATTTGTTCGTGAATAATAAATTTTTATCATAAAAGGGAAACTCGGACTCATGTTTTATCTGCTTTACCATAATCTTTACAATTCCTATCAACTAATAAAAGTGGGCGTTGCTGAATAGATTGTTGAAGTCTTGCTATAAGTTGGTTGACATCGGATTTATACCCTCACGAGATTCTCATACTATCGGCATAAAATTGTTTTGGAAGGTAAAAATTTAGGTGATGAAAGATGACCCATTATCTATCTTGTGATTACCTGGAACGATTTATGATCGATGTTTTCCAGGGTATCGGTGTCCCAGAACCAGACGCTAAAATCTGTGCCGATGTTCTGATAACGGCAGACAAACGAGGTATTGATTCTCATGGAATTGGACGCTTGAAGCCAATTTATTATGACCGTATTGTCAAACAGAAAATTCAACAGCCAGTTACTCAAATTGAAGTCATTCGCGATCGCCTGGCAACGGCGGTGATCGATGGTCATCACGGAATGGGGATGGTAATCTCGACCCACTGTATGAAGATGGCTATAGAGAAGGCTAAAAAGTACGGTCTAGGCATGGTAGTGGTGCGAAACTCCACACATTACGGAATCGCAGGCTATTACACTTTGATGGCCTGCCAACAAAATATGATTGGTATCACAGGAACTAATGCTCGTCCATCTACAGCACCGACTTTTGGGGTAGAAAATATGCTGGGTACTAACCCGCTAGTTTTCGGGATGCCGACTGATGAAGAGTTCCCTTTCACTAATGACTACGCTACCTCGATCATGCAGCGCGGCAAAATTGAACAATATGCCCGAGAAGGAAAAGACTGTCCACCAGGACTAATCATCGATCAACAAGGTAATACCATGACCGATCCCCAAAAGATCCTCCAAGCTTTAATACAAGGAGAGGCTGCCCTTGTCCCTATCGGCGGTATCAGGGAAGAAACAGGTGGACATAAAGGCTACGGTTACGCCACAGTCGTCGAAATTCTCTCTGCCGCACTACAGCAAGGGGCTTTTCTCAAACAATTGAGCGGATTTGACCCTGAAGGTAATCGTGTCCCATATAAGCTCGGTCATTTCTTTATGGCTATTGATATCGCTGCCTTTACCGAAATCGCAACCTTCAAAAAAATCACGGGTGATATCCTGCGTGCGCTGCGTAACTCCCAGAAAGTCCCTGATGCAGAACGTATCTATACTTGCGGCGAAAAAGAACATCTGGCGTGGTTACACCGAAAAGAAACAGGCATTCCGATTAATGAGGTATTGCAACAAGATATCATTGCCATGCGTAATCAACTAGGACTAAAGCAGTATCAGTTTGATTTTGAATAGCTTCTTATTTTGCCGCCAATTTTTTCATTATTTTCGCTTTTTTAATACTTTGTGCTATCTTTCTTTATTTGTCTGATCAAATCAAATGGATACAAAATCTCTTGAAAAAACCCTAGAAAGAAATTATTCCCTTAAAGTACCAATCGAACAGGGTAGATTTCTGACTGGATACACTAAAGGAGGCAAAGCGGGCGAGCCAATTTCCATATTTCTTTGCCACTCCCCTTGGACAACCAACTGTATTAAAGCCACTGCTTGTGAAGGTATTGATGCTGGAGAAGTCATTGTCGTAAGCGATGAGTTGCCATGGAGCATTTCTGGGAGGTGGAAAGCATACAGTCCTAACCATGACAAACAACCAGTATCATAGTGCGATCGCTCCTCCCATTGCCCAAGCAGTGACAATCCTAGACGATGTTTTGACCAGAATGCAAGCCCATCAATTGAAAAAAACGCCTCAACTACGAGCTTTAAATTCTTGGAATTTGTTCGAGAATAAAGTAAATATTTAAGTAGGACAAAATCTAACTTAGTTCGACAATGATAGACTAAAAATGTAGGAATATCGGAGGTGTAATGATGGCTGTCAAACTACTCCCTGACTTAGAAGATGTTGTCGAAGGCTTGGGAATTCCTGGTATTGCTGCTGTTGTACTTTTACCTGTTATCATTCCTGGAGTAGGCAAGGTAGTCAAACCAATGGCTAAATCTGCCATTAAAGGAGGTATCGTCCTTTATGAAAAAGGCAAAGGTGTATTTTCAGAAGTAGGCGAAACTTTGGAAGATTTAGTTGCCGAAGCCAAGGCAGAAATCGCTGAAGCACGAGAAAATCGACTCGAAGCAGCAAGTGAATCTGCTATCAATGCAGATGGTTAGCGTTTTTTGTTAACGACAAATCGAGAAGCAACACTCAAAGCGTCATGAAGTAGCTATGAAAACCCGTGTTGTAAGCAGCATTCGCGGGCGAACTCGGTTGCGAGTTGCTCACCCGCACCGCCAACCCCAGAAGATGGAGTATATCGCTGAGACTTTAACAGCACACCCGCAAGTTGATCGCGTCCAAACCAACCCAACAACAGGAAGTCTGCTCATCCACCACGATCCTGAAAATGGTGGTTTGGATAATGTTTTGACTGTTTTAAAAGACTTCGGGATTATTATTAGTGATTTGACGGAAGGCGAAATTGCACGGGAACAATCGGTAGCAGCAACCAACTTGACAAGAGCGATCGACGATTTGAACCAACGAGTACACAGGACGACGAATGGCTCGATCGATTTAAGATTTTTGTTTCCATTGGGACTTGGTTTACTTGCCCTACGGCAGTTGCGCGTTAATGGATGGCAACTAGATTTAGTCCCTTGGTACGTGCTTGCTTGGTATGCTTTTGACAGTTTTATTAAACTAAACCACATTGAAGCAACAGAACGATCGAGATGAATCGACTTACATTGAAATTCGCCAAATTTTTATCGTTTTGTCCAAACTACCACTAACCAAAGTTCGACCGTCAGAACTTAGTGCTACAGAAGTTATACCATCTGAATGTCCCTGTAAGGTCTGCCTTAACTCACCTCGAACTAAGTGCCAAATCTTCATAGTGCGATCGCTACTACCACTAATTAAAAATTTGCCATCAAGACTAATTATCAGTGCATTGACTGCATCCTTATGTCCCTCAAAAGTGTGATGCAATTTTCCCGTTGCTAAATCCCAAACTTTAATAGTGCGATCGACACTACCACTAAGCAAAAACTTGCCATCAGGACTAATTACTACTGCATTAATTGCATCTGTATGTCCTTTTAAGGTACAGATCTGATCGCCAGTATGGGGATTCCAAAGCTTGATTTTACCATCACTACCACCACTAACTAAAACTTGACCGTCAGGGCTAATAGTAGCAGCATTTACCGCACAAGAATGCCACAGAGTACAAAGGCGATCGCCTGTATGCAAATTCCAAATTTTGATTTTATTGCTACCACTGACTAAAATTCTGGCTTGGCGATCAATCGCCACAAATCTTACCGATTTTTTATGTCCCAAACGAGAATGAAGAAGTTTCCCCGTCTTGAGATTCCAAACTTTGACATTACTTTTAGGACAAAGAATACTGCTACTTGCCAAAAATTGTCCATCGGGACTGATGGCGACTGAGGAAATAGCTTCTGAATGTCCCGCGATGGTGCGTATTAATTCCCCTTTCTGTAAGTCCCAAATTTCGATCGTCTTGTCTACACAACTGCTAGCTAAGGTCTTACCATCGGGGGCGATCGCGATCGATGAATTTATACCCGAATGTCGGGTTAAAGTATAAATTGGCTCAATATTCAGATAGCTACCATCGCTACCAGTATTTTCTCGCTTTCCCAGAGAAATAGCAATCCGCCCAGAAGAAGAATTTGGTGTCAGAGAGACTCCGCCGTGCAACGACGGAGCTTCCTCTGACTTCGTCAATTTCTTGAATAATTCCCTAACGCGATCGCACTTTTTAGTATCTTCCAATGCAGTAAAACATTCTTGCAGCTTGGCTAGATAGTCTCTATCTGCTATTGTCAAAGCAGCTTCGATCGCCTCTAGTAAATCCTCTGCTGGTGAAATTTGGATCTGACGCAGATTTAACCAAGATTGCAGTGAATAATTAATTTGTTCGATCGCCCAGGATTTTTCTGGTAAGTGAGTTAGGCTATGGGCTAGTTGCAAAGACAATTCTGGTACCCAGTAGCTTCGATCACTCTCTAGTGCCTGATAAACCTGTCGGTATCCAGAAACGATCGCGTCTATTAATTGGGAATCTAAGGACTTTTGGGTCAAATTTGGTAATAGGGCAGGTAATAAGGGAGGAAGATCTCCATAGATTAAATGATATACATCTGCGATCCAGCCAGTCACCAAGCAGCAGCAAGTACTCAATAATTGACAGAGTTGTTCGAGATCTTCAGAATCGATCTGATAATCTAAGCATAACTGTTTGGTATCGATACCTTGAGCTTGCCATTTTTCTTCTTTTTCTAAGAGATTTAGATTGATGACATTATCTCCTCCTAGCTGATTAACTTCGTTAGGATCTTCTCCTAAAACTAACAGTTTGTCTCTAGTTTCTTTCCACTCAAGAGCGCGTCTTTTTGCCGATTCTTCAAGTATTTGTTGATAGGAAAATTTAGCTAAAGTTTGATAGTAATAATTCTCTTGACCCAATCCCCAATAAGCAATGCGAAAATTAAGATAATCTCCTTCAATTTCTGATTCTAAAATCAGCGTCGGCTCGGATTTAAGCATTCCAAACAGAGCTTTTATGCTAGACTCGCTATGAAAGCGTTTACTTTCCCAAGCACCAGCTAAAAATTCTGTCGGTCGAAGCGGGCTGTGCAAGGAATAGTTTTTGTTCAGAAAAGTTCTTAAATTTTCTGCAAATCTTAATTCAAAATTATTATTGTTATTACCTATATTATTTTCTAAACTAGCTGATAATCGAGGTGGTGCTAGAAAAATTTTTAAAGGAATAACTTTTGAATTACCATGAGATTTTAAAATTTGTGATGGATAAATTTTAAGAGGCCAATTATCCAGAATTTTGTCAATTTCAGAGCATTTTAGAGTTGTTTCTCTTTGAAAATTAGCTACTTGTAATTGGGTTTCGCGTTGGTAAATTGCTAATTGCTGTTGTAGAGCTTTTTGCTTTTCAAGATCGGATTGTAATTCAGATTCTTGAGAAAAAAGCTCGTAACTTTCAATTAAACTTTGAGCAGTTTTAATTGGCTTAATTATTTTTTCTATAGAACCTCGCTCTAGACTCTTTTGCCATAGAATTGTCATCAACGGTGCAAAATCGATTAACCATTGAGAAGCTAATCTTAAACTTGCTTCAAGCATACTAATTTTTTAAAAAGAATCAGAGAAAATAAAAATAAATGAAAGATTAGATAACTATTTTGTGATTTACAATATAGTTAGATTAAACAAACAAAACAAGCTAATATCTTTAACCAAAGATACTATATATTGGCACTAATTTGTATTTAAACTACACTTAATAATTTCTTGACCATAACTTAATCTCTTGGAAAGAAAAAATGAAAGTTTTGCTTCCAGAAGCTTCTCAACCGATCGAGATTGACATTGTCAGTAATACCCCAGGTAGATTGCGTTTAAAAGTTGATCGCGAACATCGTTCACCAGAAACGATGGAAAAAATCGTGACAGCTTTGAAAACATTTGTCGATTTTGATCGCGTTCGTAGTAATGTTAGTAATGGCAGTCTGACTATTTACTGCAACCCCAAAAATGTTGATTTTGCCGAAATATTCTCTCAGTTGCAAACTTTTGGGGTTATTGTTGACGATTCAGGCGAAAATCTCTCAAAAACTTCTGCTACCACAGCCAGATTAACAGGGGCGATCGCGGGGCTGGATCAAAAAATCAAGCAAACCACAGAAGATTCCATCGATCTGAGATCGCTTGCTACCACACTTATTAGTCTGTTTGCTCTGCGACAAATTTATAAAATTCCTGGCTTGAGAAAAATATCTTGGTTGATCCTGGGCTGGTATATTTTTGAGAGTTTACTAAAATTCAGTAATCGCTCCGAGCGATCGCCATCTCAAGAGTCAGAAGACTGATATCTCTTAATCATACCAATTGGTAGCGTCGAAAAAGATAATTTTAACATCATCATTAAATTTCAGGATAGTGAAGCACCAAGAATATTAGTATTGACATACCCATGGAGTTGCAGGATAATAATTATGAATCTAAGCACAACCTATCTAGGATTAAAACTGCGATCGCCCCTAGTTCCCTCCGCATCCGCCCCTCTGACGGAAAACATCAATAACATTAAGCGAATGGAAGATGCAGGTGCAGCGGCGGTGGTTTTACACAGCATCTTTGAAGAGCAATTACGCCTTGAAGAATACGAATTACACCATCATCTCAGCTACGGTACTGAAAGTTTTGCCGAAGCATTAACTTATTTTCCCGAACCAGAAACTTTTCATGTCGGGGGAGAAGAATATCTCAACCATATCCGCCAAGCCAAAGAGATGGTTAATATACCAATTATTCCCAGTCTTAATGGTTCGACTTTAGGCGGTTGGATTGAATATGCAAAGTTAATTCAACAAGCAGGTGCAGATGCCTTGGAATTAAATATTTACAGCATTCCTACCGATCTCAATACCACAGGGGCAGAGATAGAACAAAATTATCTTGATATTCTTGCTGCTGTCAAAGCTGAAATTACTATTCCCGTTGCCATAAAATTAAGTCCTTTCTTCAGCAACATGGCAAACATGGCAAAACGTTTCGATGATGCAGGTGCGAATGCCCTAGTTTTATTCAATCGCTTCTATCAACCAGATGTTGACATTGAAGCCTTAGAAGTGCGTCCAAATATTCTTTTGAGTACCCCACAAGCAATGCGTTTACCAATGCGCTGGATTGCTATTTTGTGCGATCGCATTTCTGCCGATTTAGCCTCTACTGGTGGAATTCAAAAAGGAGAAGACTGCATCAAAATGCTAATGGTAGGGGCAAAAGCTACCCAGATTTGTTCGGTACTCTTGCGACACGGAATCGAACATATTAGCGTCTTGGAAAGAGAAATAATTCAGTGGATGGAAGAACACGAATACGAATCTGTAGAACAAATGCAAGGTAGCATGAGTCAGCGTAATTGTCCCGATGCTAGCGCGTTTGAACGAGTCCAATATATGAAAGGAATTCAATCTTATCAACCCGAAAACTTGGCATTTGCTCCTTAGTAAGCAATCAATCTAATATTTCTAATAATCTCGACGCAATTTTATCTTAGAGTTTATAGCCAATTTGACGTAAAAACTCCTGGCGTGCTTTGGCATCTTTTTCTGTTTCTACACCTTTGGGTGAAAATCCATCGACTACACCGAGAATACCTCTTCCTTGGGAAGTTTCAGCCAAAACCACTTCAACAGGATTGGCGGTAGCGCAATAGATATTACAAACTTCCTGACATTGCTTAATCGCGTTGAGAAAATTGATAGGATAGGCATCTTTAAGCAGAATCACAAAGCTATGACCAGCGCCTAAATTTTGAGCATTTTTGCTCGCTACTTCTTGCAAAGCAGTTTCATTTCCTGCAACTCGAATCAAACAATCTCCAGATGCTTCACAAAAAGCAATTCCAAATTTAACCTGCGAAGATGTTCCCACCATTATTTCGTAGAGGTCTTCAACGGTTTTGATAAAATGAGTCTGACCGAGAATTAGATTGCATCCTTCAGGAATATTCATAGCTAATGTTTTCAGTTCCATAATTCCTCATCCCTCTAACAAATTCTGGGTAACTGTTCCCCACTCAACATATCGATAAGACGTGTCGTCCCAATTATACTTTCCATCGTGACTAAACCAATCTTATTATTGCTCTTATAGGCTACTTTACCGATGATAGTGGCTTCGTCATTTTGAGATTGGATTATTTTTAAGGCTTGATCGACGCTGGCTTCTGGAACAAAAGCAATAAATCTTCCTTCATTGGCTACGTACAAAGGATCGAAACCCAAGATTTCACAGGCACCCCGCACGTCTTCTCTAACTGGAATTGCTAACTCCTCAATCTGAATCGAAACACCTGCGGCGATCGCAATTTCGTTAAGCGCACTTGCCAATCCTCCACGAGTTAAGTCCCGCAAACAGTGAATGGTTAAGCCATCTGCTAATAATTCTAGCACTAGGGAACTACAGGGAGCAGAATCACTTTCGATCGTCGTCTCAAACTCCAAACCTTCTCTGACAGCCATAATTGCCATCCCATGACGACCTAAATCCCCATTGAGAATAATCAGATCACCTGGTTCGACGGAAGTAGGGGCAATAAATTGTTCGTGTTCGATCGCTCCAACTCCTGTAGTATTGATAAAAATGCCATCTCCCTTACCGCGATCGACGACTTTAGTATCTCCAGTAATAATCTTTACTCCTGTCGCTGCTGCTGCTTGTTGCATTGACTGTACTACCTGCCATAGCGTCTCCATTGCCAATCCTTCTTCAAGAATAAATCCTGCACTTAAATAAAGAGGGCGCGCACCAGACATGGCTAAATCGTTCACCGTCCCATAAACTGATAGCGAACCGATATCGCCCCCTGGAAAGAAAAGAGGATGAACCACATAGGAATCAGTTGTCATGGCGATTTTACTGGTGGGAAGATTTACAACTGCCGAATCGTGTTGTACACCGAGAGATTGAAACGCTGGTGCAAACATCTGGTTAATTAATTGATGCATCAACTTACCACCCCCACCATGAGCAAGTAGTACTTGAGGGTATTGATCGAGAGGAATGGGACAGGAAAGATTAAAGTCTGTCATTTTCCATAGAACAGATAGGCTTAATTTAAATTTAGCAACGTCTCATATAAAGTATCCCAGTTATATCTGCTCTTTCTCTATTTGAGATTTTTTTAGCTCCAACACAGTCAATTTCTGCTTGTTCTGGAGAATATCTAATGCATATAAAATTTCCTTTATATTTCCATTTACCTGATTCCAGTTTTACAAAAACGGGAATACAGCCTTCTTGTTTTGACAGTATTTGAGCTTTTTCAATAATTCTAGATCCATTCCCTACAAGAATTATATAAGGAGCTTGTGGATTTAAATCTGGATTAAAGCAACCGCAAACAATCTTTCCATTCTTTTGTGGAAGATAAGTTTCTTTTTCTCCTTCCAATTGTTTGTGAATTTCATCACGAGTATAAGTATTTTCGAGGATAAAAGCCATTTTGGTTATCACATATATAAAAGTTGTATTTGTATAGTTCCCTAAACGGCTTATTTACTCACTAATTTATGCAATTTTTTCTTTTTTTACTATCTATATCGATAATAAGCAGCACAAGCACCTTCTGAAGAAACCATCGGCGCACCCAAAGGATATTCTGGAGTGCATTTTTTACCAAAAGCAGGGCAATCGTGCGGTTTTTTGATTCCTTGCATGATTTCCCCACTAATACATTCAGTTTGGAAGCTAGGGCGATCGCTCGTAACTAAATCCAATTCTGGTAGAAATCGCTTGCTAGCATCGAATCGAGCATATTTGCCTCTTAATCCCAAACCACTTTGAGAAATTTCACCAATACCTCGCCATTGTCTGGGAATGACTTCAAATACTTCTTGAATTAGCTGTTGTGCTGTTTGATTGCCCTCACGACGTACCGAGCGAGTATACTGATTTTCACACTCACCTTTTCCTGCTTCTAGCTGTCGAACACACATATAAATCCCTTGAAGAATATCGACAGGTTCAAAACCCGTCACCACGATTGGCACATGATATTTTTTAGCGATCGCTTCATATTCTTGATAACCCATCACCGTACATACATGACCTGCTGCTAAAAAGCCACGAACGACACAATTAGGAGATGAAAGAATAGCTGCCATGGCTGGAGGCACAAGGACGTGAGCAGTTAAGATAGAAAAGTTATTGATGTTTTGCTGTTGTGCTTGGTAGACTGCCATTGTCGTAGCTGGGACAGTAGTTTCAAAACCGACAGCGAAAAATACCACTTGACGATCGCGGTTTTCTTGTGCCAGTTTGAGACAATCGAGGGGATTATAAACAATACGTATATCTGCGCCTGCTGCTTTGGCAGATAGTAAATCTCGATCTGTTCCTGGTACTCGTAGCATATCGCCAAAGGAACAAAAGATAACGTTTGGTAGATTGGCAAGAGCGATCGCGCGATCAATTAATTCACTCGCAGTGACGCAAACAGGACATCCAGGGCCATGAATTAAAGTAATTTTAGGGGGCAATAATTCATCAATGCCGTATTTAACGATTGAATGAGTTTGCCCTCCACATATTTCCATAATTGTCCAAGGTTGGGTAGTAATGTCAGCGATCGCACTAACATATTCCCTAGCTGTTTTTCCATTTCGATATTCACAAATAAATTTCATTTGCGGGGTGCTGGTCTTGGGGGCATTCTTAATTCGAGAGAAACGACTGGATCGCTTATTGCAAAGTTATCTAAATTGGCTTTGAGCAATTCTCTTTGGTGATCGCTCAAACCTTCCAAATTTAAAACATCTTCCACTTTTTGATAGGGGCCATTAGTAACAATTAGTTTAGCCAGCGTCGGATAGAATCCAGGACAATCTGAAAAAGCGATCGTATTAGCGTTATTAAGATCGATTTTTTCACTGGAGTTACTACATAGCCTTTGCTCGACAACATTAGGGGATCTCGACTCTATTGCCACCGACTGGAGATTATGACCCTCGTCTAAATGAATCCAGCCAAACAATCCAAAACCACCGATTAAGATAGTAGCTACAATGTCAAGAAATAGGTTTGTTTGCAGCATAGTTCAACTCCTCTTAAGTCTAAAGATTGCAGTATTTGTCTTGATTAAATTGTTCAAATAGGTAAACTTGCCGTTATCGACTTTCACTAAAAAGATTTATTTTCTCTGTCAGAATAGATAATAAACATGAGGAAATTGTGGGGTTTTTAACTAGAAAGTAGAAATTTATCAACGTTTTCAGTTACAGTTTAGCTGTCACGCAGAAGCCATCTGGTCTTTAAGCAATTGTAGAATTTTCGCGATTAAATTTAAGTTTTGTTAAACATTATTTGTCTCAATCGTTGAATTGCTAGAAGATAGAAAGTGTAAAAGCTTTAAATTAGTTACAAGTCCGAGCAAAATAGCTATCTATTAAATAAATTTTAAGTTCAAGTCATCTGGTGATCAATTCCTGACAAAATTATTTGTTACACATAATTTTTCAGAAGTGAATTTGACATTTTGAATTAACTTTAACTATAGATGACAAACAAACTTAATAGAAAAAAATTAATATTTGCAAATTATAACTATAGCAATCCTATGGCATTTGTGAACAGTTGAATCTTGCAATAGCGAATAAAGAACAGGCAACATAGATTTCACGATTCATTTAGGATTGCTATAGTACTATTAAAAATAGAAAAAGATCTTATATTTTATCTTTTTTCAAGAGACTCTCCATGCCAACTATCATTACAAAAACTAACACTGAAACAAACAAAGTCGATAAGCGCATTAAGGTTCTGGACATAACTATCAAGCGCAATCATTATCGACAAGATGCTTTGATTGAGATTTTACATAAAGCGCAAGAAGCTTTCGGCTATCTCGAACCAGACGTTTTGGAATATATAGCGCGAGGGTTAAAACTGCCCCTGAGTCGAGTTTATGGCGTAGCTACTTTTTACCACCTATTTTCATTAAAACCCAGTGGCGTTCATAACTGTGTAGTTTGCATGGGTACTGCTTGCTATGTCAAAGGTAGCGATCGCATTTTGACAGCATTAGAAAAGGAACTGGGCATTCATGTAGGAGAAACTACAGCAGATCAGCAAATTTCTCTGATGTCAGCCCGATGTTTGGGTGCTTGTGGCATTGCACCAGCAATTGTTTTTGATGGTACGGTAATCGGAAAACAAGATCCAGAGACGGCGGTAGAAAAAATGAAAGCATGGCAGGTAGGGGCGAATGGCAATTCGCCCATGCAGGAATAGAGGAGGAAAAGGGGAATGGATTTAGAAGAATTACTGGAAATTGGGCAACAAGAACGCGATCGCCAGAGTTTAAAAAAGACTCGTATTCGTTGTTGTACGGCAGCTGGCTGTCTTTCTTCTGGTGCAGCAATAGTTAAAAATAATCTAGAAACAGCAGTTAGCGCAGCAGGTTTAAACGATTCAGTTGAAGTTTGTGGTGTTGGTTGTCTACGTTTTTGTGGAAGAGGAACGTTAGTAGAGATAGATCCTAATGGCATTCTTTATGAGGAAGTTACTTCCAATCAAGCATCTGGAATTATTTCAGCCTTGAGTGAAGGAGAAAAAAATCGAGAAGAATTACCCGTACAAAGCGATCGCAACCATCCTTTTTTTGCCCTCCAAATGCCCGTAGTTCTGGAAAATAGTGGCAAAATCGATCCCGAACGAATTGAAGAATATATTGCAGTAGGAGGCTATCAGCAGCTACATCATGTCTTGATGGAAATGACTCCATCAGAAGTAATTGAGGAAATTAGTAAAAGTGGTTTACGGGGAAGGGGTGGCGGTGGCTATCCAACGGGATTGAAATGGGCGACTGTAGCAAAGATGCCAAACGGTCAGAAATATGTAGTGTGTAACGCCGATGAAGGCGATCCAGGGGCATTTATGGATCGCAGTGTCTTAGAAAGTGATCCCCATCGAATATTAGAAGGAATGGCGATCGCAGGTTATGCGATCAGTGCTAATTACGGCTACATTTACGTTCGCGCTGAATATCCCTTGGCGATTAAACGTTTGGAAAAAGCGATTCAGCAAGCTAAGAAATACGAATTACTCGGAAGTCAGATTTTTGATTCTCCCTTTGATTTTAAGATCGATATTCGCGTTGGTGCTGGTGCTTTTGTCTGTGGGGAAGAAACAGCTTTAATTGGTTCTATCGAAGGAAAAAGAGGTAATCCCCGTCCGCGTCCTCCCTATCCTGCTGAATCGGGATTGTGGGGTTGTCCGACTCTAATCAATAATGTGGAAACCTTTGCTAATATAGTCCCGATAATTCGGGAAGGCAGCGATTGGTATAGCAGCATCGGCACGGAAACTAGCAAGGGGACGAAAGTATTTGCCCTCACGGGAAAGGTAAGCAATACGGGATTAATTGAAGTACCGATGGGAACTACAGTCAGACAAATTGTTGAAGAAATGGGCGGTGGTGTTCCCGATGGCGGTAAAGTAAAAGCAGTACAAACGGGAGGGCCTTCTGGCGGTTGTATTCCTGCTGAATTTTTCGATACGCCTGTAGATTATGAATCCTTACTAAAGTTAGGCACGATGATGGGTTCGGGTGGTGCGATCGTCATGGATGAAGATACTAACATGGTGGAGATTGCGCGTTTTTATATGGAATTTTGTCGCGGTGAAAGCTGTGGTAAATGCGTTCCCTGTCGTGCTGGTACTGTGCAATTATATGCCTTGTTGAGTAAATTGTTGAATCGACAAGCAGACCAGTCAGATTTGGAACAATTAGAAGCTTTATCTTATATGGTTAAAGAAACTAGTCTTTGTGGATTGGGACAATCTGCGCCAAATCCCGT
>CAYMWC010000094.1:0-19676 GCA_964393695.1 uncultured Pleurocapsa sp.
AAATGAAGAATTAGTAGCTGCGATGGTTTTAGAAGAACCAGTAGAGCTTTGGGATAGCAAACGAAAGCAATGGGATTGGCTGTGGTCGAAGATTTCCGATGCAAGCGTATTGGATACGGAAGTTTATTTTCAAATATCTAATGCCAATAAAAAAGAAATTGAGACTAGCCTGACTAAGATCACCAAGCAATCATCTGCTGATAATGAATATGCCATAAGAAGGGGAGAAGGTCTAAACGTTGGTTCGACATTTAAACAAAGAGAAGCAATAGAAGCAAGATCGAGACTCCATCAGGGGGCAGATACTCATTACGGAGCGATGACCATTTTAATCTATCGAAAGGATTTAGAAAATTTGTCTCGTGCCTGTAATCGATTGTCAGATGCGTTTTCTCCTGCCAAATTAGTTCGAGAAGAAAATGTGTGCTGGAAACTTTGGAATGAGACTTTACCATTTAACAATCAGCAGCAGCTTAGATCGACTCATGTATTTTCAGAAAGAAGATTTATATTTGATAGCTTCAGTATTCGGGGTTTTCTGCCTCTAAGAAAGCCGCAACTACTACATGATTCTGGTTTAGAACTGATTCATCGTGAAGGTGGTTTTCCCATCCATCTAAATCTTTTCAAAGAATCTGAAAGGGCAATTATCACGGGCAAGTCAGGATCGGGAAAATCAGTAATTTCGTTTGGGATTATTCAAGAAGCTCTGGCTCGGAATGCTAAAGTGGTCGGCATTGATATGTCTAACGCTGGAGAGTCAACATTTCAACTGATAACAGAGTTACTGGGTAATCGTGGAGCTTATTTTAATATCGCTGAATGTTCGTATAATCTTTTACAGCCTCCAGATTTGAGAAATTACGCTCCTCAGGAGAGAGAGCGAAGAATGAAAATTTGGGAAAACTCTCTGAGAACAGCCCTGATTTCTTTAGCGATGGGAAAAATTGACGATCCAGAGCTTTACGAGAGAGTAGATAGCATTTTATTAAAATTGCTCAATATTTTTTTTAATGATGAGATTATTATTGAAAGATACAACAACGCTTTTGACTATGGCTGGCAATCTTCTTATTGGCAAGACATTCCAGTTTTAGAAGATCTTTTGTTTTTCTGTTCTCGCGAAAAACTCGGTTTGTACGAATATAGCGATATTGACGAACGAGCGATCGCGCAGATAAGTAATCAAATAGGGGCAAAGTTAGTAGATCCCAACATTGGCAAAGCGATTTCTCGTCCTTCGGATATTCCACCTCTACCGGACATGACTTTTTTCGCTTTATCAGGGCTGACTAATGAAACCAATAGCTACATCATGGCGTTAGTAGCTCAAATGGCTTGCCTCAACGTGGCCTTAGAAAATCCTAAAAGTCTATTCGTAATGGACGAATGCTCGGTGCTGCTGAACAAAAGAGGGTTTGCCGATATTGTTGGCGAACGATTTGCAACGGGAAGAAAAGAAGGACAGAGTGTTCTGCTAGTAGGTCAGGATTTAGAATCGATTGCTAAATGCTCTGCTAGGGACAAAATTTTAGTTAATACAGACTATCATTTAATTGGCAAAACGACTAGTAGTTCGATTAACACTTATGAGGCATTATTAAAGACTCCTTATGAAGTAATTTTGCCTAATACAGCACAAAGTTTTGTTTCCAACCGCCAATATCTCTTTTCAAATTGGCTTTTGTGTCAAGACGATCGATTTTGGAGTTGTCAATATTTCCCAAGTTTAATCGCCCTTGCTGCTTTAGCTAATAGTCAGGATGAACGGGCAGCAAGAGCAAAAATACTAGAGCGATATCCACGCACTACTCTGGGGATAATGAAGGGATTGTCTTTGTATAGCAAGCAGATGAGGGCTTCCTATCGGCGTAAAGAAGAATTTAAAAGTTTGTCTATTGCAAGTTGAAGTTAAAGGGAGAGAAAAACGTGAAATTAAAAATTATTGTTTTAGCTACTATTAGCTTGGTCAGTATTGGCAATTGCGATCGCGTATTCGCTCAAAATCTTACTGCCCCATCTGAAGATATCCCAGACTACAGTGAAACGGTTGGAATAGATCCCGAATTCGATCGAGGTAAACTTACTAATACCATCAAAGATAGCATTATCGGATTTGTCTTAGATAATCTGGGGGCAGAAACGTTTTTGACCGAACTCAATCAGGATCTTTCTACTCTTGCTGGAGACATCACAACTTTTCTCGGCATTAGAGGTACGGAGCCAGATTTAGGTAGTTTGGGAATTCCTAACGTTCAGCAAGCCAAGCAAATATTTTTAGAAGATGCGGAATTAGGAGAATTAAACGATGTTTTATCGGGACAAACGGGTACTACGTATGCCAACCGAGAAAAACTATATCAGCAATATCTCCGCTCGTTAAGTCAAGAATATTCGGAAAATAGTGCCTTATCTTTAGAAGGTCAATCAAAACTCGAAGCCAAAGTTGATTCTGCTATTTCTTCGGCGAAACAATCTCTTTATATTGCAGAAGATAGTAGCGATCAGGATATTTCTCAAAATATTATGCGGAATATTTCTAACCAATTAGCCTTAGCTCAACAGGTTAACGCTATGGCGATCGCGGATATGCAGGATGCTAAGATCGATCGTTCTTTATCTTTACAACTGAGTTCTGAGACTTTGACGGAACTGAGCAAGCAGAATATGGTCAGAGAAAGACAACAGGCTGCTGCCAATGCTGCTGCTGGTCAATCTTTATTTTTTATTTCCATTCCAGGTAAAAAAGATTAATTTAAAAATCATGAGCTATTACATTTTTTTCGCTCAAATAGGCTATGGAAATGAGAAAGCCCAAGCAATTTTAACTAATTCTAGAGAACTCAATCAGCAGACGCAAGAATCCTGGCAGCGTCTGTGGGATATTAGCGTCAATTCCGCAGAACCTTTGTGGCAAGCTTTGTGTCAATTTGGTGCTTTTATCGCTGCGATGTCTTTAATATATTTAATTATTAAAGAAGGAAAAGATGGAATTTTAGATCTTCTTCATATAATCGAAATATCTATGTTTCCTATAGTAGTAGGTATTTTGTTGGGTGGAAATGGTTATATATTGTCGCAATTAGTATTATATTTTCGCGAGGTTAGTTTATTTTGGCTAACTCAGATTTTAAATATGACTTTTGCGGGGATTAGCGTTTCTGATGCGATTGGCAAGATTCAAAATACCGCCGTCGCCAATACTCGCGCTCGTGAAATATTTACAGAATGTATCGACAAAACTGGGGTAGCACTTGATGAATGTGTTCGAGATCCTGTAAAGCTCGAACAAGCGCAAGAACTATTGCAGCAGCTATCGGGAAGCACTGCTCCTTTAAACGGCAATATTTTAGAACGATTAGGAGATGGTATTGTTACAAGTTTAGTCGGGACTATTAATTTACCATTTTTAACTGCCACACAGTTTTTATTAAATGCTCTGCAATGGTGTTTCGTAAATGTTATTGAAGCGAGTTTATTGCTAACTGCTTTATATGCCCCTATTGCTTTAGGACTGTCGGTAATTCCCAGTAATGGAGGAAAAACCATTTTTAAATGGTTTAGTGGATATTTTTCTCTTTTGCTGATGCCTATTGGCTACGTAATACTTGTTGGGTTTATGGCAAATATATTATCTCTGATGGACAATCAGGATGTGCCAATAGGCAGCAGTTATTTGGATACGGCATTTCTCTTTTTTCTGTCGATCTTTGCGCCAATCGTGGCTGTGGCAGTATCAAAAGGAATAGGTGATGGCATATTTGAAGGAATTTCTAGAAGCCTCAAATTAGGAGCAGAGGCAGGAATGGCAGCTACTTCTGCGGGTTCATCTTTGGCTGCAAAAACCATAGCTGCAAAAATGGCATCTGAAAGTTTATCCACACCCCCCATATCATCTACATTACCCCCTACATCGTAAAAAAGAAAGTTAAAAAAATGAACGGAAAACTAAATGCTAACCACTCCTCCAATTTAGTAGAACTAAAACCAAATAAAGCATTAATAGCTCTTAAAGATACCAATAAAGTAGTTTTAAGTCTTTTGGGTTTAACTGGAGGTTTATTATTGTCTTTTTTGATGATTTTAATCTTATTAGTCAATAATAACAGATTGGCAGCAAGAGAAAAAATCTTCGTTGAAACCTTAAACGGTAAAACCCAACAGGCTGTTGAAAAAGACGCACTATTTCGTTCAAATGAGGTTATTCACGAATTCGTTACTAACTGGCTTTATCTTACCTATGAACTCGATAGTAGAATACCAAATTCAACGGAACACGATGGTGGCGTAGAAATTGAATATCAAAAAGAGGAGTTGAAAATTCCCTCAAAAACTTATACTGCATCCTATGCAATTATCGATGGTTTTAGAGAAGAATTTTTGAAAAAGTTTGCTGAATTTGTGCCAAACGAATTTTATAGCGGTGAATTTATATCTGTATTGCGGATTTATCATATTTCTGAACCAATTAGGAAAAAAGACAATACTTATCATGTAAAAGTTATGGCGACTCGAATTGATAAAGCTAGTTCTGGGGAAAAAGGTGGAGTGAAGTTTAATAAAACCATTGTTTTGAAGCCAATCGAACCTTATCGGCAAACTACTGATGAACCAAGTGCTTTTCGTAATTTTTTAGAAAACAAGCTTCTAAAAAGTGGCTTGCTCATAACTTCAATTGAAAACTACGAGCAATAACAATGTAGTCAAAAATAAAACTAATGAATACCGTACAAATTTCCGAATCTGAAACAAAAGCAAAGGATTGTGATGAAAAAATTTCTGTAGAAGAAATACGCTCTATAGTCGGGCGGAACGATAAAAAAAGCGAAGACTCCTTAGTCGATCCTGTTGAACGCTTAAAATCAGACCGAAAAGAATCAAATGCTGCTAATAACAACGGATTACGAATAATTATAGGTTTAATTTTGACAGCTTCTTTTGGCGGAGTCATTCTTCTTGCAGCTTCTTTTTATTCAAAAATAAGCGGTGGAGGAGACAATATAGTTGAAGAAGAGACAGAAAAAACTACGATTACGACTCAAGGAGAAGAATCGATAAATGAGGAAGATCGCTATAGAGCTCAACTTGCTTTTGCACAACAAGAAGCCGATTTACAACCCCAACCACAGGCTCAACTTACCGTCGAAGAATCTAAGGCAGCAATAGAACCGACACCGCGCTCGACACCGCGCTCGACACCGCGCTCGACACCGCGCTCGACACCGCGACCAGCACCCCAATCGAACAATACCGATCCTTTGGAAGAGTGGGCGAGATTAGCTTCTCTCGGTGCTGCTATGGGCAATAACGAAATCGATCCTGTAGAACCAGTTGCAGCATCATTTTCTCAAACATCATCCCCCAGACCTCGAATTGAAGATACCGTAGTTGCCAAAACGGACAATAGTTCTTTTCCTTCTGAAGCTGAAGAATTAAATAGGACAATTACTAAAGGAGAGGTAGCCCAAGTCGCTACTACTAATATTGCTTCTGTATCGATTGGCGAATCAAAAGAAGAGGATAACGATGAATTGACAAGCGATCCTCTAGATATAAATAATCCTGAAGTTCAAGATTTTCTTTCTAATACTTCTACTAATCCTACTGTAAAAAATGATTATCTAGCACAACGAGCGGAGCAGTTTAAAGAGCAGGATCGTTTAGCTGCCCTTGCTTCTAATGGCGTATCTAGTGCTGTAGCTCAAAATTCAACAGTAGCGTTATCTACGTCGCAATCCTCTAATAAAGAAATTCCCTTTGGCACAATTGTTTCGGGAGAGTTTTCTTCGCCAATTATTTGGTCTGAGGGTGTCGATCCCTCTTCCTCTAGAGCAAAAGTTGTCCTAAACAACCCTTTAATGTCTGGCGATGGCAGCATTGCTTTAGATGTTGGCACTACCTTGATAGTTCAGGTCAAATCGATTCAAAATTCTGGATTAAGCGAACTAGAGGCGATCGCCGTATCTTACGTCGATAGTTCTGGGGCTTTAAAGCAAGAGCCGATCCCCCCAGGAACGATTTCTATCAAAGGAGAAGGCAATTCTCCTTTGATCGCCGATCGCGCCAATGGGAATGGTGGGAATCAGTTAGGGCAGGATATTTTAACGGGAGTTCTAGGGGCAGGGGAAAGAGGATTTGAGATTTTAAACGAACGGGATAACGATTACGGATACGGAGTTGCAGCGCAGTTCGATCCCGATAATCCTGATGAAGAGTTTGAAGAAGTTTACTCTTCAGGTTCGATTGTCAGAAGTAGACGTAGCGAAGATGCTTCGTTGTTAACAGGAGCAGCAGAAGGAGTTTTTGAAACGACTAAAGAACGGTTGGAGGAACGTTCGGAACAAATTATGGAAGATCGGGCAGCGGAGACTCCTATCTATCAAATTAGCGCAGGAACTGAGGTGTCTATTTTTATTAATAGTTTTTTGGAGATTAATCAATGAAAATTGAAAATATTTTATTGAGCATGGGAATTGTTATGTTGTCGGCTTTTCCTGCTTTGGCAGATAGCCGGAAAATTGAGGAGAATACGGCATCAACCGAGCCTACTGTGGTGTCCGTAGTTAATGGACAAGCAAGCTCAATTATCTTTGAAAACGATCAAATTATTAACTTTGTATTGCTGCCAGATCAATCGCGGACGGTTTTTACTCCGAATGCGCCGATTGATAGCGCAAGCGCAACTGCATTGTATCTAAGAAAAATTGAAGAGATAGATATTCCTGGAGCAACTAAAAGTTCTACGCCCAATTTGATTATCGAGACTTTAGACCAGCAGGGCAAAGCACACCAATACGAATTTTTAATCGATACGACGGGTTCGGCAACGGATAGAGATAAGATAATTATCGAATCGGCTCCGCCACCACCAGAACCAGAACCAGAACCAGAACCCGAAGTCGTAACTAGCATTAAAACCATTTATGGAGATGCTAGCCCAGATGATGTTGCTTTGGGACTAGAAAGATCGATTGAAGAAGGACGTATTAATCCTAATGGTACTGTGGCAGCAGCAACACGAGAATATATCGCTTTAGTTCGCAATGGAAATAGCGCGAATGATGCAATCGCCCAAACCGATCTTCCTCTTAGCGTAGTTGCTAAATTTGGGCAATTAGGGCAGGAGGAGGAGACGAAAAGAAGAATGATGCCCTTAGAAGAGTTACCCTTGGGTTCGAGAGTAGAGGGAAATGAATAATAGTTTAATCGATCGCTCACAACTTCTCTATATTTTAGAAAATACGGGACTGCTGGAGCCACGAATATTAATTCTTATAGGGATGGCACTACTTTTAATGCTGACCAGTTCCCTATCTCCCCGTAGAAATAAGAGAACTAACGCCCATTTTGCCGATCGGATGACCAAATACAATCTCTGTAAAGAAGCTATAAGTCAACTCAAAAACCAACAAGTTGATGAGGTTTGTTTGTATTCTGGATCTTTTAAGAATTGGCAAATACATCCAGTTTGGTTGTGGTTTTCGATCTTTATTCTTGGCGTAACTCCGACTCTATTTGTTCCGACTGCTAACCCTGGAATAGAGGTTATCGGCGCACCAGGAATGGGAAAAACCTACGGCGTAATTAATCCGCTCAATATATCAGCAATAGATCAGGGTTTTCCGATTCTCCTCTACGATTATAAAGGCGCTGAGTACGGAGGAAAAGGAGGGCAAATACCTGTTGTAGCTGGATATGCAGCCCGTCACGGTTATAAAATAAGAGTTTTCGCTCCAGGCAAAGATTACACATGTACAATCAACCCGTTAGATTTCATTAAAAATAGCGAAGATACTAGTATGGCTATAACGCTAGCCGAGACTTTACATGATAATTTAGTTTCTAGTACGGGAAAAAGCGATAATTTTTTTGGTCCAGCAGGAAAAAGAGTTTTGTACTCTAGTTTCTTGTTAGCAAAAAACACTCCTTATCCAGACGTAGCTATGGCTTTTGCTATTTTACAATTATCCGATCTTGGGAAAAGATTGATATACGCTAAAGAGCAAAAAAATCCAGCTTTTACTACTTGGAATTATATACCTTTCTCGCAGTACATGGGTTTCGCTCAGGCGAAAGAAACATCAGAAGGTATCCTTGGTGGCGCACAGCAAATAGCCTCCGTCTTTATGCAAAAAGATTTATTGCCCTGTATTCTCGGTCAAACTAATATCTCCTTAGATTTGACTGGAAAGGAGATGCTGGTGTTGCAAAGTGACGAGACTCGTCGAAAAGTTTATAATCCTCTAATGGCAGCTATTTTAGAGGTAATAGTAAATAATAATTTTTCTTATCAAAGAGATTGTCCTTTTATATTATCTCTTGATGAATATAAAACTATAAAAATTTCCGAGTCGATAAATTGGCCGAACTGGCACAGATCTAAAGGATTAATAATGATTGTAGGTTATCAAAACGAATCCCAGGTTGCCGACGAGTACGGAAAAAATAAACTCAGTACCTTAAGAACTGCACTGAAGGCTAGTTTTCTGTTTAATCCTAGAAATGAAGAGAATGAAGCCAAGTGGTCAAAAGTTTTAGGTGAAAAGGAAGTAATAATCAAAAACAAATCTCGTTCTTTTGGTGGTAGCAAATCTGGAAAATCCACCACAATCTCAGAACAAAGAGTTTTGGAGCCTTTAATTCGTCCCGATGAGATTAGGGCAATGCGTAAAGGAGCAGTTATTTATACTAATCCAGAATTATACAAAGGTGAACGGGGCAGTATTCCCTGGAAAATTAGACGAGTGAAAGTTTCTTTAAAAGATAGGCTTACTTACTACAGTTCGTCCAGAATATGGCTAAAAAAAAGTATCAAAAAATTGAAGGCATACGAACAACAAAGAAGACCTTTTATAGGAGAAGAACTGGACATAGAGTTAAAGAAACGTCTTGAGTTTGCCGATAAAGAACTTTTGCCTCTCCCACCAGAAGATTTAGATATTCACACTAAAGATATAGTAATATAATGTTGAGATCGAATTTAGACCTATCATTTCTTCCCGAACAAGCTCGGATTTTTGCCGAAAGCGATCGCTCCCTTGCTGTTTATTGGCAGCAAGAAAAAAAAAAGCTTCCTCTACCTAAAAACTATATTCCCCTAAAAGCGGAACTGCGAATAAACAACGAGCTTTGTTTGACCATTGTTACTCGTGAAAATATTACTAATTATACCGAAAAAAAATTAGAAAATTTAACGATGCAAAGCTGTATCGATTTAAGACTCGATAATGAATGCGTCTTTCTCAAAGCTGAAGGCCAAGTTGTGATCGATCGCCTTTCAAATAAAGATTCAACTACCCCTCCCTACTCCGCCTCGCTGCGTTGAGGTTGGGGTATTTATTCAACCATTTTTGGATAAAAATGTTTGCTAATTATAGAGAAATTGCCAAACAACTAAATGACGATTATCAGCGAGTTTCTTCTGCTTCTTGGGCAAACCAAGTCTTCGATCGCGATCGCGCCTTAGCCGACATTCTCGATACTGCCTTGGATATAACAGGCAATGATTCTTTTAGCGTATCGCAGGTGGGGAATTATCAGTTTTGGCGCGATCGAGATGCCGTGGCAGTTGTCGATACATTAACCGATCGCCTTGTAGTGTATGGAGATAATAGAGATATTATTCCTACAGTAGTAAGCCCCAAAAATCTTCCATCAATTCACACTCCCTCTAATCTAATGGAAAAAGTAATGAGGCAGCATCCCTACCTCATTACGGAAACAACTGAAATGTCTATTAGATCGGCGCACGATTTTATTAAGCCTTTAGATCCATCTGAACGTGCCAAATTTCTGCAAAATTATTCTTGGGAGGATAGAGTTGTTTCTTTCCTTTCCAAAGTAAACAATACTCTTGATTCTATGGTAGCTAATATTCTTAAATTTAAAGAAAAATCGCCTGCGATCGCTTTGGATATTTCGCGTAATAAATTGATGAGAGAATTAAGAATTAAATTTGAACGTGCTTGGCAAAAAACAGAAGAAAATAATTACGCTATTGGAGATTATCTTATTTCTAAAATAGACAATCTCCATTTTGAACTCCGCGACAACGACGATAATTTAATTCTTTCTTACAGCAAAAATGGCGATCGTCATGTCGTTTCCGATAGCATTGAGGATCTTGAGAAGTTAAATAGGGTGCGATCGCAAATTAAGATAGCTGAAGCCAAAGGCGATGGAAAATTACTCCTCAATCGACAGACTCAGATCTCTGAGATAATTCAGGACTTGGCAAAGTACGAAAACGGAAAATACAGATTTAAAAATTTAGATTTGACGCTTACTCGTCAAGATAGTGGGTTGACTTTAAAAGCTGGTTCGGCAGAAAAGTTGATTCAGATTGATACCATTCGAGGAGAGCGCAGCAATATTTCTCTAGCTCAGATTAGGAAAGTTAGAGCAGCAATAGAAATGGAAAAATCGCAAAACCAGCAAGACGAGAGGGTAAAGAAATCGGCTGCGGTAGTTGCCCAATACCTCAAGTTAAACGGAACAAACAAGGTCGAAAAGGAAAAATCGATTTGCGAATATAATCCAGATTCCCAAATTATCTCTTATCGAGATAAGCACGATGGAAATAACTATTTTCAAGCAAAAAAAACTTTTGGTGGTGGCTGGAAAAACATTGAAGAAAAAAGCAACCTTACCGAAGAAAAAGCCGATTATTTTCAGCAGGTATTGCGTTCTATCGAGCAACGCCAGCAGCGTCAGCAACAGCATCAGAAAAAAACTAGAAAATTAATGCCTTAAAACCGACGTACAAAAAAACTATGAATAAAAAAATATTACTGGGGCTTATTTTGGCAGCATTAATTCCCGTTAAATCTATTTCCGCCCAAGTAGAAAATGGAGAAATCCAGCAAGATCCAGAAATCAAATTATTTACTAACTGGAACAATTTTAGTCTTTCTAATTTTGAGCCGATTCAGGAAGATGGGTCGATAGGCGAAGATCTAAACGATCTGGTGGGATGGGATATATCTCGCGAGTGGAAGGCTGGCGACCGAATTGAAGACATCCTGAAATTAGGAGACTTGCAAAATTCTCTCGCTCCTCAATTATTTAGTCTTCAGGATATTTATGAAAGGGTCAATCGAAAAAACGGAGTGGTAGCAAGCGATCGCAATGGAGATGAATACGTCGATGATGTTCCTTCAGAAGTTACTCTGGCGGATTTTCCGCTCACTGGAGAACAGACTATCGCTTCTTTAGTAGAAGCAGTTCCCGAACTATCTCAAAGAAAAGCTTCAAGCGTTGCGCCTGTAGCAGATTTACTGGAGCAGAACGGATACGACGACTATCTCGACTCGGATCTTGCTAGCCTTGCTGAAGATAAAGATATTGCCGAATTACAACTGGATTCTCTCAATCTTGAAAGCTATAGTGCCGATTCAATTCCGAATTTATCTAACGCTCAAATTGAAGATATGGAAGGCTATGAAGATATGTATGTTTCTGAAATTCCAGGCTTGAGCGAACTTGCTTTATCCGAATATCCTAACTCTGTAAACGCTGAAATTAGTTTAGTTGGTAGAATCGACTTTGTTTGGGGCGATGCTGAAACAAATCGCTCTGACACTATTAGCGGTTCTAAGGTAGAGGGGTTTAACGTTCCCTGTCAGAGCGATTGCGCCCACCTGGAACTAGATGATATTGAAAACCTCGGACGTAAAATTGCCACGTCTTTTGAGGGAAATCAATGGATTCGAGGTCGAGATCATTGGGTGGCTGGTGGAACTGGTTGTTTGGCTGGAGGACGAGAACCTACAGGGATTCATCCTTTCGGAGATACCTTTAAAGCTGTGCTGTGGGAAACTTTTGAAAGTTCCGATACAGCCCAAGTAGTTAGCTTTTTCAATATAAAGACCAATTGTGGTGATTCGGCTTATTTCATCGGGCCATTTCCCTATCCACAGGGGATTTTAAAAGTTAATGATTGGGTATTTTTGGGGACGGGATTATGATGAAACGCTCGAAAAATAACAGACTAGAATTTCTTGGCATTTCAATTCAAAAAATAAGACATTATATTAAACGTTTTCTGATGATAGATCTACAGAATTGGCAGTGCAGACCACTACTTATTAACCCTCGCTATGTTTGGCAATTTAAACGGTTTCTTTTAGGCTGGAGCTTTTTTGTTGCTTTATGCTGCCTCAAGCATCTTTATCAATTTGCCAACACCTTTTTATCTTATTAAAAAAATGAAAAAATCAACAGGTATCTTACTTTTTTCACTTTCAATTAGTTCTATGTTTTGTATTGGAGGAAGCGCAATTGCTGAATTGAAGATTTTTGAAAATACAGAAACAATTATATTGGCTGAAGCGATGAGAGGAAAAACACAACAGCTTGAAGATGTTGACGTAGATTATATAGTTAGTGAAACCTGGAACGATGGCTATCGTGTAGAAGTCAACGTTACTGGTAATTCCAATATTGACTCTAACTGGTTAGGCTCGATTTACCTACCAGAAGGTCACGAGATTAGAGAAAATTATGGGGTTTTAGTTTCTAAAGGAACGGACAAAGTTAATTTTTCGGGTGATAAGTGGAACGAACGTTTAAAAGAAGGTGAAGTTACTAATACGGTATTAATTGTTGATGGAAACCCAACTGAGATTAACATTGAATTTGATGAATATCGAGCAGACTTGGGCAAACCAACTCTTTCTTCTTTTACTACCGAAGAACGCCAGCAATGGGAAGACGATCGTATTGCAGAAGCGGAAGACAGTTTGACGGATACGAATAACGTAGAGCAAAAGCCCGAAACTAGTTCTTCAGAAACTAGCCAGACAGCTACTACAAAAACAGAAAATAGTGATTCTTCAGGAGATACAGCAACAGAAGAAATTCCTACTGCCGAAACTGCCTATTCTAATTTTGCTTCTTCTGCTGGAGAAGGCAAATTCAACTACGGCGAAGCTTTACAGCTAAACTGGCTATTTTTTATGGCAAATCGCTCTGGGGAAATGGGGGCGGATAATCGGCTTGAATGGCGTAGCGATTCTACCCTCAACGATGGTGCTGATGTAGGCAAAGATCTTAGCGGTGGCTATTTTGATGCGGGAGATCATATCAAATTTACTCAACCTATGGCTTATTCTATGGCTTTTCTTGCCTGGAGTGGCATCGATTATAAAAATGCCTATTTACAATCTGGGCAGTTTGATGAGCTTTTGAATGCTGTCAAGCAAGGAACCGATTATTTTCTCAAATCTCACGAATCAAGTGGGGGCAGGACACAAAAGCTGTGGGTTCAAGTAGGCGATAAAACCGATCATTATTATTGGGTTCCTCCCGAACAAATTGAGAATACAACTCAACGCCCTTCTTTTGCCGTAACTCCAGATAATCCTGGTTCAGATGTAGCTGCGGGTACTGCTTCTGCTCTCGCTTCTGCTTCAATGCTTTTTGCCGAGGAAAACCCTGCCTATTCACAGGAGCTTTTAGAAAATGCGATCGCCCTTTATGATTTTGCCGAAACCTATTTGGGCAAGTATTCTGATTCAGTACAGGCTGTAAATCCTTTTTATACTTCCTGGAGTGGCTACGAAGACGAATTAGTATTGGGGGCAATGTGGCTTTATCGAGCTACAGGCAATGCCGAATATTTAACTAAAGCCGAACGGCATTTCAAAGATGGTATTGGACATATTGGAACTTATACTTACGTAGCTGACGATCATTCCTATGCAGCCCTGGCACTTTTAGCCAAAGAAAGTAGCGATCCTTTTTTCCAACAAGAATTTCAAGATTGGGTGGAATATTGGTTAACGGCTCAAGGTGGCGTAAAGCATTCTCCTGGTGGCTTGGCGATTCGGGCTGAGTGGGCTTCTGCTCCTCTTGCTCTTTCTTCTAGCTTTTTAGCAGAATGGTACAGCGATTTCGTCGAACCTAACGGTGAGTATTCGGTATTTGCTCAGAAACAACTCGATTATTTGTTGGGAGATAATCCCAAGCAATATAGCTATCTTATTGGATTTGGCGATAATTACCCCCTCCGTCCCCATCATCGAGGTTCGGCAGGTGACAAACCTTTGGATGGCGGTGTCGAACCCAATAAAAATCTTTTGTTCGGTGCATTAGTTGGTGGCCCGCGATCGAATGACTACGATCATCAGGATAAAAGAGACGATTGGGTAACTAATGAAGTTGGAACGGGGTATAATGCTTCTCTTGCTGCTACAACAATTCAGCAATACGATAATCATGGTGGAGATCCCCTGCCAGAAGAAGCGATCGCCTCTGCTTTTGCGGAGGTAAATGACAATATTTCCGACAATATTGCTTTTAGCGATATTCCCCAAAATATCACAGAAACAGAAAAAGCATTACCAGTAGCTACTTCTACTCCCTCTCCAGAAGAAGCACCCGCCGAAACAGAAACATCTGTAGATGCTAATACTCCTAATGCTGAAGAGAGTAATGATAGCGAAACTGCCGCCGTATCAGTATCAGAATCACCCGTATCAGAAGATGTGGCAATTTCAGATAATCCCAACCCAGGTGGAGATGCGATTGCGGTGGGATTTGAAAATCATGGCAACGGAACTAAATACTCTACAGATGTCCAGAAAAATGACTGGAATGTTACTTGGTCTTCTGAAATGGACAAGTACGCTACAATAACTAATGAAGAATCCCATTCGGGTGGACAATCTCTTAAAATTGCCTATCCACCCGATCGCCAATCCAATAAAGGAGCGAAATGGATGCTTCAGCCCAGACAAGAATACTATATGTCTTATTGGGTTAAGTTTGACGATGATTTTGACTTTGACGGACCACGGGCTTCAGGTGGTAAATTGCCTGGATTGGGTCAAGGCGAACTTTGTTCTGGGGGAATGTATTGCAATGGCAACAATGGCTTTACCTCACGCTATATGTGGCGTGAGAACGGTCAGGCGGTTCTCTATCTCTATCACATGGATCAGCCTGAAACTTATGGCGAAGATATTCCTTTAGGTCGCTCATTCCAGCGTGGTCAATGGCATCGCATGGTTCAGCGAGTCAAAGTCAACGATTCAGGGCAAAAGAACGGCGAGGTTGAAATCTGGATGGATGGCGCTAAAGTGCTGACTCGTAAAGGTCTGCGCTTTACCAATGGTCAGGGGATCGACACTGCATACTTCAGCACCTTCCACGGTGGCGGTGGCTCTGACTGGTGGCCGGATAAAGAAGACAGTGCTTATTTTGACGATTTTGTAGTTTCTCCTAATGCCAGTGATGTCGGTTTGTAAACATAAACATTAATTATTTCTAAAAATTCAACATGGCAACTTTTAACGTAACAAATGGGAACGACTACGGTGCGGGTTCTTTGCGCCATGCAATTTTCCAAGCGAACGAACTATCAGGAACGGATACGATTCTGCTCGAAACCGATGTAAACTTAAACTCTTGTCTAGAGATTACAGATTCGCTTTATATAGGAACTCCCTACGGAGCGACGATCGAGCAACTGGGACGCGATCGCATTTTTACGATCGACGATCGCAATGCTTATAAAAATATTAATGTCAGTATTCATCGATTGAATTTGGTTGGAGGTAATTCTCGAAATCTTGGGGGTGCTATTTATAGTTCTGAGAATTTGGAAATTAGCGATACAAGTATTATTGGCAGTCAGGCAGAACATCATGGAGGCGGAATCTATCATCGAACAGGTAGCCTGGATGTGATCCGAGCGACAGTTAATAACAATCAAATTATGTCGGATGATCCCATGTTGTCTTGGGGTGGAGGTATTTATTTAGATAATGCCGAATCGTTTACGTTTGTTAACGGTTCTATCTCTGAAAATAAATCTATTATTGGTTCGGGATTGGCTATCAGGAATACAGATTCTGATATTTACAATACGACTATTAACAATGATTTTGATGATGGCGGAATTATCGATATTAGCGATTCTTCTTTAATTATGGCTAATACCACTCTTTTAGGTAATGCTCAAAGCGCAAACTATAATATCATTAACGATCGCAATAGCGAATTTACCTTCGACGAGGTGGCGATCGAAACGAGTTTTTCTAATCGAGATTTTATGGCGTTTCTTCAATAACCCTTACCTTACGTTTCGCAGGTAGGGGTATCCACTTCGATGAGAATATTCTGCTTCGCGGTTCAATATGTTGCTTATATTCGTGCCACCAACCTAAATATTCAGTTTGGTTTTTATTGCGATAAGCATCAAGCGATCGATAAAAAAAAATAAATGAGTTTTCCGTATACGCTTAGAAATTATCAAGCAAAAGCGGTATCCGATACCTATCGTCTGATTAAGCAGTCCAAGAAAAGGATATTGTTGTTCGCCCCTACTGGCGGTGGAAAAACAATCATCTCGACAAAGATAGTTCACGATGCCGTGAGTCGCGATCGCCGGGTTTTATTCGTGGTTCATCGAGATATTCTCGTGGGACAGACTTATAAAAAGTTTTATTCCGTAGGATTGAGGTGTGGATTTTTCAAGGCTGGTTGGGAAGAAGATATCAATGCCCCCGTTCAAATTGCATCGGTTCAGACTCTACCAAATAGGGAAAAATGGAAGAATTCTAATTTCGATCTAATTATTTTTGACGAGTGTCATTTGGTGGCATTTAGTAAAGTTTGTCGTGATATGATGCAAAAAATATTTCCTAGTGCCATTTATATAGGTCTTACGGCAACACCTTGGAGATTATCTCCAAGGGAGTCATTAGGAGACATCTATAAAGATCTCGTTTGTACTCCCATGCCTAAAGAGCTTATAAATGCTGGGTTTTTAGTAAAACCCTCTTATTATGGGCTAAATTTTGATGTCTCTTTAGAAAATTTAGATTTAGTCAATGGTGATTATAATCAGCAGCAATTGAGTACAGTTTGTGATCGCCCAGAACTAATCGATCAGTTATGCGCTAGTTGGTTCGATTTTGCATGCAAACGTAAAAGTATTGCCTTTGCGGTTGGAGTGCAACACGCAAAGAATATAGCTCAGGCGTTTTGCGATCGCGGAATATCGGCAGCCACGGTGACGGGGAAAACGCCTATAGCCGAAAGGAACGAACTCTATAAGCAGCTTGCCACAGGAGAGCTTTTGATTTTAACTTCTTGCGCTGCTTTATCAGAGGGGTTTGATGTTCCAGAGGTCAGTTGTGTGATGCTGGCGCGACCTACTAAATCTAAAGCTTTATATTTTCAGCAATTAGGGAGGGGATTGCGTTTGGCAGAGGATAAACATGATTGCCTCGTATTAGATCAATCAGACAATATTCTAGAACATGGCTTTATCGAAGATTTAGAAGAGGTAGAGTTAATAAAGTCTAGTGAAGAAAAAACTACAGGGAAGGGAAGCCCCCCTTTAAAAGCGTGTCCGATTCAAGATGAAGGGTGTGGAGCTTATATCTACGCTATTTATTCGCGTTGCCCTCATTGTGGATATAATTTCGACCTTAAAAAATTGGTAACTGTTTTAGGTTCTAGCCGTTTAGCGATCGCTTCAGACGAAGAAAAATTAGTTTTGTATCGCGAACTTTTAAAAAAAGCTTACAATAATGGCTACGCTCCAACTTGGGCAGCAATAAAATTTAAAGATAGATATAGTTTCTTTCCTCCTTTTGATTGGGGAAGAGGCGCAATATTCGATCATCAACGTTCGAGTTCTTTGATTGAAAATTATCAAGAATATTTAAAAAGCATTGCCAAGCGTTTAAATAAAGAATCGGAATGGGTTGACAAATATATCTACTTAGAATTTGGAATTGACTGCTCCCCTGAAAGCTTTTTTTTAGACCTCTGAAATGCTTTGCTTTCAACTTTTCTATAACTATTAGAATATATTTACAGCAAAAGAAAAAATCTTGTTTGTTTTGCTAAGGTATAGATGCAAGGTTACTCAATTTTTTTTTACAATTTATAAGTTGTCGAACTTTTTGAGAAGCTTCTTGCTTGAAATATTTAGCTTTTTCTTTACTTATGTTGCTTCCACAGTTCAGCCATTGTCCGTTGATATTTTTTGCGTTTAGGTATTCTTGGGGATTATCCTTGCAGCGATAGGTTATTGTCTTTTGGATGGGGTTGTATTCGATTAAACTTTTATAATTTTCTATTCTATGCTTTTTTAAAGTATTTAAGTATGTTGCCAAAACTGGCACTATAGTTTCTACTCTCTCTTGCTGGCGATCGCTTCTTTCTTTGTCGGCTGCTATGAAATCTGTAATATTTTTTTTAGTGGCTATATCTAATTGGATCCAAGCTTGTTTTTTGATATTATCAAAGCGATCGCCAAACTTTGTTTCATAGTTAGAGATTGCTTCTTGTAACCGTTCGAGAGATCGCGCATCAGATAATTCGGCAGCAAATTTATCGGAAATTTTATTGACAGTAGAAACAGAATCTGAAGAAGATACCGAAGAAATCGACTCGTTTGAATCGTAAGGCTCCCAATTACAATGCTGTTTGCCAATTTCAAAGTAGCGTTCGGGGGATATATATCCTATTTCAGTATCGATGGGAATTTCGTCGATATCCCCTCTTTCTTTTTCAATTTGATTCCACCACGCAAAACTAATACTAAACCCTTTTTCTTTTAAAAACTCTGTAGTCTTGTAATATTGATTTAATACCAGGGGATTTTTAACAGATCCCGCATCGCCGTATAAAACTACATTATTCGTTCCCAGTTCTTCTTTTGCCGAATTTAAAAATCGCTCGAACGTTTGTGGAGAAGAGGTGAACATTCCCCCCGATGCACCGATTGTAAGGAGATCGAATTTGTCTGCCGTCAGTCTGGGTTTAAATCCCACGCTTTCGGTAAGAGCGATAATATCTTTGCGAGGCGATTGCAATTTCGGTCTAAAATACCCCATAGGTATTTCCAAGCTATCTTTCAGTTTGGATGTAATATCATAGCTTCGATTTGGCACGTATGTCTTAGGCCATCGATATTTATCTTCCTCGATATCGAGTTTATATTGCCAACCGATATACTGTCCCTTTTCATTAGGAATAGGTAAGATAGCTCCAGAAACCCAATTATTGAGGCTCATCCCATCAGCCGTTACCCCTGCAAGTAAATGGCTAGTTTTTTGAGATAACGGCTGCTGGATTTGTATTGATTTATAGTCGTATTTTAAAATTTGAGAATGATTGAATCCTCTTCCAATTAGCTCTTTATAGTGGCGATCGCTAATTGTTAAATCGCTTAAAACTTTTCTAATTTCGCGATCGCGATCGATTTCTGAAAGCAAGACTTTTTTTTCTAAAGCATCTGCCTCTTTCTCTAAAATTTTTTGTTTTTCTCGTTCGGCTAAAATTGCCTGTCTTCTTTTTTCAATTTCAAGCTTTATCGCTTCTTGTGCTTTAGGATCTATAGCTTCACCGTTTTCTCTATTGGGAGGAGTCCATTCACGAGACAATTGCTCGTTTAAATCATTAAATATATATTTTCCCCAAACTCCTCCATTCGTATCTCCCCTATATGTATGGGTTGCCGTATCTCCTTTTAAACTCATGCACAGAATTAACTCTCCTTTAAGATGAGTTCGATCTGACCAGTACGGTAATTTGAAGTTTGCCTCCGTACTTCTGCATTTCCCGCTTCCGTCGCTACAGCAAGGGCAGGGAAAACTTCTATTTGTGGGTTTATAGCTATTTTTGCCCATCGTAATTTCGCCAAGAATTTCGCGCCT
>CAYMWC010000095.1:0-5852 GCA_964393695.1 uncultured Pleurocapsa sp.
GGAGATACGCTTAACAAAATTTCTCCAAGTCCCCAAGTCCCCAAGTCCCCAAGTCTTCTGACTTCTGACTTCTGACCTCTGACTTCTGACCTCTGACTTCTGACCTCTGACCTCTGACTTCTGACCTCTGACTTCTGACCTCTGACCTCTGACTTCTGACCTCTGACCTCTGACCTCAAATTGATTTATCTTGCCACTGACTATAGGGATATTTCGCCAAACTAGAATTAAAATATTTTTGGTCGTTAACTTCGCGCTCAATCCAGTTAGGAAGATCTACTTGTTGCTGTTCATTTTCCAACTCTATTTCGGCGATAATTAAGCCTGCATTATCACCTAAAAATTCATCTACTTCCCAAACTAAATCACCATAATTGATTTTATATCTTATTTTCTCGATTAAAGGTTTTAAACACAAGGTATCTAGCATTTCTTGAGCATCTTCTACGGGAATAAAATATTCAAATTCCGAGCGTGTATTGCCTACAGTTTTACTTTTGATAGTTAAGTAACCGCGATCGCCTATAATTCTCAATCTAACTGTAGTTTGATCATTAGTTGGTAGATAACCCTGGCAATATTTAATTCCTAAAGCCTGTGGTGTATTTGAAAGCTCGGCTTTACACCCCTGCCAGGCAACTTTGTTGACCAAATATTTACGTTCTATTTCTTTTCCCATCTATTTCTGCTATACAAACCCAAGATACAATATATCAATAATTTAGAGGAATAAAAATTGAAAAGAATCACTGCAATTATTCATTCTCACAAACTTGATGATATCAAATCGAGTGTGGTTACGGCTGGGGTAATTGGCATGACAATTTCAGAGATTAAAGCCTATGGACATAAAAAAGGTTCAACTACTCGTTATCGGGGTACAGAATACCGAGTAGACTTTACGACCAAAATTAAAATCGAAGTAATTGTCGAAGACGAAATGGCAGATTTGGTAGTTCAACAAATATCACTAGCTGGTCGTACAGGGGAAATTGGTGATGGTAAAATCTTTGTTGCTAGTGTTGAGCAAATAGTGAGAATTAGAACTAAAGAAACAGGAGTGACAGCAATTTGAACTCAAATTTATTAGATTGTGATTGATTAATAATTAAATTGGCTATCAGCTATCAGATAAATTAAAATAATAAATTTTTTTAATTAAACAATAAAATTATTTTCTTCCCCTTGGGCTGCTTGCCAACTACGGGCATCGTAATATAAATCAGCCAAAGTAATACTATATAAAGCTTCTTTTAATTTCTGGTGTAATCTCTGCCATAAACTAAATGTTACCCAATCTTCAGCTAGATAATTATCAGGAGAGTAGTTGGCTAAAGGTTCGATAGTTTCCCCCACAGCCTCTAAAATTTTACCTAAAGAAATTTGTTCGGGTTTGAAAGCTAATTGATAACCTCCTTTTGCCCCTCTAACAGATTTAACAATTCCAGCTTTCCGCATTTCAATCAATAACTTTTCTAAATAAGGTGCGGGTAAATCTTGTCGTTGGGCGATCATTTTTACTGATGTTGGTTGATATCCTGGCTGTAAACTAAGGTCTAATAATGCTTTGACACTATAATGACCCCGCGTAGTTAATTTCATTATTCTTGTTTTAATCGTTAGTAAAACTTATGTATATAATCTGATATTTTTTTGATAAAGTTTACAATATTATTTTTTGGTAGTGGTAACTAGATTAAGAGAGTAAAATATAAAATTTTATTTAGTTAATTATGCTCGATAAGTGTAATATAGTTCTATATGAAGATAGCAAAGTAAAACATATTAACTTTGTATAACTTTAGCGAAAAGCAAAACTGTAAACCAAATAAATTTTTAGTTGTTTCAAGTTAATGGCAAAAACAACCCAACCCCAACCTTTAGCAGGTTCAGCATTAATTAGTAAAGTAAAAGAACTAGGTAATCTCTCTAAAGAGGAAAAAGCTAGAGAATGTGGCTATTATACAGTCACTAAAAACAATGTAGAACGAGTTAACATGATGAAATTCCTTAATGCTCTAATTGAGGTAGAGGTGGACGTTCTGCTAGTTATCGTATTAGTGTTCAATCAAATGGTAACTTATTGATTGGTTCTGCCTACACCAAAAAAATGGGCTTAAAACAAGGAGATGAATTTGAAATAACTTTAGGTAGGAAGCATATTCATCTACGACAAATTGGCGTGGATGAAGATGAATAAGCTTTAATGCAGTTATAGTAATTTATCCAACAAAATAACTATAGCAATCGTATCTGAATTGTAAAAATTATTTTGTTGAGGGTTATTGGTCATTAGTCTTTTGTCAGTTGTGATTTTTGACGCATGATTTAAGACTGTTTTATCTAGAAAGTTCAAAAACCAAAAATACTAATCTGAGCGTCCAACGAACTTTTAATTCGTTATCTTAGAGAGAAATAAATTTGTTTTCTAAGAGGAGTTCGGTTGAAAAACAATTAATCGACCGTCCATCCTCTATTTTATGGACAAACAGGTGTTATTGCCTTAATGAAAATGTTTACCTGGTTGATATTATTCGTCAGATTGTTTAGTGGCGAGTAACCAATTAAGAGTTTTAAATTCAGTGGGTTTAATCAGTGCTTTTGTAGGCAAATTTAATTCTTTTAGAGTTTCAGGATCAAGCAATAAATAAACAGGAGAATTTTGTTGCCAATTTTTTTGCAGTTGAGTCAGTGATTGAGGAATAATTTGGCGATCGCTATAAAAATTCAAGCTAGCTCGCTCTTGGGACATAGAAGTGTAAATTACGGCATCTGAAGGTGTATGTTGCTTAATTAACTCTGCAATTGGTTTAACTGGCTCTGTTGTTTTTAATTCCCAAATCCAGTGAGGGGAAACAACCAACAAAAACATTGAAATCAAAAGACCCCAAAATAATAAGGGGATAAACTGCTTTTCATGTTGAGCTAGCGCAATTGCTGTAGCTGCAAAGGTAATCGTCAGTGAACCACAAATAAAAGGCAGATAAAAATCTACATAATCGCGTATTCCCCAATAAAGACCCGCAAAAGCTGCCACAACCGCCATCAAAACAAAACTATAGCTCCAAATGCGAGGATAATCTATGTAACTGGGTAAATTGCGAATCAAATCCAATTGTTTGCCTACAGCTAGTGCTAAGGCTGGATATATCGGTAATACCGACCAATGATCTTGATTGAGTAACAAAAAACTCAAAACAAAATACCCCCCGAGCCAGATAGACAAAAGTTTGCCCCATCCCCAATGAAGGTTTTTATATAACAATCTCAACCCAGCCACGATCATCATCAACCAAGGTAAAACATATTGCAGACTTTGAAGAAAATAATATTCCACAGCCAGTTTCGGCCCAGACGTGTTGACAGCAATATGACCCAAAAATAGGTTAAGAAAGTCCCCAGTAGTTTTTACCTCATGATAATGAAACCACTGAGAAACATACCAAGCAACTCCAGGGGCAACTCCTAAAACCAATCCCACCCAAAAATAAGTAGAACTAAGTAAACGAGGTGTATCCCAATACAGAAAAGCCAACAAAATAATGAATATTTGAATACCTAATAGCCCTTGAGTTAAACCCATAAGCCCTAGAGCAATTCCCCCCGCTACTGCCCAACGTAAGTCGCGACGACAGCGTAAAATTGCCCAAATTGCCAACAATTGAAAACAAAGCAAAGGGCCGTCAAGCATTGCTAAACGACTCAAGCGTAACACTGGCAAACAAGTCAAATAAACCAATGCCGAAAACAAAGCTGGTAATCGAGCTACAAAAATTTCGCGACCGATATTGTAAACCAAAAGAACAGAAATAGAACCAAGCAAAGCTCCAGGTAAACGAGTTGTAAATTCACTAACTCCCCCAAGCTTGTAAGCGATCGCAATTAAGTTATGGACTAAAGGTGGTTGAGCTAAATAGGGTTCACCCCACAAAGTGGGAAAAATCCAGCTTAATGATGAACCTGTTCCTTGATAAATTTCTTTGGCAACCTGTGCTACTATCCCTTCATCTAAGTCTAAAAGGTCAAGATTGCCTAAATTGATTAAAAATAAAACCAGTGCTGCCAAAAATAAACTAGTAAAATAAAAGCATTCCAGCCAAATTTCATTTTGGCGGAGTTTGTTGGGCGAGCGTCTCCAAATAGATGTAGGATGAGATGGCATAAGTTAAGAAAAGGAAAAAAATTACACTATTAGTGTTGGCAATTAAATTTAAATTTTAGTAAGACTACAGCTATCTAAATTAATTTTGGCTTGACGACATTGATATTGACATCTAAATTTCAATTTTTTATGATAAACAGCACCGTCTTCATCAGTCTAGCTCTTTCTGTTGATATAGATAAAGCTTTTATTCAACAGTTGAATAATTTTCATGTTCTCCTAGAATGTTAAAATGTTTAACAGAAAATAGTTCTGACTAAGTGAAATCAAGAGTCTGTTTTACTGCAAATTTTCAAGTCTTCATAACAACAAACAGGCCAATATACAGACTAATATTCTAATATTAATTAATTCGAGAAAATAATTTGCTTTAGTAACTTAACTGACAATCTGCCAAGAACCCTTATCTTGGACTCAGCTTATGGAAGGATCTTTTGAAATTACCCTACAAATCGTTATTGCCGTTCTTGCAGGTATCAGCGCCCAAGTAGTAGCAGAATATTTTCAAGTTCCCAGCATTGTTTTCTTATTGCTATTCGGCATCTTTTTGGGGGGAAACTCTTTAAACATACTACATCCTCATGATTTGGGCGTAGGGTTAGAAGTATTAGTTGCTCTCTCGGTTGCTATTATTCTCTTTGAAGGAGGGCTAAATCTAGAATTACGAGAACTAGGCAAAGTCTCAGGTAGTTTGCGTAATTTGGTGACGATTGGCACTCTGATTACCCTCGTAGGAGGAGGCATGGCTGCTCACTGGCTGGCTGAGTTTCCCTGGTCAATCGCTTTTCTCTATGCTTCTTTAGTAGTAGTAACAGGGCCTACGGTCATCAGTCCTTTACTCAAGCAAGTAAAAGTAGACCGTCAAGTAGCAACTCTTTTAGAAGGAGAAGGAGTACTAATCGATCCTGTAGGGGCAATTTTAGCTGTAGTAGTGCTTAACACTATTCTCAATACCAATGCTGCTCCTTTAGATATTATGAGTGGTCTGGTATTACGCTTAGGGATTGGAGCAGTTGTCGGTGGACTCGGAGGTTGGTTATTGGGGCTATTTCTCAAACAAGCCAACCATCTTTCCGAAGAACTCAAAAATCTTGTCGTTTTAGCAGCAGTCTGGGGTTTATTTGGACTTTCTCAAAGCTTACGCAGTGAATCTGGATTAATGGCAACAGTGATTGCTGGTATTGTCCTCAAAGCTTCCGCTATCCCTGAAGAAAGACTACTCAAAAGATTCAAGGGTCAACTAACTGTTCTCTGTGTTTCGGTCTTATTTATCCTGTTAGCAGCAGATCTCTCAATTGATAGTGTATTTGCTTTAGGTTGGGGCAGTGTGCTAGCAGTATTTGTTCTCATGTTGGTAGTCAGGCCAATCAGTGTTGCTGTTTGCACTTGGAACAGTAGCATGAACTGGCGACAAAAGTTATTTTTGGCTTGGGTTGCTCCCAAGGGAATTGTATCTGCCTCAGTCGCTTCTTTATTCGCTATTTTGCTAACTGAAAAAGGGATCAACGGTGGTGATGCCATAAAAGCTTTAGTTTTTTTAACTATTCTGATGACTGTCTTTTTCCAAGGATTGACTGCCAGGTGGGTAGCCAGTTGGTTAAAAATTACTTCTAGTGATGCCAAAGGCGCAGTAATTATTGGCTGTAACTCTTTAGGTCGTTTTATGGGTCGTTTGTTTCAACAGTTGGGA
>CAYMWC010000095.1:5862-19530 GCA_964393695.1 uncultured Pleurocapsa sp.
TGATTGATACCGATCCTGAAGCCTGTAAAAAAGCAGAAAAAGATAATTTACCCGTCTTTCAAAGTAGTGCCCTCGATACCCAGGTTTTAACTGAGGCGGGAATTGAATCAATGGGAACATTTTTAGCTTTGACCAATAATGGTGAAGTGAATCTCGTTTTAGCCCAAAGGGCGGTAGAAGAATTTCAACCTCCCAGAGTACTAGCCTCATTTCCTCAAAATAGTTCTACCGAAAATACCAGTAAAACCAAAGTTAATCAAGCATTAATTCCACAGTTACCAATCAAAACTTGGAATAGCTATATTGACGATGGACAAATTAAATTAGGGTTAACGGTTTTAAATGAGCCTGATTTTTCTTTTAAGTTAGCTCATTTACAAGCATTAATTCGGGCAGGAGAGATGTTACCTCTTCTATTAAAACGCAATGGTAGTTTACAAGTATCAGTAGCAGAGGAAGAATGGCAAGTTGGTGACGAAATTTACTATCTAATCCACGATCCCAGACCTAAATTGCTGAAACGATTGTCAGGGGGTAATCAAGCTTCCCGTTTAATTTTAGAAAAACTACCAGAAGTAGAAAAAATTCCCCTAGCTGCTCCCATCCCCCAAACCTCTGCCCAAGCAATAGAAGAAGTTATTTAATTGGACTTCAGACTTTTAAGGGCGATCGCCTCATAATACTTAACTGAAAAAATTGTTCAATTCTGATTATTTTAATTGACAAAAATTGAAATAAAAATAACCCTTAATTCTACCATAAACTATTTATGTAAAAGTTCTAATTTTTTCCCTAAATCCTAACCACTATTTTCTATTTAATTACATCCACTTACTTATTTAAATTAAATTCTGATTTTTGCTTTTAACTCGTTGATATAATTCTTCCATAGTTTCAATAAACGAATTGTCTTTATACCAAAAAGAAGGATAGTCTCCCTGTTTTTTAATAGCTATCGCTGGTACGCTATTGGTAGCTGGTACATCGATTGTTTGGGGTAATCTTTTTGTTCCTAACCAAAATTCCCTGGCACTAGGTTGCTCTTTCAGAGATTGCGTTTGGATTCTGGTATAGAACGAAGTAGAAAGTTCTAAAGGAATTTCTTTAGTATTTAATTGTTCTGAAAGAATTTTTCCTAAAGGTGTTTGAGCAAGTTTTGTTTGTAATTCTGACTTAGATAATCCTCTCAGTTCAAATAACAAAAACGGATTTTCATCTAACTGAGCAGCAACTAAATAGTAAACCCCTGCAATATGTTTACAAGGATTAGCATAATCTGGACAAGAACACTTGGTTTTAAAATCTTGACGGCTGTGGGGTAATAAATGCAACCCTAACTCAGCAAAACTATCATCAATATTTTCTGGTACTTCATTTAATAACAAGCGAGAAATTGTACTTGCCTTCGATGATAATTTATCTACAACCAAATTCCACTTTGATTTAGCGATGGGTGTAATTTCGAGAGAAATGTTATAAGTTGGTTCTTTATAAACACCAAAATAAGGATTGATTGAACCTCTGACCTTAGCGGTAATATGATTGCCATCAATCTCAAAACTTTTTACTTTCCCACCATTGGCATAAGAACGTCCCCTTTGTAATCTACCTGAATCGGTAAAAGATTCCAAAGCTTCTATAAAAACTTTTCCCCACCAAGTTCTACTAAATTTAGCCATAATTCACTTTGAGACAGAATGCAGTATCTAGATTTTTTAATTTAACTATTGAGAGTTGTACAGTAAAATAACCTTCTAACAATTTGCTAACTTTTTCCAGTTGAAACTGAAAAACCTTACTTAAGTATAACCAGTGAGCAAAACAGCAAGGACAAAACCCAAAAAACGTCATAAATTTTTTCTCAACCCTTACTCCGATTGTGGCTTTACCAAATGTCCAAAATGCGATTCCAAGACGAAGATCAGGAAATATCCTTTGGTAATTCATGTTGAGCCAAAACAGCTATTCTTACTCAATAAAAAGTGCAAATATTGTCCGAGTTGTGACCTCATTATTGCCAAAAAACAGGAAATTGAGTCATTTTTAGCCTTGACACTACCTCAATTAAGTAGCAACGATTATCTAGTTATCGGCACACTTGAAAGACAAGATTGGGTTCAAGGTAATAAAGGTTCTCTTTCACCGCCAGGAATAATGGAACGGGTGTATATATTCAAAGATGTCTGGGATTTTAAAGTTCGTCCCGCAGGTTGGTATCCTGCTGATGACTAATATTAAACTAAGTTTCTTAAACAAAATCAACGCGATCGCATTGCCAGAATTTAACTATTAACAGATTATTCTGGCTGCAATTGTTGACGACCATTTTGGACAACTGTCAGCATTTCTTGTAGTTTTTGTTCAAGATCGCCTAGAACACTCTCAGCATAACGGTCTGCTTCCTTTTGAATAATTTGACATTCGGCGATCGCTTCTTGTCGCCATTGCTCAATTTCGTTTTTGGTTGTTTGCTTGAGATGCTCGCATTCTTGTTCAGTTTTTAGCCTAATTTTTGCCCCATCCAACTCTGCTTGGCGTACAATAGCAGATTCCTGCACCATTTCAATTGCCTTTTCTTCCGCCGACTGGACAATTAAATAGGCATAACCTTCCGCTTCGGCAATAATTTCTTGACTACGATTTACTATCTCGATTGCCGTAGTGAATTCTACTGGTAAACTAGCTTTAATTTGGTTCAACTGTTCTAACAGTAAACCTGCATCTAAAATAGTTAATTCGGTTAAAGGAACATTAGCTCCACCTAAAATTAACTCTTCTAAATTATCTAATTCAATTTGAATATTAAAATTGGCTTGGGAGTGATTGTCTAGATTTTCTGATGCTTCTGGTTGATGAACGTGAATTTGATTGTTTTGACTATAATCTGTCTGCAACATTATTAAATTTGATTCTTTGAGTTTATTTTTAACTTAAGCTTTTAATAACTGCCAACTAAGATTACATATTTGAAATATTAAATCACCTATCTTTTGGCATATTCTAACTTAAATTAGTCTAAGCTTTGATATTTCTGATACATATCTTTAGCAATATTTTCGGAAACCAAATGCCCAATCGCTCCTCCAAATTGAGCGATTTCTTTGACAATACTACTGCTCAAGAAACTATACTCTTTGGTAGTTGCAAGAAATACAGTTTCAATCTCATGATTAAGAGTTTTATTAGTATGTGCCATTTGTAACTCTTTTTCAAAATCTGATAGTACTCTTAAACCCCTTAATAATACTCCTGCCTGATTTAATCTGGCATACTCAACAGTTAAACCTGCAAAACTATCAACTTCGACATTGGGAAGATGAGCAATACATTTTGTAATTTGAACAATTCTTTGTTCGACTGTAAATAGAGGCTGTTTACTAGGGTTAGAAAGAACAGCAACAATAACTTGATCGAAAAGTTTTGCTCCTCTTTCAATTATATCGATATGACCTAAAGTGATCGGATCAAAACTACCTGGATAAATAGCAATCATAAATTTAGCTGCTAAGATTACAAAAAAGATTTAAACATTTATTGGTAGTTCACTTGCTTCTGGTTGGGATTTAAAAATTACTAACAAACTTTTAATAAAACTAGCTGCTGGCACAGCCAAGATCAAGCCTAAAAATCCGCCCAACTGCGCGCCAATTAATAAAGAAAGTAAAATTAAAACAGGATTTAAACCTGTAAACCCACCCAATAGACGAGGTGCAATTACACTTTCCACGACTTGATCGAGGATAAAAGCGATCGCCAGCACTTTTAGTCCTAACCAAATACTTTTTAAAGCCATTAAAAAACTAACTACACTAATGCTGAGGGCAGCACCAAAGGGGAAAAGTGCCATAATTCCTATGACTAAGCCAAATAAAAAGCTAAAAGGGACTTGAATAATCACAAAGGCGGTAGTCATAGTCACACCCATCACCAAGGCAACCGTTAGTTGACCGACAAAATAGTTATTAAAAGTTTGCTTTAGTGATTCGCGGGTTTCATCTCCCAGGTTATTAGGGACAACTTGGAACAAATCCCGCCAAAGTTCACTACCATGTAGTAATAAATAAAACGTTAATACTATGGTCAGTAGTAAATTTAGCAGACTACCAACTACCGAAAAGAAACTGCCTAAAATCTGTCCACTAATCTGCTGTAGCTGATAAGAAATACGACTTAGAGAATCAGAAACTAGACTGCTAATGCTAATCGGAAAATTCCGTTCATCCGCCCAAATTTCAAAAGCTTTAGCTTGTTCACTGCCTGATGCCACCCAACTAGGTAGACGTTCTAATAGCCCATTTAGCTGATCGAGTAAAATTGGGATGATCGTCACTCCGATGACACTCAATAATAAGATACCAGTCAATAAAACAATCAAAATCGCGATCGCTCTTTTTATTTGACGCTTTTCCAGAAACCGTACAGGATAATCCAAAATAAACGATAGTAAAGTCGCTGTTGCAAATATAGTAATTAAAGATTGAAAATACTCAAATACCAATATCAACAGCCAGCCATTTAAAACCAGTAAAGGTAAAACCAAACCCCTGGTAAGCCATTTTGGTAATTTAGCAATTGTATCGATCATGTTCTCGGTATTGATAAATAGGTAGTGGGTAGGGGGTAGCAAGTAGCAATTAATTATCAAATATAATCACCAATCACTGATCACTAGTCCCTAATCAGTAATCAGTAATCAGTAATCAGTAATCAGTAATCAGTAATCAGTAATCAGTAATTAAAATTAGTTTTGCCAAGAAGCTTTGATGGTTTGGGGTTGACCAAAGTTACCTGCGATTACTATCCCTCGTTCATTGGCATGGAGATGACGCAGAATTTTGTACACAGTTTCAACTTCTTCACCTACCTTGGCTTGCTGGGCTAATTCGGTTAAAGACAGAGGAGATGAGGTTTGTTTTAAAACTTCTACTACTCTTTTTTGAATATCTAAAACCGCAGCAGCAGCTTTTTTGCCTGCTTCAACTCCAGGTTGATGATAGGCATTGATGTTGACCAAAGAAGCATAAAGACTGACAGTACGCTCATAGAGGGCAATTAAAGCACCAACAATACGCTCGTCAACTTTGGGAATGGTAATGGTAATTGAATCCCGTTGTTTATCTTTGAGGGCGGTACGAGTTCCTAACAAAAACCCTTTTAAGTAATCACCAGAAGTAATTCCAGGTTCAATTTCTACATATTCTCCAGTCCGATCTTCCAATACTTCAATAAAGGTCAAAAAGAAGTTATTAACCCCTTCTCGAAGTTGTTGGACATAGGCGTGTTGATCTGTTGAGCCTTTGTTACCATAAACAGCGATCCCCTGATTGACTACATTGCCATCTAAATCTTTTTCCTTGCCCAAAGATTCCATAATTAGCTGTTGCAGATAGCGACTAAAAAGCAACAAACTATCTTTGTAGGGCAGAATTACCATATCCTTTTCGCCTCTACCATGTCCAGTAGCGTACCAAGCCATCGCCATTAAAGCAGCAGGATTGTCTTTAAGGTTATGTTTGCGAGTTAGGGCATCCATTGCTTTTGCCCCTTCCAGCATGGCTTTGATATCAATTCCCTGTAAGGCAGCAGCTACTAACCCAACAGGAGATAATTCCGAAGTACGTCCTCCTACCCAGTCACGCATAGGAAAAATAGCTAACCAACCTTCGCGTTCAGCGATCGCCTCTAGTTTACTACTCTTGCCTGTAATCGCGAAAGCATGGGCAGCAAAATTAAGATTGTGGTCTTTGTATACCTTTTGGACTTCTAACATCCCGTTACGGGTTTCGGGAGTCCCACCAGACTTAGAAATCACAGAAACCAGAGTTGTATTCAGGCGATCGCCAATTTCAGCCATTACCTGATCGATACCCGCAGGATCGGTATTATCAATAAAATGAATCTTGAGAGGTGCATCTCTGGGTGCTAAGGCTTGAGCTACAAATTGAGGCCCTAAAGCAGATCCACCAATACCAATCGAGAGAATATCAGTAAATTTCCCACCACTGGGAGGATGAATTTCGCCACTATGTACCTTGCGTTGAAAGTCAAGCACACTGTTGTTGGTATCGATAATATCCTGTCTTAGTTCAGGAGTGGGAGCAAGATCAGGATCGCGTAGCCAATAATGACCTACCATACGGTTTTCATCAGGATTGGCGATCGCTCCAGCTTCTAATGCTTCTAGGTCTTTAAATGCCTTAGCGAACTTTGGTTCTAATTCTTTAATCAAGGCATCATCAAAGCTAATGCGACTAATATCTAAATAAATTCCTAAATCTTGATTGTGATAAAGCCAGTCTTGATAACGTTGCCAAAGTTTAAGGTTGTCCATAAGTTGTTTTAATGTCAGCGCGAACTCTATCTGTAAGTTTAATAGAACCCCCTCAGCTTTTTGACTGTGTTTTAGATTTTCTCTAATTTTGCTGTCTGTAAAATTTTTGACTTTTGACTTTTGACTTCCCGATAGAGGTACAATACGGAGTCGGAATAGCTATTTAAGTTTTATTTAAATTAATTTTATGACCACAGCAGATAAAACCAACGATAAAGCCATTGTCAAAGATTATTTTAATCAAACGGGATTTGATCGCTGGCGGAGGATCTACGGCGAAACGTCAGACGTTAACAAGGTACAAAAGAAAATTCGTCAAGGACACCAACAAACTATTGATACTGTAGTTGACTGGTTGGAGAAGGACGGTAATTTAGCAGATATTTCAATTTGTGATGCGGGGTGTGGTGTAGGCAGTCTCAGCATTCCTTTGGCTAAAGCTGGGGCAACGGTTTACGCCAGTGATATTTCTGAAAAAATGGTAGGGGAAGCGAAGGAAAAAGCCCAAGCAATGTTAGAAGATACTAACAAGCTTAATTTTAGTGTTGCAGACTTGGAAGCTTTAAGTGGTAAATACAATACTGTTATATGTTTAGATGTTTTAATTCACTATCCGACAGAAGAGGCAGCAAAAATGATTACTCATTTGGCCTCTTTAGCAGAATCTCGTTTAATTTTAAGTTTTGCTCCTAAAACTTGTTTATTATTTGTGTTAAAAAAGATTGGTGAATTTTTTCCTGGCCCTTCTAAAACTACTAGAGCTTATCAACATAAGGAATCAGAAATTATTGCTATTTTAAAAGATAATGGTTTTGAAATTAAGCGTACTGGTATGACTAGTATTAGCTTTTATTATTCGCGAATTTTAGAGGCAGTTAGAACAGTGAGTAATGATCTGTGATATTTTCGTTTCGCTTTTCAATCAATTATTTAATTAGATAGGCTGATGAATATTCAACTCAAACCAGAACAAGAAAAGTTTATTCAAGACAAGATTGCTAGTGGTGAATATAACAACGCTGATGATGTAATTACTGAAGCTTTTAAACTATTAGAGATTAAAGAGAAAAAGATAAAAGAACTTCAAGATAAAATTGCCGTTGGCACAGAACAAATAGCCAATGGACAGTTAACTGACGGTGAACAAGTTTTTGCTCGTTTACAAGAGAAGATTAATCGAGTAAAAGACTGAAACCGACTCATGAGTAGTTATTTCTTTACTGATGCTGCCGTTAAAGATCTAGATGATATTTGTGAATATATTGGGCAACAGAATTTAAAAGCAGCCAATAAATTATTTGATGATATCAGGAAAAAATGAATGATAAACTGCTTTGTTATTACAACCGCAAATCTTTAGCCAATCAAATCAGTGGGGGTTTTGGACTAAAAAACAATGAGCTAGTCGAGTTTGTTATTAGATATGTACAGAAAACTGATAGCGATCGCAATGAAATCAAAAATGGATTAAAGAAATACTTTGGTGAATTTGCTAAATACATTGATTAATATGTAGTAATCTTGGAACAATTAAATGCTTCTCTCAAATTATGGGTTAAATGACTAATTTAAATAAATTTATTACTACAGAATTATTTAATAGTAAGGGAGAAGTAGGAGAAAAGCTAGTTTGGGATGGAATTAAAAGAGGCTTCGAGCCTAGAGAATGTATTGCTTATTGGCGTTATCCAATTTTTTCTAGTAATGATAAATCGCGTAAAGAAGCTGATATTTTAATTGCTGATTATCAACTGGGATTAATTATCGTTGAAGTCAAAGGAATTAAGATTGAGCAGTTAGTAAGTATTCAAGGTCATCGTTGGGAATATCAAAATTTTTATACACAATCTGGTAGTCCTTATCAGCAAGCAGAAAAGCAATTATTTACTTTATTAGAATATTGCGATCGCGAACCTTTATTAAGACAAAAAGTTGCTGCACGGGCGATCGTTGCTTTACCTTTTATTACTCAAGAACAATGGCAAGCCAAGGGATTTTCTCACTTACCTAATTCTCCACCTATTTTATTCCAAGATCATTTAGGTTCACCCAACCTTATTATTGAAACAATTACTAATACCAACCCGATTATTACAGGGAGAAGTTTAACTTCAACTCAGTGGGAATTATTATTAGCCGTTTTGGGGGGAACACCGATATATACTCCAAAATATCAATATTATACTTGTCAGCCTCAAAGTCGTCGTCATATTATTCAACAGGTGCGATCGCGTTTAAATCAGCTAGATTTAACACAGGAAAATATTGCTAAACAAATTCCTCCAGGAATGCAAAGAATTAGAGGTATTGCTGGTTCGGGTAAAACGGTTTTACTCTGCCAAAAAGCTGCTTTGATCTCAGTTAAATATCCTGAATGGCAGATTGCTTTGGTCTTTTTTTCTCGTAGTTTATATGATTTTATTACGGAACAAGTAGATAAGTGGATTAGGCATTTTACTCAAGATCAATTAAGTTATCAGGCGCAAACCTCGAATTTAAAAATTTTGCACGCCTGGGGTAGTAAACAACAGCCAGGTTTTTATAGTACTATTTGTCAAGCCACTAAAACTTTACCTTTACCAGTCTCTTTTACTACTAGTAAAAAGCCTAATGAAGCTTTGGCTGAAGCTTGTGTACAACTATTAGAAAGTAAAACTATTCCGCAATTATTTGATGCAATTTTAATTGATGAAGCCCAAGACTTAATTGCTAATCATTGGAAATATCAAGATAAACAACCTTTTTATTGGTTAGCCTATCAAGCTTTGCGTCCAGTTAGTCCTATTCATACCCAGCAAAGACGACTTATTTGGGCTTATGATGAATTACAAAGTTTGGATAGTTTAAAAACTCCTGAACCTGGAGAACTTTTTGGTGAAGAATTAGGGCATTTAGTTACAGGGCAATATAATAATCAAATTAACAAAACCCAAGTTATATCTTGTTGCTATCGTACACCCCATCAAATTATCATAATTGCTCATGCGATCGCGATGGGATTATTAAGAAAAGCTGGTATTTTAACAGGTTCAATTTATGCTGCGGAATGGGAAACATTAGGATATGCAATAGTAGGAGATTGGCAACAGGGAAATAAAATTACTCTCCGAAGACAACGCCATAATTCCCCAAATCTAATGACTGAGTTATGGTCAAAAGATTTAATTATCTTTGATCGTTTTACTTCTAGACAACAAGAACTAACGGTTTTAGCTCATAAAATAAAACAAAATTTAACTCATGATCAGTTACAAGCAGAACGAGAAATTTTAATTATTGTCTTAGGTGCAAGTTACGACACAGCCCCTTTAATTAAGCAAACTGCTACTTTCTTAATCAATCAGGGAATTAATATTTATCTGCCGACTCACAGCACTTATAATTGTTTAACAACACCTGCGGAAAAACTTCGTCCCAATCAGTTTTGGTATCCAGGAGCAATTACTATTACTAATATTCATCGTGCTAAAGGACAAGAAGCTGATTTAGTTTACCTAATTGGTTTAGATCAGATTGCTCAAAATGAAAGTAATTTATATCTGCGTAATCAACTATTTGTTGCCTTAACCCGTACTAGAGCCTGGGTAAATATTAGCGGAATTAGTGACTATTTACTCTACCAAGAATTAGAGGAATTAATTAATAGTAAAAACCAAATCCAGTTTACTGTTCAAAGTTTACCTCAAAGAGAATTAAAAATTAGCGATCGCGCCAATTTATTGCAGGGATATGCATTAGGTAGAACCAATTTTCGTCATGCTAATTTACCAAATGTCGATTTATCGAAGCTGAATTTAACTAATATTAATTTAATTGAAGCTAATTTAGCAGGGGCAAACCTACAAGGAACTAACTTAACTAATGCTAAATTAATTGCAGCTAATTTAAGTAATGCTAATTTAAGTAATGCTAATTTAACTAATGCCAAGCTAATTGGAGCTAATCTCAACCATACGAACTTAACTAATACTAATCTTACCAACGCCAATTTAATCAACACAATTTTAGAAATCGAAATTAATGAAGGTTACTAGATCTGATCACAATATCGTGTAACATAATTTGTAACTTAATTTTTTGTTAATGGAGTTATGTCTGACAATTTCAATGTTTGAAACTTCGGAAATCTGGAACTTTAATCTTTTCACAAACAACTGAAATCATGGTTCCAAATATATCTAAAATTTCTCGTCAGCAGATTAGCGACGTTTTAGGACATACTTTCTCTGAATCAGAGTTTGTTAAATGTCTGCAACAGATCAAAACAATTAAACCAAAAGTCGGTAAGTTTTGGCAGACTGCGGGGGCAGAAGCAGGGATATATATTGTTGTTTCGGGAAAAGTACGATTAATAGATAGTTCTGATGAATTGATTAATAATTTAACAGTTGGTGAATCTTTTGGAGCAGCTACTTTCTTTCCTGATGCTGATTTTCATGCTTATTCTGCAAGAGCCTCTCGCAATTTAGAACTATGTTATCTACCGCCTGAATTACTATTAACCCTAGTTAGAAAACATCCTCAAATCCAAAAACATCTCTATCAACAGGCTCAAAAGTATGATTCTCTTCTAACCAAGAGCGATTATCGCAATATAACTATAACTAAACCTGAAGTCAAATCAGCAAAAGTTTTACCCAGCACTGAGCAAAGGTTTGACAAGGCAGTCAAAAAAGTAAGTAAGGTTTATTTTCCCCATCCCAGCTTAAAAATTGGTCATTTCTGGCAAAAAATTACTCGTCGTTATCCGTTCTATGCTCAACAGAGTGCTTCCGATTGTGGTGCAGCTTGTTTAGTAATGATTGGTCGCTATTGGGGTAAAAATTTTAGCATTAGTCGTTTACGAGATATTGCCAACGTTGATCGCAATGGTGCATCTTTAAAGTACAAGTACTCGGTTCATTTAAGCAGCGTGGGCATTGCCCACCTACTACCTACTACCTACTACCTTCGAGCCGATCACCCTAATAGTCATAAGCTAATCTTGTACGACTTATGATTGATTTATTCCAACAACCAGCCAAACAATTCCCCCAATGTTAACTGAAAAACATCAGCAAACTGAGGTACTGGTAAAGTGTCAGTAGATTTTGCCAAAAATGCTGGCTTTTGCTCAGGAAAATAGACAAATACTGACTGTTCACTAGGATCTATTAGCCAGCCAAATTGTGTACCATGATCCAAGCAATGAAGAATGTTCCTGGTAACTTTTGTTTGACTTTGATCTGGGGATAAAATTTCAATAGTCCAATCGGGTGCTAGGTTAAAAGCATTAGCTATCTCTCCATTTTCGTCGCGGGGTATTCTGTCCCAGGTAAATACAGCCACATCAGGTACAGTAGAGCGCCCACCAAATGTACATCTGAGTTCAGGGAATGCTCTAGCAGTCTTTGGGGATTTTAATTTGCTATCGATCGCTAAAGTTAATTCCCTCTGAATTACACTATGTTTTCCTTGAGGCATCGGTTTCTGAATAATTTGACCGTCAATGTATTCGCTGGCGGGTTTAGTCTCTGGTAATGCTAAAAATTCTTCTAAAGTGGTTGATTTGGCTGGAGTTCTAACCATGGTTTTTATTTGTCCTCAGAATGCCATAGTTTTTACTTCGTATTTTAGATCGGTTTTAGATGCATAGCTGACATTAAGTAGATTAGTAACTATAACTATGTGGGGAAGTTAGGGAAGTTGGGAAGTGTGAAGTCAACTTATCACTTAAGTCCTCAAGTCCCTAAATTCTCCAGATGCGTAATATCAGTGAGTAGTTTTAAAATGAGACTGATTCTCTGCCAATCAAAGCAGTACGACTATGAAGAGTCGATTAGCCAATCTCCATTATGGGGATTAGCTCATTACTTTACTTTTGTTAATAAAAAAAATCTGCTTAATTGAGTCTGTCTAATTGAAAATTACTGTAGTTTTTTGAATAATTTTTGAACATAATTAAACTATTTATGTTCTATTTTATAGATAAACTCCACTAAAACTGGTAGTATTTATGTATTATTAACTCAACATATTCCTGAAAATAGTATTTGTATTAATCCCCTTTTGTGATTAAATCAGGATTTAATTCCTAAATCAACAAACGAGAGTAACTTTGCCTAATCTCGACTGTAAAAGCATTTCAAAGTATTTTCTCAAGTTGTTAAATAAAGCTAGTGGTTAAATCAGATACATATTCATCCAAAATAAAAAGTAATCCCTTGAAGCTTGAAAATACAAACTTCAAAAGATTGAAACTGATATATTTATGTTTTAAATTTATTTTTTATTTATTGTTCTAATCTGTGATTTTGTTTTATGTTGTTTTCAGCGATTGCGCACTTTCTAGTAACTGCAAAGCTTGTGTGCAAAATTAAATATGCGATCGCAGAGCGCGATACGAAGCTAGTCCTTTAGCTCGATTTTATCCATTTCGAGCTTAGGGTTTCCAGAGGGAAATCGCTCTTTCAAACAGTACCAATTTTTTTTTGTTCAATTAGGAGTTAATTAACCAATGGCTAACATTCACATTAGCGATCTGACAGACACTGAGTTACAACAATTAGATTTGCTTGCTGATTTTGAAAATGGCTTAAAAGATTTATCTGACATAGAACTAAATAATGTTCAAGGTGGCGCACCTCAGCTTTTAATTGGACTTGTCCTACTACTGATGTGCTAGAAAGGCTTACTAATTTTCCTTGATTAGCTTAAATTTTTTTAGCGATCGCCTATTTATCAAATTAACTAATTGAGCGATCGCTACTCTTAAAAACACCAATTTTATTCAATACTCATTTTCTTAGGAGAAATACCACATGGCTAATATCAAAATTACTGACCTAGGAGAAAATTCACAATGATTGATATTAATAATTTGACAACTAGAGAAACCGAATTAAAAGAATTGAATTTATCTGCATTAGAAGAATTAAATTTGTCTGCTGATTCTGAAGGTTATCTCAAAGACTTGTCTGAACAAGAAGAAATTAATATTTATGGTGGTCAACGTTCTGTATGGGCTGTTTAGGATAGTTTGGCGATCGCACGATTTATTAGTTCAGTTAGCTGTGCGATCGCGAAGCGTTTCTAGAAGGAAATCGCCCTTTCAAACAACAGTAATTTTGATTCAATTTAGGAGTGAATTAACAATGATTGATATTAACAATTTGACAACTACAGAATTACAAGAGCTGGATTTGTTTGCTAATTCATTCTCTGAATTAGAAGACTTGTCTAGTGATGAAAATCAGCAGCAGTTCTCATTTTGAAAGGAAAAAGAAAAAATGTTCTCTTGAACTAAAAGAGAACAAAGAAGAGAATAGACTTTTGAAGCACAATTTTAAATATGTAAT
>CAYMWC010000096.1:0-19374 GCA_964393695.1 uncultured Pleurocapsa sp.
TAATCCTCTATCGGCGGAGACAATTACCTGCCAATCGCTCGGCACTGTATCTTTTTAGAATTTGATTGTATGTACTATATAATTCTCGTCCTTGTTCTGTAGATATGTAGTCACATTTGACAGCTTTCTTTAAGCCATACTTGTGTTTCTGCCGCTTCTGCTTCACAGTCATTTAATTTGGCGACAAATGATGCCTGATATCTTCTTTTCCTCCATGCCTCGGCAAAATTAGCACAAACTGAGCGAGACGAACGACGAATTTGGTCTGTTAGAGAGTATCTTTCTTCAACGGGGAAATGTTTTGATAACTCAAAAATGGTCATAGCTGCATCAAACGCTTTTTGATAGATGACCAAATCCTCATGAGTTTTAATGCTTTTTTTTTCTTCTTCTTCCTTGTCCACTTTCCCCCCTTGTCTACCTTGTCTCACACCATTATAGAGTTAATGTAAAAAACCTACCCTTGTGAGGGGGACAGAGGGGGGTCTGATGTTGGATGGGGAATGTTTGTCAATTTCCTTATCCTCCGTTTGAGGTGGGGTAGTTCATTATTAAGCTGTTTAATTTATGGAGCAGCGATGCAATTCTTGTGGTCATATCTAGTGTCAGTGTTATGATTAACTCGGAAATTATTTAAAACTATTGAGCATTAGTATTTTTTAGTATGGCTATTCTTGTAACAGGAGGAGCAGGATATATCGGCTCTCACTCTGTCTTAAAATTAATAGAAGAAGGGTACGAGGTAGTTATACTCGATAACCTAGTTTATGGTCATCAAGACTTAGTAGAAACTGTATTAAAGGCTAAATTAATTGTTGGTGATACAAGCGATCGCGCTTTATTACAGCAGATATTTTCAGAGCATCAAATTGAGGCGGTAATGCACTTTGCAGCCTATGCTTATGTAGGAGAATCAGTCACTAAACCAGCCAAATATTATCAAAATAACGTGCTTGGGACTTTTACTCTTTTAGAAGCCATGTTGGAGGCAAATATTAATAAATTTATTTTCTCCTCTACCTGCGCTACCTATGGTGTCCCTCAAAAAGTACCAATTACCGAAGAGCAACCTCAAAATCCCATCAATCCTTATGGTGCGACTAAATTAATGGTCGAAAGAATTCTCCAAGATTTTGACCCTGCCTATGATTTTCGTTCGGTTTGTTTGCGCTATTTTAATGCTGCGGGTGCTGATCCTCAAGGTAGAATTGGAGAAGACCACAATCCCGAAACTCACCTAATTCCCTTGGTATTACAAACTGCTTTAGGTCATCGCGAATCAGTTTCTATTTATGGCACAGATTATGACACCTTTGATGGCAGTTGTATTCGAGATTATATTCACGTTACCGATCTCGCCCAAGCTCATTTTCTGGCTTTAAAATATCTGTTGGCAGATGGTAAAACAGATGTTTTTAATTTAGGTAATGGTAATGGTTTTTCGGTCAAGGAAGTAATCGCCACAGCCCGTAAAATTACAGGCAAAGAAATTAAAGCCGTAGAATGCGATCGCCGTCCAGGAGATCCTCCTGCTTTGGTTGGCAGTGGGGAAAAAGCCCAGAAAATTTTAGGTTGGCAACCTCAATATGCTGATTTAGAAGCTATTGTGTCTCATGCTTGGCAATGGCATCAAAAACGTCATCAATAACAATAATCAGCAATTTATACCTAAGACTTTGGTGATTGTAATTTTGCTAAATAAGTCCCAAAGTCTTCACAGGTGGCATGACCTTCTTGGCTAATGCCATCTCTTTTAATAACTTTCCACACTGTTGCCAAAAGAATTCTTAAATCCAGCCAAAGACTCCAATTATCCACATAGGCAACATCCAGTTTCAGTCTTTTATCCCAATCAAGGGTATTACGACCACTAGTCTGAGCTAATCCTGTAATACCTGGTAAAACTTCGTGACGACGTGCTTGTTCAGAGTTATAAAGCTGAAGATAATGAACCATTAAAGGACGAGGCCCAACCAAACTCATATCACCTTTAAGAACATTCAATAATTGAGGTAGTTCATCGAGACTAGATTTACGTAACAACGTACCAAAGGGAGTCATGCGATCGCCATCAGATAATAGATTACCATTGGCATCAGTCGCATCAGTCATAGTCCGAAACTTGTAAAAAGTAAAAATTTTGCCATCTTTTCCAGGACGCTGTTGGGTGAAAAAGATCGGACTGCCCAAATTAGAACGAATTAAGATAGCGACAACTAAAATTAGGGGCGAAAAAATTAAGAGAGCGATCGCAGCAATCAGGCGATCGACAAAATATTTAATAAATCTACTCATGGTTTGCTAAAGCTTGATTATATATATTTACATATAGTTGAATTATTTTATCAACACTATAATTATCTGTTTTTTGGCGACCATTTTGTCCCATCTGAGCAGTTCGTTGAGGATAATCGATCATCTCCGCCATTGCTTGAGCCAAAGCATCAGTATCTCCTACTTCTACTAATAAACCACAGTCATCAGCCAATAAATCTTGAATTCCCCGAATTCTTGTCCCAATCACAGGAGTAGCAGCACAAAAAGCTTCCATAATACTCCGAGGTAATCCTTCTCGTTGCGAAGTCAAGAGAGTCGCCACACTAGCGCCAATTAAAACAGGAATATCCTGACGAAAACCCAAAAAATGGACTTGTTGTTGTAATCCCAATTTAGCTGTCAATTTTTCTATTTCTAAGCGAATTTGACCATCACCTGCAAAAGCTAGATGTACTTCAGGTCGATTTAATTTTTTCAAGGCTATTAATTGATCTCGATGACGCTTGTTAGGAGTAAATTCCGCAATAGACAACAACAGCAAGTCTTTAGAATTTAGCCCTAATTCTTGGCGTAAAGCCTTAATTTCTGACTCGGAAACTTGATTAAAATCATATTCTTTAAGATCTAAACCAATTCCAGGAGTATAAAAAATTCTCTCCGCAGGTAAAAGGCGATGTTTTTTAGCAGCAGTTTCGTCTTCCCGATTAATAGTAATTAAATAATCCGTCCAACTACCAGCTAACCTTTCTAAGGTTAGAAAAATAAAATTGCTGAGAAAATTGCCTTGTTTGTGAAAATGAAATCCGTGTACCGTATAAATAACCTGTGGTTTGCGTTTTATTTTGAGCTTATTAATAGCATAGCGAGTTACAAAAGCAGCAACAGGAGTATGAACATGAACTAGATCGTAGTTTCCCTGAACAATTATCTCTTGGATTCTAGGTACAGCAATAATTAAATTACTAGGATCAAGAGGATTCCGTGACCATTGTACATCCCAGACATTATCAAATTCGGCAACACAATCAGAATTATTAGAAATGTTCAATGCCATCCCGTCAACTTGCCATCCTAAATTCCGAAAATAGCGAATAAAAGGCAGTAAAAAATCTCCGATAGTTTCAGGAATAGTTGTCGCTATCAGTATTTTTCGAGTCATTATTTTGACAATTGTTTATTTTTATTTTGCATTAATTCCTGAATACGATTTCCTAATTTGACTCTAGTATCTTCCAGTAATTGGGAATCTCTAGTCCAATGATGCCAATCACTAGCCACAGCACGGCTTGTTTTCATTGCCCATTCTTCGTCGCCTAGGCGTTTAAGAATAGCAATATATTCATAATCTTCGATGCCGTCCCGAATTCTTTTTAATCGCAGCGAGGGAACAATCCCTTCAACACCAACTTTCTCACCAGGATAGACTAACATCCCCTCTCCTGGAAAATTGCGATCTTTGCTGTATTGATAAACCGAGGGTTTATACCAAGGATCATCAGAGTTCAATGGAAGTTCACTAGCATCATCAGCCCAAGCATCAATTCGAGGATATAAAACACCTGTTAAACCTAAATTTTGAGCTATAAAACCCTGGATAATACGAAAATTAATTGGCAATGCATCAATTGTCCATTGAGGAGAATAATCTGTATGATATCCAGAATAAAACCAAACTTCATCTCCTTTTTTCATCGCTTCAGCAATTTCTGCTTTGCCAGTTTCATACATATTAGGTTGTACCACCCATATGTCTACATCGTCATATAGATCAGGTCGAGGTTTCATGACGACAAGATGTTTAACTCCAGCCTGATGAATATTACTAGCCCATTGCTTGAAGGATGGAATTATATTGGCGCATTTATCAATCTCGTCAGCAGAGTAGACAAATTTTAACAAACTATCGTCATATATATCTGCTGCTTGCTTAATTTCTTCTACGCTAGGTGCGGGACTCATTTTACATGTTTGATAATTTGCTCCACTCCAAAAAGGTAAACGCACAGAGCTTAACCCAAATTTATTGATTAACTCTGTTTGTTGCTCGGGTTTAACATTTTGCCCTGCAACAACTTTGTGCTTGAGCAATTCTTCTGTTAAATTTTCTCCTCGGTCCTGCCATGACAGAAAGAGAGAATTCATTGTCGGTTTTATAGGTAACTCAAAATCCCAGACAGTTAGTTTGATTTTACCTTTTTTCTGACCTTGGTTAGTCGTTACGGTATATGAACCTTCATACTCTCCAGGCTTTGCGTCTCTCGGTACATAAATATCTACCCAAATAGTCTGGTTTTCATTCTTTGCTACATCAAAGGGTACAGCATCCAAAGTAGCTCCTTCTAAATCCTGACCTGTAGTCGGATTGACAAAGGGAATTAAACCGTCAGGATACCAACCCTTTCCTAAAGTAGGATTGCCTACCCAATTAGGAGGGCTAGGCATATCAACGTATACATAGTGTTCGCGATATAAAGTAATATTTTGATGTCCAATAATTCCTTGGTCAGCATTGTGTAAATCAGACACAATTACGTTAACATCTTTTAAATCACCACCTTCAGGTGGCTGAATTACTATTTGAAATGATTCATATTCACCACGCGCTGCCGATAATTGAATTTGATTTTCTGGAAGGTTATTTACTGTGCCGTTTTCTTTAAGTTGAACATTATTAATTTCTTTAATTTCTTTATTAATTCGCTCTAAAGCTGGTGCTGTCCACACATTAAAAGAACTATTAAGGTTATTGCCTTGAGTGAGTCTACAAGTAAATAATATAGCTATTAAAGTTATCAACATTAATAGAATGTTTTTAGGCAATGATTTTAACATATTAGTTTTTTCTAACTATTAAAGTGGTCTTAATTAAAATAAATATTGTAATTTGACTCAAAAGTAAATTTTATGCGTCGAAGTGTTAATTAAATACAACCTCATAAGCTATGTTGCTGACCATAGTTAATCAAGTATGAGAAGAAAATTACTAACTAGAAAGTATTTTTTCATAAAGACTTTCATATTTTTTAACAAAAGAATTTGTACCATCTAAATCAAAATATGTTTCAATACGTTTTCTAGCTTTTTGTCCTAACTCTTTTCGTCCATCTTTACCAAGTAAAATTAGTTGACGCCATGCTTCTGCTAGTGCTTGGGAATCTCTAGGTGGAACTACAACACCAGTATCACCAACTATTGTCTCCGAATCACCTACATTAGTAGAAACGCAGGGAATTTGGCAAGACATTGCTTCTCCGAGTACATTCGGGAATGATTCACCATAAGCAGAGCTGGTAGTAAAGATATCTAGCGAAGTCATTAATACAGGAATGTCTTGGCGTTCTCCTAATAAATGAACTCGCTGAGTAATACCTAATTGTTCAATTTGCTCTGTCAGAACAGGATTTTTCTCATCTACATTAGGTCCAACTAAAATAAAATGTATCTCAGGATTCTCGTTTACAATCAATGCTGCTGCTTGAATTAAGTTGGCATGATCTTTCATCGGATGATAACGAGCGATCGAACCTACTAGAATTGAACTTTCTGGTAAATTTAAAAACTCACGCAAATCAAATTGAGGTTCAGATGTGGGTTTATACTTAGAAATATCAAAATTATCGCTAATCGCTATGGCATTATCAGAGCAATATCCCAATCTAAGATGCTGATTTTTACCTTTTTCAGCGGAAAAAACTACTTGTTCTACCTGCTGAGAAAGTAGCGCAGTTAATTTAATAGTTACTGCCAGAGTTGTTTTTTCAGCTTTCAAGGATTCAACTGAGTGATGGATACTCCAAAAAACAGGAACTTTTCGTTGAGATAAAATATTAGTCAAAAGAGCAATTAGGTTGGCATGATACATCCAGCCTTGAATAATATCTGGTTGAATTTGCTTTAACAATTGCCTTAACTTTAGTATGGCTTTAGGATTGGGAATTCCTTCTTGCATTCCTAGGCTGTAAACAGGAATATTTAGAGCTTGTATACGCTCAACAAATATACCACCTTCAAGCATTGCAATTACTGTCGGAGAAAATTTATCGCGATTAATTCGAGATAAAAATTTATAGAGCATCATTTCCGCTCCACCAGTGTTCAAACCAGTAATTACAAAGACTACTTCGGTGATTTTACCTAGAGTATTGGCTTGATGTGAGTCTAATTTCATCGATTTATTTTTTTATCAAAAATACTAATTAACTAAATAAATAAATACAACAGAATATAAAAGGATATTCTAAGATAAGACCAACAACTTTTAAAGATTGGCTAAACGACTTTGTTGGGTAAAATTTGCCATAATAGCGTAGGATGTTAACAAATAAAATGATTCCATAGTTGTATGACTAAAAACTCCCCACAACAATAAGAAAACTAAAAACGGCAGAGCGTATTTTTTATGTTCACCTTGAGCTTTCCAAACACAAGCTAGAAGTAAAAAAGGATAAATTAAAGACCCCAAAAATCCATATTCCACCATTTGATCTAAATACATATTATGGCTTCTTTGGGGAAGTCCTTCGGGATCACGAAAAGTCTCACTTGCTCCAGAGCCTAATCCATTACCAATAAAAGGACTTTTATTAAACTTATCCAAAGCTTCTTCTACATGACCCTTTCGAGAGGCACTAGAATCATCTTTTTGGCCAAAAGGATTAAGTAAAAATTCAACTCGTTCTAAAGAGTCTTCGTTAAATAATTCTGTACCATCAGCAGTTTTCATATAAGATAAATTATTTAGCTGACTAGACAAAATGGTAATTACCATAAAAAATGACAGAAATAAAAGTGATATTTGATATCGAGGAATAACTTTATTGCGCATAAATAATAGAATAACTAGTAGCCAACCAACTATTGCACCACGAGAAAAAGTAGTTGCAATTCCAATAAACGCAAATAAAGCAAACAATAAACGATATTTTGGTTTAATTAAGTCAATACTCAAAATCATGCCCAAAATTATTGCCGAACCAGCACTGTTGGAATCGGTATAAAATCCTGATGACCTACCTAGAGCGACTGGTATCTGATAAAAGGCTAAAGGATTGAAGAACTCATAAACAAACATCAAGACATTAGCTACTGTAACTAGTAAGATTGTTTTTTTTACCCATCTTAAAATTAAGAGATGCTGTGAAAAAATCACTAGCATTAGTAGCAAAAATACCATTGTTCTAACTATATTCTCAAACAGTTGCAAATCAGGAATTTGAGGTAAAATTAAAATTGAGATAAGTGGTACTGCCAAATATCCCACTACCCAAACTACAAGGGGCATCGGGATATACTTTAGTCGCTCAGAAATAGAAAAAAGTAAGGGGATTGCAGCAAATAGAAATCCAATTAACCATAGTAAGGGCAATCCAATCCCCAACGTATGTAAATAAACATCTAACTTAGAAAAAAAAACTAATACAGCAGCTACAGCCAAAAACCCCTGATAATAATCTATCCAAGTAATTTTGGTTGTAAGTTTTTGTTGATTAATCGTGGTCATTTTAATATTATTTTCCAAATCATATAATATGTGTAATTAACTTGATTGCTTACTGATTTGTAGTTGTTATCAAACTAAAAATGGTGTTATGTTCTCACGGATTTTTTCTCCTGTTTTTTCCCATGTATATCTACTCCAAAAAAGCTGATGTCCATATTCACCAAAAGCCTGGCATTTTTCTGGTGAACCAATTAATTTAATTATTTTTTGAGAAAGTTGCTCCGAATTATTTGTTTCAACTAAATATCCATTGTGGTTGTCATGAAGAAATTCAGGTATAGCACCAATGTTAGAACCTATTATAGGCAGTTTATGAGCCATTGCCTCTAAAAACACTATTCCGAAAGGTTCTAAAATAGTAGGGAGACAGAAAATTGAAGCTTTTTGAAAGTATTGTTTAACTTCTGTTAAAGGTATTTTTCCTACAACATTGCAATTAGGGAAATCTAACTTAGGGGTACATCCAACAATAGTAAGAGAAGCATTGGGATAAGTTTTTAAGACTTTTCTAAAAGCCTCTATCAATATAGGTCCTCCTTTCCTTTGCCACTCTGTACCAACAAACAAAATATTTTGGTTAGAATATCTTTTTTGTTCAAAGATTTCGTCTTCTTTAACCAGTGTATTTGCACCACAATAAACACAAGCTATTTTTTGAGGGTTACATGAATAGTCTTTAATCATAGATTCAGATATATTAGAACTCATGGTGAGATTTAAGGTTGAATTTTGATATATCTTCTTTTCATACTCAAGCAATGCTTGAGGAGGTATGTCTTGAGGATTAAAACCTGGATATTGTAAGTTGGCTAGATGAGTGTGATCTGTATATACGAAATGAGGAACTCCTGGTAAGCTAGCATCAAATAAAGATTGTGTTTGAAAGGTAAAAACATATTTCTGTTTACTTAATTTGTTCACAATCGCTTTTCTAACTTTGTTAACAATATAAGGTGTTCTAAGGTACGTGATAGAAGAAAGATTTTTTTTACCTAGCAATATGTCTTTACCATATTCCTTCAAACAAAAAATAAGATTAAAAGGATCTCTTGTACCTATCAAGTCTGGAAAAATATCTATTACATCGATTTGAAATTCAGGAAAATTAGTTCTTGAAATTTCCAAAACTTTTGTATTGATATGGGAAAAATCTCCATACTTGACAAAGGCAATTTTTTGATAATGCTGCATAACTTTCCAATATTTAGATGATTTATGGTAGTGATTGTCGCGAGTGTTAGCTTGACTTTTATGTTGTAAGAAAAATTAGTCTCAAATAATAGTTAAAAGTATGCTCTATTTTGCTCCAATTTTTTTGAGCAATAGTTTTGGAAAAATAAGGAACAACTGCTGTTGCCAAAGCTAAAGTAGTTAGAGTTAAAGGTAAAGCAATGACTCGACTCGCATAACTTAAAGATGCTACACTTCCAGAAGGTAACATGGCTGCCATTGATTGATCTACTATCTCAGTGCTACACATTTAGCTAATGGCTTAGATCTTGATTTAATAATTGGGACAATTTTCTAATATCTGGTTCAAATTCAGCGATCAACTCAGCACGAAAACTAGCAGCTAGAGGTTTACGAGTTTGCACTTTATTGTTGAGATGACGAACAGCGTCTAAAAGGTATAATCTTTCAATTCCCAAGAGTTTTTTAACTTGCATAATCATTGTAGTCAATAGCTTAGGAGGTCTTTCTGAAAAGCTACCAACTGCTTTTAGCTTATGATTTTTGTTTTGATTGATTCTTTTGAAATCTGTACGATTATCATTAGGCACTTCTAAAAACTTTAAAATTCTATCGTATACTTCCTTAGTGTTCTTAGCAAAGTCATCAAACAAAATTATTTCTATTTGTTCACGGGGAAAAATCGTTAATAATCGTTCTACTTGTTCCCCCAATCTAGCTACAGCAGCATATTGTAGAAGGGCTGAATCTCGACAACGAGGGGGGATTTTTTTTCCTTCTTTTCTGATATCTTGTAGTCGCCACGCTTTCTCGAAGTCTGGCTCGTTCTCATCCGAGGCATAAAATAACTGAGAATGATAAGAGTATGCCAAGTCTATGGGGTTACGCAGCATAACAATAATCTTAGCTTGAGGATCGAACTGATAAATCTCTTTAAGAGCTACAGAAGAATATAAATAACAAGCCGAAGCATCACCAATTGCGATATGTTCAGAACTGCTGGCATCAAATAAAGCTAGATAGTGATCTAAAGTTTTGACTACTCTATATTCCTCAAAATCATAATCAAAAAAGTGTGGTTCTTTTGGCTCACACATATAAATATTAGGATGTTCTCTTAAATATTCACTTAAAGCAGTTGTTCCACATTTAGGTGCACCAACAATAAAAAAATTGGGTTTTGACATAATTTTTTAAAATGTATTAAAATTTTGATTGTTTTTGCCAATATACTTTATTTATTAATCTTTAGTATTTTTCACATTAAAAGGAATAAGTAATATCTTTAATTTATAGTTTACTAAAAACATATTGACTAGATTTGCAGCAATAATACTAGTAGCTGTAGCAATTGCTGCTCCATTAATACTAAATATAGGTATTAATAAAGCATTTAAAAAAATATTTAAAATAACACTACCTCCAAGACTAATTGCAGTTAGCTTTTCGTAGCCAGTCATATTTAATAATAAACCGACTGGTCCAAGAGCAGCATTAATAAATTGTCCAAATATCAAGATTATTAAAGATTCATATCCAATAACAAAATCAGAGCCGAAAAATGACAAAATAAATTTTCCGAATAAAATTAAAATGATTGAAATAGCTAAAGAAAATAATAAGACTATTTGTGTACTTTTAGCTACTAATTGCTGTAGTTGTTTTACTTTATTTTCAACATAAAAACTAGCTATTATAGGAGCTAACACGCTATTCACTGCTCCTTGGATAAAAATAACCACAATACTTATTTTACTAACAACTCCATAAACTCCTACTACTTCAACACCTTTAATTGCTCCTAACATTAAAATATCACCTTGAGTATTAATAATTTCTGTGACTCCCAAAAACATAAAAGGAAGAGAACTTTTAAACCAAATTAGAGGTTGATATTCAGCGTCAGCTTTTTTAACTTGTTGAGGAACTGCTTGATATAACCATATTGCTCCTAAGATAAAAGATATAGTAATCGCTACTATTCTAATTCCTAATATCCATAAAACACTATTATCTTGTCCTTGCATCCATTGCCAAATGCTTAAAGCTCCTAACACTAAAATTGGTGATATTAGTAGTTCTGGAAACATTGCTAAAACTATTTTATTAAATCCTTGCATTGCGCCAACACGGATACATCGTAAAGAGTTTATTGGCAACGAAATTAAAGCCACCCAAATTGACCATACCGTCAAAGGACTAGAAGAATGATATACCAACCAGGCAACTATAGCAGCAAAAGCTGCCAAACCTAACGAAACCAATAGTACAAATCCATTTGCCCAAGATAAAATACCTTTAAGTAACCCCCAATCAGAACTCACGGAGAACACTGAAACTTGCCGAATTAACAGTTTATCTAATCCCAATGTTGCAGGTATACTCAATAGAGTTGCCCAAGCCATAGCATATGTAAAAATACCAAATCCTTTGGTCTCTAATAAACGAGCTAATACCAAGCTAGTAAGAAAAGTCAAGCCAACAGAAGCAATCTGGACTCCAAATGTTCCTGTTGCTGCCTTAATTAAGCTTTTAGCAAAATTACTACGTTTTTGAGTAATAGAACTCCAAACATCCCTAATTTTTTTCTGCAAAAACATCGTTATCTCCAGCAGTTTAGTCTAACTGAGAACTTAAAATTGGCGACACTATTAACTTCTGAATAGATTGCTAAACAGTAAGATAAAAAGGCTCTCATTAAATTCAGTAATTTCATAAATGATTTTATGGGAAAAATAAAATAAATAATTAAATTTATTATGCAATACTTAATTGTTACCAAAGCAATCTTGATAGTTTATTATTTTGTCAAAAAATTAATTATTAACTTCCAAAGCGTTAAGTAAAGATAAATAAGTGGCAACTACTTTTTCTGTAGAGTACTCATTAGCTCGTTGAATCAGTCTTTCTGTATTAGGAGGATTTTCAAGAGTTTTGATGATCGCTTCTGCCAAAGCTTCAGAATTTTCAATCGGAACTAAATGACCATAAGCTCCATTGTCCAGAATTTCATCAGGACCACTAGGACAATTGGTAGCAACAACAGGACAACCGCAAGCCATAGCTTCAATTAAAACTGTAGGTAATCCTTCCTCCCGAGAAGATAAAACAAGACAGCTAGCTCGTTTCATGTAAGCATAAGGATTTTTTACAAAACCAGGCATTAAGACATCCTCGGCAATACCCAAGCTATCAATAATTTTCTCTAGTTTTTGACGTTCCTGACCTTCGCCCAAAATAATGAGACGAGCAAACTTTTGCTGTCTCACTTGGGCAAAAGCACATAATAAATTAGGAAAATCTTTTTGTGGGTTCAATCTACCCACCGCCAAAAATACAGGTGGTAAATTGGCTGCAAACCAAGGGTGATCTAAGTCAGCTTGGCTTTGAGCAAGTAAATCTTCATTAACTACTGGATTATTAAGGACTTGTACCGTTTCTTTTTCTAACCCTAGCTCTTGTTCTAGATCTCGAGCAACCCCAGCAGAAACTCCTGCAACTGCATTGGCGCGAGGATATAGCAATTTCATAAAAAATGGGACTAATTTGGCGCGTTGCAAATTGCTTTTGTTAGCTGATAAGGTATTTTGCTCTACTAAGACCAATCGAGTTGGAATTTGAGCCAATTCTTTAGCAATTGTTGCTACTATATTAACGTGACCCATATTGCCTATTAAAGCCCAAGGACGATTTTGCCTGAGATAATTGGCGAGTGGCAAAATAGATGTGATCACTCTACCTTTGTTCAAATCGATAATCCGCACTTCTTTAGGTACTTGATCTAAATAAGGCCCTTCTAATGCTGATAAGACCAAATCTAAATCAAACTCATTGAGTTTAGCTAAACCTTTAAGTAGATTAACTACAGCTTTCTCAGCACCACCTCCATGCAGTGCATCCATAAAAAAAGTCATACGTTTTTTGGCGGTCATTTATTTTGATTCTCCATTAGTTTTTGTATGAGAGCTTCCCACTGAGCAATTATTGCCTTTAAACCAAATCTTTCAATTACCTCTGGGGCTTTAGCAGCAAGCTGTTGCCGTTTTTGTTCATTAGACATTAAACTTTCCATTGCCTCAGCTAATGCAGTAAGATTTTGATTAGGTACTAAAAGACCATCTAGATCATGGCGAATCATTTCACTTGGACCACTGGGACAATCAGTGGAAATTACAGGTAAACCACAAGCGAGAGCTTCTCCATGAGCCATAGGAAAACCTTCGTTGCGAGAAGCCATTACAAAAATTTTCGCTTTTTGTAAAACTGCAAAAGGATTTTTGAGCGCGCCAGTAAAAACCACTTGTTCCCCTGATAAGCCTAAATCATCTTTCATTTGTTCTAGTTGTTCTAACAGTTCTCCCTTACCTAAAATAAGTAACTGCCAGTCGGGATATTTAGAAGCAATTTTACTATAAGCTTGTAATAATAAATCGAATCCTTTTTGTTCGGTTAATCTACCCATGCTGACTAGCCAATTTTTATTAAAATCAACTTCAGCAGGTAGTTGATCAATATACTCATCATCTTTAATAACTATGGGGTTATAAATTACTGCTCTTTTGCTTTCTGGTAGTAAATCAAAACTGCGATCAACACCTTGGCTTACACTCACCACTACAGAACAATAAGGATAGGTTAAACGGCGCAAAGTTTCCCATAATATTCCATAAGAAAAAACTTTAATGTCGTTATGTTCAGTAACAATAACAGGGTATTTTGTACCTAAAAGGGCAACTATAGTAGTAACGTTAGTAATACGAAGAAAAGAAATTACTACATCAGGAGTTGTAGATTGAATAGCTTTTCTTAAAATAGCAATCCGATTGATGTTGTTTTTAATAGCCTCAATTAATCCATAAGAATGACCCATAACTCCCAAAGCAATACGAGAACATTCTACGGGTAACTGATAAAAGTCTGTAGTTTTATCTGACAGGGTAATTACAGTAACATCATGTCCACAATTAATAAATCCTTGGGCAAGCAAGACTAGAACTCGTTCGGCTCCTCCACAACCAAGAGCTGAGATAACTAAAGTGATTTTCATTTTATAGTTCCATGTTTTTTAACAAAAAATATTTTTTATAAGTGTTTGTTTGTTAGTGTAATAGACTAACAAATAGCCATCTGCTCAACGGCACGGTTAAGAATATAGATCGAATTAATGAAACAAATTATATTTCTGTTTTTTATTATCTATTTTTATCTATAAATTGAATTTTTTCTAACTACTTATTATAGCAATTTTTAGAGTCATGAAGTATGTCTAATTAATATCAGTAATTAACAATTCGGGTGGTCAACAGCATGAGACAATTTCATGCTTAGCCGTCACAATCAACAAAAACTAAAGTATGTAATGTACCTTATAGCTATGAAAAGCAACATAGTTTATTAGTCTACAAGAAAAAATTGAATTTTAATTACTTTTTTAAAACATAGCTTGACTTGAATTACTAATCAATTCTTTAATGTTATCGCCATTTAAAGGTTGAGCTAAGAAGTAACCTTGCCCATAGTCGCAGGCTATTTCTTTAACTTTATTTAATTGAGGAATATTTTCTATTCCCGTTGCAGTTATATCTAAACCATAATTTTCGAGATCCATGACAATATTTTGAAAAATTTCCCAAGCTTGAGGATCTTTATCAATATTGTTAATTAAATAACGATCTATTTTAACTCGATCAAATTCTCGATAAAGTAGATTGGGTTGCACACGACCGTAAATAGAAGCACTTCGACCAAAATTATCAATTTGCAATTGAACTCCTAATCTTTTTAACTGGGGGAGAATAGTAATTGCGGTGCAAGGATTTTCGCCGATTAAATATTCTGATATTTCCAAAGCAATCGATTGAGGATTTATCTGATATTTATCAAGGTTGTATTGCAAGTGTTTGACTAAACTGGTTTGAAATAGCTGTTGACTTGGTAAATTTACACTAATAGCAATATCTGAACTAAATTTAGCTTCTTGTTGCCAAAGTTTTAGTTGTAGACATACAGTTTCTAGAATCCAGCGTTGAATAGGTATTAGTATCCCTGATTCTTCTGCTGCTGCAATGAATTTTTGAGGTGAAATTAATCCTAACTGAGGATGATTCCAGCGCAATAAAGCTTCAAACTCCTTGATTTCACCTGTCTGTAAACTCATTACTGGTTGATAATGAATACTAAACTCTTCGTTCTCTAAAGCTTGTCGGAGTCCTCTTTCTAATTCTTTGGCAGTCAGACGATTTGAAAAGGAGCTAGATAAAGTTAATTCTGGCTTAAATTCTACTTGTAATCCAACTCTGACTGGATTCAGATTGCAGGTATTGCTGATGATTTTTTCTAAACTATTTTGGGCGCGATCTATATCAATTTGTTGGTATTTAGTAGTATAACTTGTTACCAAACGATCTAACAAAAAGATGATGAGATTGATATCATTTTGTTTTGCTGCTTCACACAGTATTTCAATGGTTAAATCAAGATTATTGGGAATAATTCGACTAGCATTTTTGACCACCAAAACTTTATCGTGGGCAGTAGAGTCATATTCTTCTCCCTCAACTAATAACTCTTCATAAAGTTTTTCTCCTGGTCGCAACCCTGTGAAAACAATTTCAATATCTTTGCCGACTTCATATCCTGAAAGACGAATTAAATCTTTGGCTAAGTCAACTATTTTGACTGGTTGACCCATATTAAGCATAAAGATTTGACCCTGGCTGTTTTGGCTAGATAACACCGAAGCTTGTAAGACTAGCTGTACAGCCTCTGGAATAGTCATAAAATAGCGACAAATTTCAGGGTGGGTAATAGTAACAGGGCCTCCTTTAGCAATCTGTTTAGTAAAAGTGGGTACAACACTACCTCGACTACCTAAAACATTACCAAAACGGACTACAGCATAAGGTCTACCGCTAGTTTTAGCTGCTTGGAGAACTAACATCTCCGCCGTGCGTTTACTAGCCCCCATAACATTAGTAGGATTAACAGCTTTGTCTGTCGAAATCATCACAAAATTACTGACATTGTATTTGATCGACAAATCTAGAAGATTTTTTGTCCCCAAAACATTATTGGTAATTGCTTCTGGAGGATTTAATTCCATCAAAGGAACGTGTTTGTGGGCAGCAGCATGAAATACTATATCAGGTTTATACAGGCGAAAAGCAGCTTCTAATCGCGATTGGATTCTTAAATCGGCAATAAAAGGAATTAATTCGGTTAATTTTTTATCTGGCTTACCTTCTTGCTGTAGTATTTGTAAAACTTGCTGCAATTCTCCTTGGATATTAAAGACAGAGTTTTCTCCATGTCCCAGCAAAATCATCTGTGAAGGACGACAACGGAAAATTTGACGACACAGTTCACTTCCAATTGAGCCTCCTGCACCAGTAATTAAAACTGTTTTACCTTCTAACAGTCTAAAGACGCTTTGAGAATCAGTTTGAATGGGCGCACGGCGTAACAGATCTTCAATCTTTACTTCTCTGAGGATCTTAGCGTTATTACTGTTGTTGAGAATTTCGTTAGTAGAAGGCATGGTGTAAACCTTAATGCCGATCGCCTGACAAACATCGACAATTTCTCTAATGACTTTGCCTGAAGTGGTAGGCATAGCGATTACTACCTGACGAATATTTTGGGCAGTAATGATTTCGGGAATCTGATAGCGATTGCCGACGATAGGTAGTCCTTGAATTTTTAAACCTAATTTTTGAGGGCTATCATCAATAAACGCTACAGGATTAAAACCTAATTTGGGATTACGACGCATTTCTTGCAGGATTGATACCCCCGCATCTCCTGCCCCGACAATCAAAACGCGATCGCGCTTATAAAAGTTTTTACTCTGTTGATTTTTTCTTTCTGCTGCCCTAATACTAAAGCGAATTCCTCCAACCAAAATTAGAGTAAGAATACCATCTAGCAAAGGTAAAGAACGAGGAACTATATATTGTTCTAAGCCTGTTCCAGTTACATATTCAAGGATACTAAGAATAACCGTTTCTAGGATTACTGCTGTTGCAGTTAAGGCTGCAATTTGAGTCAATTCATCAATACTGGCATATTTCCAGTATCGCTTGTAAACACCGCCAAAAGTAAAGATGACTAACTTAATAGAAGAAAAAATTATCGTGGCCACGATCAAACCACTACGATATTCTTCCAATGCCCTAAAATTATCTAAACGCAAGATAATTCCCAGTAAAGGGGTTAGGGAGAAGATGATAGCATCGAAAATGAAAAAATGACGATTATTGAGACTAAGCAACCTTTTATCTAGATTTCTCAGTTTCTTATTAAGCTTTTTGAGCCTCATTTTTTTTGTTATTGATTAAATTGGGTTTTACAGTTGGGATTTAAAATCTTGCTCTGAAATCGCTATGAGTAGCTATGAAACAAACAAAAAGCCTAAGTAACACTAATGAAAATCCACGTATACGAGATTTTACGTACAAAAGGTTGAATAAATTGCCAACTAACAGATATTAATCATCATAACTACCAGGATTTATCAGAGAAGACCGTATTTTGAGCATTGTTAATCATTAATCATAAGATCAATATTGCTTTTCTAAGTATATATTCGCAGAGTCTTTAAAAAATCTTGACTCTTACTTTTTGATAACTTTATATTGAGCTGCAATTAGACAAAAGCATCTAAAGCCTATGAAGACTTAATTTCCAAGGCTTAGAAAAAAAAGAAATAATCAAAAGTTAGTTTAAAAGTGTCCTAATTTACATTCAAGTTTTAGCTTATTTAAGTTTTCCTGAACGCAAAATACTCACTATCAACCAAATCCCTAGCAAGCTAGCTACAGCAAACAGAACATTGCTCAGAATCGAAACTTGGGTGGTAGCAGAACCAGTAGAGATAATGGCAGCACCCATAATTAGAGAGCCAACTAAAATACTAAAAGAAAGGCGATTGGCTGAATCTTCTAGACTGAGAGCTAAGATATCCAACTGACGAATATCAACGTTCCATTTGAGGGTTTCTGAGGTGATTCGATCTAATAGCAACTCCACCAAACTAGGCGATCGCAAAGAAAGGCTTTTTAAATCTAAACCAATTCGCAACAGGGTTTCTGCTGGTCTTTCCCCCAATAATTGCCGACGAAATAAGTCTGTCATTAAAGGTCGAATTTGATCTAGAAGATTAATTTGAGGATAAAAACCTCTAGCCACTCCTTCTAAATTGGCTAAAGTTTTGGCGTAGAGTCCCATGTTACTAGGAAGCCTTATTTTGTTGTTGCGGGATACTTGTAAGACTTCATAAATCACTTCGCTAAAGTTAATCTGGGAAATACTGCGATTATAATACTTGCGCAACATCCGATCATAGTCGTTGGTTAAACGATTTAAATTAACCTGTTGACCGCCTTCGGCCAATTCTAGAGTTAGCTGACTACAGCGACGACCATCTAAATCGACAATTGCCAGTAACATTTCGGTCAAGATTTGCTGGGTGCGCGGATCAAGACGACCAACCATTCCACAGTCCAAAATTGCTACGCGACCATCTTCTAAATAAAAAATATTTCCTGGATGAGGATCGGCATGAAAAAAGCCATCAATATATATCTGTTGAAAAAAAGCTCGAAATAAAATAGTTGTAATTTCGCTGCGTTGGGTGGCTTCGTCTTTATTATCTTTGTTTTGGGGTAAGGTTGCCTCTAGAATTGGCATCCCTGCTAACCATTCAATAGTCAAAAGTTTAGTCGTAGTTAAATCATTGTATACCTGGGGAATGACTAACTGTTGGGGATCAAACCATTTACTGGCGGTGAGATTACGACGTAGTTGTTCGGTATATTCTGCTTCGGTGGTAAAGTTTAATTCCGCTGTAATCGCATTACTAAATTCCTCAGCTAAACCCACAATATCGAAGTTTTTGCCAAATTCCGTATAAGAAACCAATTCCGCCAAACTTTTAATTAGAGAAATATCTTGAGCGACGATCGCTTCAATTCCAGGACGTTGTACTTTTAAAGCTACTGGTTGCCCATTAGTTAACACGGCACGATATACTTGACCGATTGAACCTGCTGCGATCGTATTACGATCAATCTCACTAAAAACCGTTTCTAAAGGTTGAGACAATTCTGTTCTAATTAAACTTTCTACCTGTTCCCAAGGTACAGGAGGAACTCTTGCTTGCAGGGCAGTTAAAGTATCAACATAGCGTCCTGGCAGTATATCAGGGCGAGTTGAAAGTAATTGACCTAGCTTGACATATACTGGCCCCAACTCAATCAAAATTTGGCGTAAAACTTCGGGAGAGGGAAGACGAGGTTCATCTGCTTTGTTACCAGTTAACAACCCCCGCGCATAACCCCAACCGTTACGAAAGACTACTTCAGCAATTTCTCTCTGGCGAGAGGTGTTTTTGGTTAAAGCAAACATTT
>CAYMWC010000097.1:0-19209 GCA_964393695.1 uncultured Pleurocapsa sp.
TCATGCTGCGTTCTGAAGACGAGTCGGGTTGGTGACAACCTGGCTTAGTTTAACAGGCGCAATAATTTCCTCTTCAGAAAAGACTTCTATCTGATCATCAATTTCAGGAAGACTGTTATGAACATCAACCGCAGTTATAGTGGTAACTTTTGTTTGTCTACGATTTCGCCGCTCTGGTTGAAATAAAATCCAAAGCACGAATAAAAACAACAACGAAGTTAAACTCAAGCCTACAAGTGACCAACGAGAGTTAATTACTCTAGTTTGTTCTTGTTGACTAAAATTATTTAATTTGTTTGACTTTTGATAAATATTTTCCTGAGCCTGGGGTTGATTATTATTTGAAGTTAATATGCCTTGATTGTTTTGCCTGTCATTCAATTGCACTACTACTTGATTAGAAGTATCAGGAAGCTTTGAAATTTTTGATTCTGTTGCCAAACTACCAGAGTAACTAGTGAAACTCGATAAGACAGCACAAGTAAAAATAACAACAGAACGTTCGCCAATCATAAGAATTTTAGTTAGTAATTAAGACAATTTAGGTGGTTTTAAAAATCAAAAGTAACCAAAATTAAGCATTATTTAATAAAATTAGCCATAAAGTTATTAATTTATCAAATCCTATCATTGAAAGGAAACATCAAATTAACTCTTAATCATCAAAGTTAGATCGGGATTTTAGTCATGCAATCATAATTTAATCTCACTTGAATCCTTGTAAAAATCATCATAGCTAAAATATGCTGTTAGAACACACTTCGGCAATTGCGCTAATATAATTACAATTTTCAGCTTTAAAGTATGAAAGAGCAGTAATAATTTTTGCATTCATACATAGCAGCAAATCATACAAGAATATTCAATTATGACAGATCAATTAATTAGAGCTATGGCAGCCGATGGTGGGATTAGGGCTGTGGGCGTAATTACGACAAATTTAACCGAAGAAGCAAGATACAGACATAAGCTTTCTTATGTAGCCACTGCTGCGTTAGGTAGGGCTATGGCTTCTGGGTTATTATTAGCCTCTGGTATGAAAAAAGACGATTCCAGGGTTAATATTCACGTCAAGGGAGATGGCCCTTTGGGCACAATTTTGGCTGACGCAGGACTAGATGGAACAGTTAGAGGCTATGTCCAAAATCCGCAAGTTGAACTTCCACCCAATGATCGAGGCAAGTTAGACGTGGGTAGAGCAGTTGGTTACAACGGTTATTTACACGTAGTTCGTGATGTAGGCTATGGACAACCATATTCCAGTACCGTCAATCTAATTTCAGGGGAAGTTGGTGAAGATGTAGCCCACTATTTAGTTACTTCCGAGCAAACACCATCTGCTTTGTTGGTTGGAGTTTTTGTCGGTGCTGAGGGAGTTACCGCCGCTGGAGGAATTCTCTTACAAATTATGCCTAAAGCAGTAAGAGATCAAGCCCTGGTCACCTTGTTAGAATCTCGTATATCTCAGTTATCTGGTTTTACGCCTTTATTATTAGCAGGCAAAACCCTGAGAGAAATTATGGAACAATTACTAGGAGATTTAAATCTCTTTGTTTTTCCAGAATCCCAGTCTGTAAGTTTTCAGTGTAGCTGTTCTTTTGAAAGGGTTTTAGGCGCACTTAAAATGTTGGGAACAGCAGAACTACAAGACATGATTGAAAAAGATGAAGGGGCAGAAGCGATTTGCCAGTTTTGTGGTGAAGTATATCAAGCAAATGAAATTCAACTCACTCAATTGATTGCCGATTTGAAAGCAGAATAGTTTTGTAATTGAGATGCAGCCAAAAGTTTAGACCGTTAGCTAATAAAATCAAAATCGCGGAGCGATGATCTTAAAGCTAAGGGCTAATAGCTAAAAGCTAAGAGCTTTTTTAAAATCTCAATCAATTCTTCATCTCTTTGATACAAGTGTAATCTTTACTCCCTAAAATCAAGTGATAAGATGGGGTACGATTTAACCAATCAACTTTGGGAAATCAATAAAGATAGTTACTGGGATCATAGCGGTTAATTTATGGGGATAAATAAAAAACCACCAAACTCAGACTCAGATGCAACAAATAATAAATCTGACGCTAAAATTAATGATCATCAGCCATCGCATTCTTTACCCAACTCCAATATTGATCCTGATTCAGATTTAAAAGAAAATCTCTTAATACCCGTGAGTCCTCAAACTTCTTCCTCAGTCAGCCCTACTGCTAAAGCAACAGAATCACCTACAACTTATCAGCCACGAAGACCCTGGTGGCAAATGTGGCAGATATGGGGAATTCTATTAGTCTTGTGTTCTGGGGGGGTTGGCTATGGGGCAACCTCCATGCTACTCAAACTCCCCAAAACCCAAAGCTGTTCCAAAGTGTTTTGGCCAGTCGCTTCAGCATCAATTCGTCTCTATTGCGCTCAAACTGCTGCTGAAAAGAAAGATGTTGAGGGTTTGTTGGCAGCTATTAATTTAGTGGCAGTTTTACCCGATAATCATCCCCTAAGCTCAGAAATCAATCGTAATATCGATCGCTGGGCAACTTCAATTCTGGAAATTGGGGAATCAGAGTTTCAGTCAGGACAATTAGAACAAGCGATCGCCACAGCCAGAAAAATTCCCCAAGGTGTTTCTGCTCAAAAACTGGTAGAGCAAAAAATTGCTGATTGGAAATCTATTTGGTCAGATGGAGAAGCAATCTACTTAGAAGTAGAAAACAAACTACGTGCAGCAGATTGGGATGGTGCAATTAATTCCGCCGTGGGTTTGACTGAGAGTCCTAATAAATATTGGGCAACTACTAAATACGAAGAAAGTATTAATAATATTAATGTTGCTCAAGAAGAAAATGCTAGCCTCAGTAAAGCTCAAATTCAAGTCACAAATGGTAGAATTGACGATTTGATTTTGGCAATTGATAGAGCAGATGATATTGGCGAAAAAAGCTATACCTATAATCAGGCACAAGAAATTATTACCGAAGCTAAAGGCAAGCTTGTCGCTAGTATTGAGCAGTTAATTGAAAATAAAGATTGGCAGGAGTTACTACGGGTAAGCAATAAAATTCCCACTAGTTTAAAACTACAAAAACGCGTCAAAGATTGGCAAATTTTAGCAAATGCTGGTTCTAGCGCCCAGTTAGATACGGTGTTTGGTATTGAAGAAGCGATTGAAGAAGTTAAAAAACTCAAGAAAAATAGTGAATATTACCCCCTTGGGCAAAACTTGATTCGCCGTTGGAAATTAGAAATCGAAGATGTACGCCATCTTGCCAAGGCACGAGAATTAGCGAGAGTCGGCACAATTTCTAATCTTAACGAAGCAATTACTGAAGCCAGATTAATTCCCAATTCCAATCCTCGCTACAGTGATGCTCAACAGGAAATAAATGGCTGGCGACGACAAATTCAAGTCATTGAGGATCAGCCGATTCTTGATCGTGCTAGAGAATTATCCTACAACAGCAATGTTAATGCTTGGCAGAGAGCGATCGCAGAAGCTAATTTGATTTCCAGCAATAGTCCTCTCTATGGTGAAGCCCAAGATTATGTTCGTAGTTGGCGGGCAAATATTGAAAGGGTACAAGATCAACCGATTCTTAATGAAGCAGATTCTTTTGCTAGTATGAATAACTATCCCGCAGCCATTAATACTGCCAGTAGAATTAGATCAGGTAGAGCCTTGTATCCAGAGGCTCAAAGAAAAGTTGCTCTCTGGCAGGCAGAAATAGACGGAGAAAGATATTTGCGTGAAGCTACAGAATTGGCTGATGAAGGCACACCAGAAGCTCTTGCTCAAGCTATTAGGATTGCTCGACAAGCTCCTGCTCGTAGTTCTGCTAACTCCCAGGTAGTACGAGATGTTAATGATTGGGCAGCAGAAATTCTCGATATGGCTAGAGATGCTGCCGATGATGATTCTCTGGAAAGTGCAATTGAAATTGCAGGGCTTGTACCATCTGGTACAACCAGTTTCACCACCGCCCAAGAAGAAATTAAAATTTGGAAAATTCAACTATATCCTGAACCAGAGGTTATTCCTCCTACCTTTAAGCTCGATAAGCTGAAAAAAGAACGGAATTAAACTAAATTAAATTGCATTACAATTACCAATTCCACATGACAGGATTATCATCAAGATGATCGGTTACTTGTCTGCCAATACGATCAATTTTTTGAATTTCGTCGGCAGACAGATTGACTTGAGATGCTTTGGCATTGTCTGCTGCTTGTTGGGCATTTCTCGCACCTGCGATCGCATTTGTTTGAGGCTGGGCAATTAACCAAGCTAGAGCAAGTTGGGCTAAAGTACAATTGTGACTTTTGGCAATAGGTTTTAATTGTTCTAGGGCGTTTTGAGCGCGTTGATAGTTTTCACCTTGAAACAGAACATTAGCACTACGGTGATCGCCTTCAGAGAATTTGTGATCTCGGCTAAATTTCCCCGTCAGCAATCCTTGCGCCATAGGAGAATAAGCCAAGATGGAAATATTATTTTCAACGCAGTAAGGTACGGCATCTTTTTCTATTTTGCGCCAGAACAATGAGTAGGGTGGTTGCAGACTGTCGATTCTCCCATACTGTGCTGCTTCTGCTAGCTGCGCGCGAGAAAAATTAGAAACTCCAATAGCTCTGATTTTACCGTCTGCTTTTAACTTATTTAAAGCTTTCATCGTCTCTTCAATCGGTACTTTTTCATTATTAAACGAGCCAGAAGGCCAATGAATTTGATAGAGATCGATATAGTCGGTATTGAGATTGATTAAAGACTCCTCGCAAGCCGTGATTACTTGGTCATATTTCAGATGATTGGCAAATACTTTGGACGCATAGACCAATCCCTCACGCATACTCGATAAAGCTAGAGCAATAATTTTTTCTGAATGTCCTTCTCCATAAACTTCTGCTGTATCAATGGTAGTAATCCCAGCTTCAACAGCAGCCCGAATTGCTTTAATGCTCTCCGCATCTTCAATTCCCGTCCACATTTTTTTACCTGCTTGCCAAGTTCCCATGATGATCGGGGTAATTTGAATATCTGATGTTCCAAGGGTTCTCGTTTGCATTATTATTTAGCTTCTTAAATTGACAACAAAAATTAATTACTGATTGGGGATTGGTGATTACTCGTTACTTGTTACTTCATCCTTCATAATTCATCCCTCATCGTTTCAGCTAGGTGACTGAATTAACAAAGAGTCTAATTGCCCTCGACCATCTAGTTCATAAAGATCGTCGCAACCGCCCAAATGCTGATTGTTAATAAAAATCTGCGGTACAGTTCTTCTGCCATTGGCACGCGCTGCCATTTGTTCTCTAGCCTGCTCATTGCCGTCTATCTTATATTCGGTAAAGTTAACGCCTTTCCACCACAACAACAATTTGGCACGAATGCAGAATGGACAGGTTGCCCAGGTATAAATTTCGACATCAGCCTTGAGCTTTTCTGGGTGACGATTTAATAGATTATTCAGAAAATCAAGCATTTTACAAATGGGTTATTTTGAGTAAATTATAGCGAGATATTAATAACTTATCAGTCATCAGTCATTAGTTATAGGTTATAGCTAATAGGTTCTTCCTTTCCAAGCCCCACCCTTACCCTGCCAATATTTAATTGCTGAGTCAATAGTCATTAAAGTATATAAAAATGCGATCGCTGGTAAGCTCAATGTCCAGATGATTGATAAGTTATATAGCCTGACTGTAGGTAGATAGGCGATGGTCATCAGCAACCAAGTCAAGGCTGAGATGCCTATTAGTAACCAGTTAGTCGTTATTATTCCTAGTCCTAAACTGATTGGCGCAATTAAATAGACAATGCTCATGCCGATAAGTGTGGCGAGTAATAATAAGCAGTTGTAATTTAACTGGGTAAAAGCAGTCCGAGCAATGGTATCCCAAATTGTTTTTAAATCATTATATGCTCGCAAGCTAATAGTTTTTGTGGTTAATCCTAACCAAATATTTTTGCCCTGAGACTTAACAGCTTTAGCTAAAGAACAATCATCAATTAAGGCAGCTTTGATAGTTGCAATCCCACCAATTGCTTCTAGAGCTTGATTGCTAATTAAAATACAACCACCTGCTGCTGCTGCCAGAGATTTCTGGGGATTATTAACCCAAGCAAAAGGATAAAGTTTTTGAAAGAAAAAAACAAAAGCAGGAATCAAGAATTTTTCCCAAAAGCTTTGACAACGCAACAAGACCATTAAGGAAACTAAATCTAAATTGTCAGTTTCAGCTTTATTAACTAACTGACTAAGATTAGATACATCATGTTTAATATCAGCATCAGTCAATAACCAATAATCAGGTAAATCTGACTTTGCAGCTTCAATTCCCTGCTGTATTGCCCAGAGTTTACCTTTCCAACCAACAGCTAAAGGTTTAGCAGCGACTATTTTTAATTTGTCAGTTTTATTTAATTTATTAGCAGTTGTCTGAGCAATTTCACTAGTGCGATCGCTACTATGATCATCAACCAAAACTACCCAAAAATTACCTAAATAATCTTGCTCTAGTAGTGAAGTTAAACTAGCTTCTATTACCTCAGCTTCATTTCTAGCAGGAACAACTATACAAACTGTGGGAGATGATTTCAAATTGTATCGATTATTTACAAAATATTGATTTGAACGCCAAAAATCGCCCCAAAACAATAGTAAAAATAACCAGATAAACAACGAAAAACTAATAACAACAATCAAACCCATCTCCATCTAAAAATTTTGTAATTCTGATCATTCATTAAACATTAAACATTGAACATTAAACATTGAACATTGCATCTGGTTGATAAATGAAAGATTAGATTAAATTTATATGGATATTTAGTGCCGATCTGAAAAAAAGAAGGAATAATTATATCGAGAAATTATTCTACCACCCAACTAAGAGATACTTTATGAACTCTAACTATTTATGGTTGATCTTGAGTACTTTTTTAGTATTTTTAATGCAACCAGGGTTTATGTGTTTAGAGTCTGGATTAACTAGAACTAAAAATAGTATCAATGTCGCCATTAAAAATTTAACGGATTTTGGGATTGCCATTATTTTATTTTGGGCATTTGGTTATGCCTTAGCATTTGGCACTTCTTGGCTGGGTGTAATTGGCACGGATAATTTTTTCTTTGATCCAGAATTGTTTACTCCCAAGCAAATTATTTTCTTTATCTTGGAAATGATGTTCTGTAGCACTGCTGTTACTATTGTTTCTGGTGCAAGTGCTGAACGTTTAAAATTTCGCTCTTATATAATTGTCACCATAATTATTTCAGGGTTAATTTACCCAATTTTCTGCCATTGGGCTTGGAACGGTACAAAATCGGGTGTATTTCAGGGCTATTTAGCCCAGATTGGTTTTATTGACTTTGCTGGTTCGACTGTAGTTCACAGTGTCGGTGGTTGGGTATCTTTAGCTGTCATTTTAGTAGTTGGTGCAAGAACAGGAAGATTTGATCAAGCTGGTAAATCTCATCAGATTCATGGTTCAAATTTACCTTTTTCGGTTTTGGGGGCAATGTTAATTTGGATTGGTTGCTTGGGTTTTAATGGTGGTAGTGCTATGGCTTTGACTACCCAAGTTGCCACAATCATACTCAATACTCTCATGGCTGGTGCTGCTGGCATGATCTGCGCAGGCATAGTTAGTTGGCAGAGATTAAAAACTACTAAAATCGAAGTCTTAATTAATGGTTTATTAGCGGGATTAGTTGCGATCGCAGCAGCCTGTAATCTAGTCAGCACCCCTATAGCGATCATAATTGGTGCAGTTGGTGGCGCAGTCAGTATTTTAGTTAGTTATTGGTTACGGTGTTGGCACATTGATGATGCAGTTGATGCTATCCCCGTTCACTTGGGTGGTGGTATTTGGGGAACACTCGCCGTCGCTTTATATGGTCAACCAGAGCTTTTACATACTGGTTCAAATCGAATTAGTCAGTTCTTTATTCAATTATTGGGGATAGCAATATGTGGTTTATGGGCATTTGGCGTAACCTGGATTTTACTCAAGTTGATTAATCGTTTTATTCACCTGAGAGTTTCTCAAGAAGATGAAGACCAGGGTTTAAATATTTCGGAACATTATGCTAAAAGTACAGTTTATGAAATGCTTCAGGTAATGAATCTGCAAGCAACTAACCAAGATTTAAGTCTACGAGTCCCTATAGAACCTTTTACCGAAATTGGTCATGTGGCTAGTTATTATAATCAGGTTATTGAAAGTTTGGAAGCATCAACTCGCCAGTTAAAACAGTTTAATACTCACTTAGAAGAGAAGGTACAGCAACGCACCGCCGAATTATTTACCGCCAAAGAAAAAGCTGAGGTAGCAAACCGAGCGAAAAGTGCGTTTATTGCTAATATGAGTCATGAACTGAGAACGCCTTTAAATGCAATTCTAGGCTTTACTCAATTAATAGCTCGAAATCAAGCATTACCATCAGAAGAACGGCAGCATCTTGCTATTATTAGCCGTAGTGGTGAACATTTATTAGCTTTAATTAACGATGTTTTAGACTTAGCTAAAATTGAGGCGGAACGTTTGACTCTACAAGAAGAGGAATTTGATCTATATCGTTTTGTAGATGATTTAGAACAAATGTTCGAGCTTAAAGCGAGTAATAAAGGCTTACGATTGAGCAGGGAAATTTCGGAGCTAACACCAAGGTATATTAAAGCTGATCAAGGTAAATTACGTCAAATTCTAATTAATTTACTGAATAATGCCATTAAATTTACCCGTCAGGGAAATATTGTCTTGCGCATTATGCCTGCCATTGATGATCCCAATCTGATTGAACCAGATGCCAAAATTAAATTGGTTTTTGTAGTCGAAGATACAGGTCAAGGTATTGCGAAAGCAGAATTAGATTCTCTATTTGAACCTTTTACTCAAACCCAATCTGGTAGGGAAGCCAAAGAAGGAACAGGATTGGGATTAACTATCAGCCGTAAGTTTATTCAGCTAATGGGAGGAGATATTCAAGTTTATTCGGTAGAAAATCAAGGTAGTGTCTTTAAATTTGATTTGTTTGTACAGGTAATTAACAAAGAACAAGTTATATCTATTCAACCCAGTAAAACCGTCATTGCCCTTCAGCCCAATCAACCGCAATATCGAATTTTAATCGTAGATGATAAATTTTATAACCGTGAGTTATTAATTAAATTATTACAACCCTTGGGTTTCATAGTCCAAACAGCAGAAAATGGCGAACAAGCGATCGCTCTTTGGCAGCAATGGCAACCTGATTTGATTTTAATGGATATTAGAATGCCGAATATGAATGGCTATGAGGCAATCAAACAGATTAAGTCTGAGTCTCAATTTCCCACTAAAATTATTGTTTTAACTGCTAGTGCTATAGAAGAGGAACGAGCAAATATTCTGGCTACAGGCTGTGATGATTTTTTACGTAAGCCTTTCCAAGCTGAAGAACTGTTTTCTTTGATGACGAAGCATTTAGGGGTGTGCTATACCTATTCAGAAACGATTAGTCCCACTAACTCTGAATTCCGACTGTCACAGCTAGATTCCAACTCCTTTGCCACTTTGTCAGAAGAATTACTTTTAGAACTCCAGCAGTCAATAATGGCAATTGATTTAGATAAAATTGAGCAAATTATCGAGAAGATCAGTGAAGAAAATCAGCTACTTGCCCAGACAATCAATCAATATGTTAGTAATTTTGAATACGAACATATTTTGCAATTATTAATTCAAAAATAGCTTTTTCTAAGGAAATACTAGTATGAGAAATTTAATGGTGGCTCAGGATCTAAATAATATTTTAGTCGTCGATGATACTCCTCAGAATTTACATTTGTTAGTAGATATTTTAACTAAATACGATTATAAAGTTAGACCAGTACCTAATGGAAAGTTAGCTATCTCCGCAGCCGAAATAAATCCCCCAGATTTAATTTTATTAGATATTATGATGCCTGATTTAGATGGCTATCAGGTATGTAAACAATTAAAAACCAACCCTATAACTAAAGAGATTCCAATTATTTTTATTAGTGCGATTAATGAATCAGTTGATAAGGTTAAAGCTTTTGCAGTCGGTGCTGCTGACTATATTACCAAGCCATTTCAAATGCACGAGGTTTTAATTAGAGTCAAACATCAGCTGGCTGTGGTGAATCTTAAAAAGCAACTTAAAATGAAAAATGAGCAACTAAATAAAACAATCAATCAATTACAACAAAATCAAAAAAAAATAGCTAAATATAATAAGTATTTGGCTTTAGAAAAAATAACTTCGGGCATTAGTCAGCAGGTTAATAATCCTCTATCAGAGATTAATAGTTCGTTGGCAGAGCTTAATCAGTTTAGTCAATCTAGTATTCAAAATTTGCCAGTTTTTCTCCAGCACATTTCTCCAGAACAGCAAAAATACTTTGTCGCTTTATTAAAACAAGCCCAAAATAATAAGATCAATACCTTACTATCAGCAACAGAAAAACAAGAATTAAAAGACAAAATTATTACTAAGCTTGAACAACTACAGCTAAAAGAAACAGCGAAAATAGCTGATATTTTAATTAATCTTGGTGCGGATGAAGAAATTGAAGAGTTTTTACCTTTATTAATCGATGAAAACTACTTAGAAGTCTTGGAGAATGCTTATTTAGTACAAAATTTACATCAAAATATTGCTAATATTACCGAATCAACCAGCAAATTTACTAAGATTATTTCTGCCTTAGAAAACTATACAAATATTCAAAAAAATGATGAAGAAAAACGTCAAGCACATCTAGAAAACACTATAGAAATAGCTTTGCAGTTAATTGCCAAGAAAATTCCTGCTGGCATTCAAATAGTCAAGCATTACAGCAATGTTCCAACTATTTATTGCTATCCAGAAAAACTACAAAAAATCTGGGTTCATCTGCTGCAAAATGCTTTAGATGCCATTGGTACTCAAGGAATATTGACGATTAATGTTTATCAACAACAAGATAATTTAGCAGTAGACATTATCGATACAGGAGAAGGAATAGACCCAGAAATAGTCAATAAATTGTGCGATCCTTTTTTTACTACTAAATCTTTAGGTGAAAATATTGGCTTAGGATTGACCATTGCTAAACAAATTGTTGAACAACATGAGGGTAGTATTGCAATAGCCACTTTATCTAGTAAAGTCACTCTGCCTGGAAAAACCAAATTTACCGTTTTACTGCCTTTAAATCAGTAATATTATTAAAGTACTAACTACTGATCACATTATTAATTATTCTTTGGGCTTGACTGCCATATCCCCCACCAAAGAGATTAAAGTGATTTAAAACGTGATAAAGATTATAAAGACTTTTACGTTGTTGATAACCACTGTCTAACTGCCAAGCCTCATTATAGCCATGATAAAAAGCCTTGGGGAAACCACCGAATAATTCTGTCATGGCAATATCAGTTTCGCGATCGCCATAATAGGTAGCAGGATCTAAAATTACAGGTTTACCGTCACTAGTAATAGCAGCATTACCTGACCAAAGATCGCCATGCACTAAAGAAGCTTGCGGTTGTCTATCGGCTAATTTATTCCTTACAGCCTTAATAATTTGATTGGTATCACCAAAATTCCCCCCACGTCGTTTAGCTAACTTTAATTGATAACCAATACGGTGTTGAGCAAAAAAATCTGCCCAGTTATCTGTCCAAGTGTTAATCTGAGGAGTAGAACCAATAGTATTGTTACGTTCCCAACCAAAACTCTCACTAGTTCCCTTACGATGCATGGCTGCTAACTGACGACCCATTTCCCTCCAACTTTGGCTATTGCTTCCCCCTAAATCTAGCCATTGCAGCACAATATAACTAGAATTAGCTGCTGTTCCCCAACAGATCGCCTGTGGTACACTAATTGTCTGGGTAGCATACATTTGTTTTAAGCCTATAGCCTCGGCTGCAAACATTTCTACCTGAGAAGCGGAGTTGAGTTTCACGAAATATTCTGTGCCATTACCACTGACTCGATAACCTTGATTAATACAACCTCCCCCAACTGATTTAGTATTGGCGATCGCAAAATCTTGTCCTGTTGCTTGGGTAATAGCTTGGGCAATTTTTGTCCACATTAGCTTTGAGGTTAAATTCTTCTTTTATAAAATTACTATAAACTTAACTACTTTTATATGTCTTTGTATCCTTCTCCTCGTGAAATTCTTCAGACCTTACTACCACATTTAAGAGTGGCTGCGGGTTATGCACGGCAACTGCAAACTAAAATTGTTTCTTTACCAGCCAAAGATACAGGTGACAATATTTTATCAGCAGCCTTAACTGATGCGGATCTCTCAATTCAAACTTTAGTTGAGGTAGCTTTACTGGGAACTTTTCCTCAGCTTAGTTTTTATGGTGAAGAATATGAAAAATCTCGTAATACTAAATATTTTGTGAATACAGAACTTGGTATAGGAGACAATTATTTAATTACTTTAGATCCAATTGATGGTACACAATATTATCTCGATGGTTTTGATAACTATCAAATAATTTTAAGTGTTCTTAATAGAGATACTTATGAAGCTGTTATGGCTATTTCTCCTGGTCAAAATTGTTATTATTATGCAATTAACAATGAGGGAGTATATCAAGGTAATTTACAACAAAATTTAGAGCAATGTTTACCACTAAAAATAATTGAACCTCAGCCATCTATCTTATTAGGTTGGGAGATGGGATATTTAAAACCTGTATTAGCTAATAAATATCAAGTAATTGATATCGAAAACTGTTATTCCTCTGCTCAACAATTACCTAACTATAATGGTATATTTTCAGGAGATTTAATCGGCTGGATTAGTAAAAGAGGTAAATTTATTGATAGTGCAGCTTTAGCTTTTATGGCAGCAGAACATGGTTTTATAGTAACGGGGTTAGATGGTCAATCATTACCACCTTTACATACCTGTCAAGACTATAGTTACAATGGCGCGATCGTTGCTAATTCACATACAGTTCATCAAGATTTATTAGCAGCTTGTCAAAAATTTACTGAAGATGATTAATAATATCCTAGCAAGTTAGAAAGTTTAATTATTTTAAGCAATTATTCCAGATTCTTTACTGGATCTTGATCCAGATCTGCCAAAAAAATTTTCGTTCATGTTTAATAATGGCTTGAGATCACCGATTATTGTTGATAAACTCCATAAAATTAGATTAATTATTTACTTACAATTTTATAATTACCTATGAACAGGACGGAGGCTATTAATTTACTTAATCAGGAAGGATGGACAAAAGCAGATGCTCAACGAGCATTAGCAGCAATAGACTTTGATACTAATCCTGATGAGCTAACTATTCGTAAAACAGTCTCTTTATTTGCTGGGACTGAATTAATTAATCGTCAACGTCTTCAAGCAGCACAAAAAGCACAAGTAACTAAGAAAAATAAAGAAATTGAAATATTAAATCAATACAATAATCCCGATCCAGAGTTACAAAAAAAAATAGAAGCTTTGATTATAGCTAACGATGAGCTAAAAAAAGATAATAAAAAACTTAAAAATATAGCAGATCAAATTAAATTAAAACTAGCAATAGATACTAAACAGCTTTTGCAATATCAAGATAGTGAAATTCGCCAGAGACTAATTAAGCTATTCAAATGGACACTAGGTTAAAAAAGCAAAATAATAAAAAGATTTTTCAAGGAATGGATTATCGACAAGTTCAAAAGAGCAATTCCAAGAATCGTCTTAAACTCAAGCAAGAAGAACAGAAATGGTTGAAAAATAACCAATATAAAAATATTGGCTGGAATAATGTTATTAATCTTTTTAACAAAATTAAAGATTTTTTAGAGGCAGAGAAAATTAAAGGCTTAACTCTTGAAGAATTATTTTTAGAAGCTGATCGCGTCGGCAATAAATATCTTACTAGTCAAGAGATCAGAGAATTTGAAGATAAGTTAGCTCAACAAGTTAATCAAATAGCAGTAATGATTGATGAACAGTTTCCTGATTCAGAAATTGAAATCATTGATTTTGGTAGTAAAAATAACAATAAAAGAAAAATAAAAAATAAATGAATTTAGAAAATCAAGAACTAGAAGAATTATTTAAACTTGCCAATAAAACTGGTAAAAAAAGATATCATAAATTGACTCAAGAAGATTTTGAGAACTATCGTGCTTATGATCGCTGGCGTTATGTAAATGGTGATGGAGAATGTGGGACTACCCAAGAAAGTAGAGATTGGATAAAAGATAATTCTGATTGGTTTTGTCCAATTTGTGGTGGTAACTATTACGATAAGGGAGGTAAAACTATTGATCATAAATTACCGCGATCGCAATATCCTTGGTTGTCTATGACATACAATAACTTATGGGTTATCTGTCAAGATTGTAATCGGGAAAAAGGAGAAAGGCATTGGTACGAATACGAACATTATATGTTTATCAATCATCCTAATCTCTATTTTGGTGTGAAAATAGCTCGCCCTACTCAATTACTTCAGTCACTATAAACTAATTAGAATCAAATAAACAATAAAGGTTTATCTTTCAAAGGTGCAAAAGCTTGAGAATTGAAACGATATAAACTAGCAGGACGACCAGCACCACGACATACTTTAATGCTTGTATCAGATAAAAATCCTAGTTTTAATAAACGAGAACGGAAATTTGAATAATCGGAAAAGTTCTCACCTAAAATTGTACAGTAAAGTTGATAAACTTCATTTAAAGTAAATTCAGATGGTAAGACATCAAAAGCGATCGGACTATATTGTAGTTTATTCTTCAGCCGATTCCAGCCATATTTTAAAATTTGATCGTGATCAAAAGCTAACTTTGGTATTTGATTGACTTTGTACCAAGCAATATTATCAACAGATTTAGCAATAATTTTGGCATCCTCATATCTTACTAAAGCAAAATAACTGACAGATAAATATCTCACCCCAAAACTCTCAGGATTTTCTCTGGGATCTCTACCAGGATCACCAAAAGAATATAGTTGTTCTAAATATAAATTATCTACCTTGATTTTCTCTGCTAAAGTACGATAAGCAGCATCAGTTAAAGATTCTCCCTGACGGACTAATGTACCTGGTAAACTCCAATAGTTTTTAAAAGGTTCTTCTTTTCTTTTATCCAGTAAAACTAACACCCGATTATAAGTAGTATCGACAGAAAAAATAACATTGTCTACTCCAACTTTAAAATCGGCTAAACTTTTAACTTTATTGCCATCTGGTTGGCTGGAAAAATTAATTTTCATACTTTTTCTGCTGGTTTATGCTAACTAACTTGGGTATTGTTGTTATATAAATTCTGTTGCCAAATATAATTTTGCACGGTAGGAGTAATTAAACTTTGATCTTTTTGTAAACGATAAGTACTAGAAGCAACTTTCGGTGCATTTAAAGTTGCGATCGCAAATCTACCGCCAAGTTGTTTTAATGCTGCTAAGTCTTGTTGACGGATCGTATATCCCCGACGGGGAATAATTAGTATTTTTACCTGTCGTAATAATTCTTCAATGCGATACCAACTACTGATCTGCTCTAAAATATCTGCACCAATTACTAAGTGAAACTCCACTTCTTCTCCCCATTTTTCCCTGGCTTTATTTACCGTAATTAAAGTCCGACGATCGCTTAATTCTGGATACAAACTAATATTAGGATCAGCAAGATTTAGCTCGGCGATCGTTAACTTCAGCATTTCTGTTCGATCTACCAAGGGAGTTTGATGCTTTTTAAAAGGATTATCTGATGCCCAAACCACCACGCGATCGTAATGCCTAGATAACCACTGGAGAATTGTTTGATGTCCTATTGTCGGGGGATCAGCACTTGTACCAAACAGAGCAATCTTTTCCATTATTAATTTTGTCCAACTGTCCAATTACTTGGCTTTCTTAACTACAGACTGACGCAAAGCCTCTAGAGAAGCAGAAATATTAACATTAAAAGCTTGAGGTTTACTGATTTGTCGAATAGTGTCAGGTAGGCTAGCGACAGAATGAGCAGTACGTTGTCGAATTATATTTAAACTCTCTGATGACTGTAGCCTTTTGCCAGATTGCATGACGATTTCTAGTAAACTTTGCTCATTAGCTTGGGGAATTTCAATTTTTAAACCTAATCTATCTGACTGTACTTGACCATTGACTACAGTACGAAAAATTTGTTTGCAACCTGGATAGGTAAGTTTATTAGTAGACTGTTTCATTGTGGGAATATGCTCAATTTCTACTAATTTATATACCCCGTTAACTGGCTCACCTGTAACTAATTTAGTACCAATGCCATAGCCATCTATCGATGCACCTTGTTCTTGTAATTCGGCAATTTTCCACTCATCTAAGTCTCCACTGACAAAAATGCTAGTTTCAGGTAAATGACAACGTACTTTTAGCGATAATTCTCCTAAATCTCCTGAATCAATTCGCACTCCTGTAACGCTTATTGCTCCAGTATCTACTTGGGCTTGTAGACGTTTTGCTGCTGCTATGGTGTCGTAAGTGTCAATTAATAAAGGTGCTTGGGGAAAATAGGTTTGAAAGGCTTTAAACGCTTGATCTTCACTGCCCACCAAGGTATTAATCGCCATTACCAAACCATGAGCCATTGTACCTCTCGGTTGTTCTCCCAGTTTTAAGGCTGCTAAAACATTAGATGTGCCATCAAAGCCTGCTGCCAAGGCTGCTCTGGCTGCCCAAATCGCTCCTTGAGGACTAAATGCTCTCCTCGTGCCAAATTCCAGGATATTCGCTGTTGATCCCGCAATATCTCTAATTCTTGCTGCTTTAGTGGCAATGAGAGTTTGATAGTTAATTGTATTTAGTAAATAGGTTTCTACAAGCTGTGCTTGCCACAAGGGAGCTTCGATTCTTAAAATTGGCTCGTTAACAAACACTGCACTGCCTTCTGGTATTGCCCAGACATCCCCTGTAAAGCCTCCTGACTTCAACAACTGCCAAAATTCTGGAGGCGCATGGTTGAAAATTTCTGTAGCTTTTAAGGCTTGAATTTGTTCATCGCTAAAGTGTAGCTGTTCTAGATATTCCATTACCTGAGTTAACCCCATTGCAATTAAATAGCCAAAATTTTGGGGTAAACGTCGCGTAAATAACTCAAAGCTAGCTTTGGTGCTGGCAATTCCTTCACCTGCATAGCAGGCAGCCATTGTTAATTGATATAAGTCGGTCAATAGAGAATAGTCTTGAGAATTTACATTTAACTCATTTTTTGGTATATTTGCCTTCATAATGGAAAATGTTGAGCATTTTTGGTAATTTTTACTATAAATAAATATATTTTATCGACCTAAAGATATCAATTACTAGATAAAGTACACTATCTTAAGTACAAAAGCGATCTATAAACGAAAAAAGAGTCGCCTAATCTTTATGACTAAAACTCTCGACTATCAAGCCTTAGCTGAATATTCCTTAACGGGGGAGTTAATTGATCGCCCTACAGCCCAAAGCATTTTGTCAGCACCAGATTTAGTATTACTAGAACAATTAGCAGCAGCCTATAAAATTCGACGTCATTATTGGTCAAATCGGGTGAGATTACATTTTTTACTCAATGCCCAAAGTGGCTTATGCCCTGAAGATTGCAACTATTGTTCTCAGTCTAAAATTTCTACTGCCGAGATTGAAAAATATCCCCTAATTGCCCAATCAAAAATTTTACAAGCAGCAGATCGGGCAGCTAATCTTAAAGCAGGCACATTTTGTATGGCGATTTCAGGGCGATCGCCCTCAGAAGCAGTATTTAATAGTGTTCTAGAAGCCTTTCAAACTGTCAAAGCCAAACACGATTTAAAAATCTGCGCTTGTTTAGGGTTATTGAGCGCATCACAAACCCAACGTCTAGCAGCAGTAGGAGTTGATCGAGTTAACCATAATTTAAATACTTCCGAAAATCACCACGCTAATATCTGTACCACCCATACCTTCGGCGATCGCGTTACCACTCTCAAAAACGTTCAAAAAGCAGGAATTGCCACCTGTTCAGGTGGTATTTTGGGGATGAATGAAACCGATGACGATATTATTGATCTAGCTTATTCTCTGCGAGAGTTAGACGTTACCAGTGTGCCGATTAACTTCTTAATTCCCATTGGAGGCACACCTTTAGCCGATCTTAATCAACTTAATCCCCGTCGTTGTTTACGTATTTTATCCTTGTTCCGATTTATTCTCCCCAAACAAGAAATTAGAATTGCTGGAGGGCGAGAAGTTCATTTAAGATCTTTACAGGTAATGGGTTTATATCCTGCCAACTCAATTTTTGTCGGTGATTATTTAACTACCGCAGGACAAGCAGCCCAAACTGATTTAGCGATGATCCGCGATGCTGGATTTGTTCTCGAAACTCCCGATGGTTCAATTTTAGAAACAGAAACTCTACCAGAATTAAATGTCCAATTTAAACAGTCTGTACTATCTGGAGACTGAAACGTGACATCCTCACCTCCCTCAATAAATTGAGGGCTTCCAATCCTCGCAGATTAGATTTTCCTGCTTCTACGGTCATCCCTAGAACCAAAGTTCCCCGTTCAGATACCTCCACAGGCAGTACCATCGGCTGACCTGCCGACTACGCAAGTATCGTGTTTGATACAAGACTGATTCGATACGGCTAAAATTTTACCTAGCTGCCGAATCCAAAAAAGGATTTTGCTTTTCAGCTAGAACCAGATATTTTAGATTGTCGAGGTGCAGAACTTGTTCCAGAACTTTGGGAGAGCTTACGGTTTCCTCAATCTGTGGGTAGTAACACCAAAATTATCCTAAAGGATACACTTCGTTATTATACAACGCCTGAAGCCCTTGATATATAAAGATTATGTCTCAAAATTGTCAGCCGACATTGTACCCTTGTGGTATGAACCCAGCCCGTAATTCATGAGGCACGGAATCTGAGGAAACCTCAGATTATTGAGTGCCGTCCCACCAGTAAACTGGGGGACTTCTTACGGAAGAACGTTAAATACGAAATTAAAGAATAATTTGTAGGGTGTGTTCCTTCTTTAGGATGTATGTTTTCTGCAATGATTATGCTCTCGAACGCACCAAATTAAATTTTTTTTACCAACAGTTTACTCTCAGTTTCAGACATTTAATCATTGAATCAACAACGTCAAAAATGGCACAATCAGAATACATTTTTCACAATACTCAAGTAGGCACACAAAATTAATTACACATATATAATAATAAAAAATGTCAGATAAA
>CAYMWC010000098.1:0-7114 GCA_964393695.1 uncultured Pleurocapsa sp.
GTCACCCCGTCACCCCGTCAATCTCAAGCAACAAATTAAATACCTGACAGCTTATAGCTGGCCACTTTAGTTTCAAAACTTGTTATAAATTACTGTAACTAGAAATCTAGGATAGGAAGCATTATGGCTAAAAAAGATTTAAATGGTAAAACTAAAGATAAAAAAGATAAAAATAAATCTCAAAAAATTAGTAGAAAAATATACGAAAAAGAATTAGCAAAACTACAAATAGAGTTAGTCAAATTACAAAGATGGGTACAATATAAAGGCTTAAAAATAGTAGTTGTCTTTGAAGGCAGAGATGCAGCAGGCAAAGGAGGAGCGATCAAACGTATTAGCGAATGTTTAAACCCCCGTGTCTGTAGAATAGTAGCTTTAGGTACACCAAGCGATCACGAAAAAACTCAATGGTACTTCCAAAGATATGTGCCTCATCTACCCGCAGCAGGAGAAATGGTTTTGTTTGACCGTAGTTGGTATAATCGCGCTGGAGTAGAAAAAGTAATGGGCTTTTGCACCTATAAGGAATATAACGAATTCTTGCGCTCTTGTCCTCAGTTTGAAATGATGATTCAGCGATCGGGCATAATTTTAATCAAGTATTGGTTCTCCGTCAGCGATCAAGAACAAGAAAGACGTTTTCAAGATCGAATTAATAACCCAACCAAACGCTGGAAAATTAGCTCAATGGATTTAAAAGCAAGGGAAAAATGGGTAGACTATTCTAGAGCTAAAGATGATATGTTTGCAGCTACCGATATTCCTGAATCACCTTGGCATGTAGTCGAGGCGGATGATAAAAGAAGAGCAAGACTTAACTTTATTAGTCATCTTTTAGAAACTATTCCCTACGAAGATTTACCACCTCAAGAGATTAAATTACCTCCCCGCCAAAAAGAAATAGAATATGAACGTCCGCCTATGAATACTCAAAAATTTGTTCCTGCCAAGTATTGAAAAAGCTAACAATCTAACTATTATTGACCACTTTATTGATGGCTAATCCTAAAATTGGGGCTTTACAAAGTCTTAATCGGTTAAGAGCCTCAGTTAGTTCCATGGTTTGTATCTTACCTACACCAGTAACTAGAACAATTCCATCTGTTTGACCTGCAAGTAAACTAACATCAGCAAATCCAAGTATAGCGCAGAGGTCATAAATAACTATGTCGAAATTAGCTTTTAATTCCTCCATTAAAAGATACATTTTTGCTGATGCTAATAAGCGACTAGGATCTTGTTTAATAGATTCTAAGTCTGTATGTAATTCTGTCATTATATTTTCAAAGCCAGAGGTAATAAGAAACAGATTTCTTTCTAAAGTTAATTGTTTGATATTGATACAATCTAAACTCAAATTATAATTATCTTGATTGGAAATATTTAAAAAATTACTTAATCCTGTTTCTGATTCTAAACCCAAATATTTAGTTAAACAATCATTACTACGCAAATCTGTATCAACTAGCAAAGTCTTTTTCCCCATTGAAGCGCAAGCTCTAGCAAGATTGAGAGCAACAGTAGATTTTCCTTCTCTAGGAATTGCAGAAGTAATTACCAGAGACTTAATATTAGTATTGGAATCTAAAAGCTCTGGATTAGCATTGAAATTAAAAAGACCTAAATTAGCAGCAAAAGAACGAAATGCTTCTATTGAAAAATCTGTTAATTCTGGAAAAGATGGTTGTTGTTTGTTTAACTGTGGTTCTTGTGGAGGTAGTTGTTTTAATTGTTGTTTAAAATTTACTTTTTTGATAAATGATAATATTTTATTTTTACGAGTGTAAGGAATTGTACCTAAAATAGGCAAATTAGTAATTTCTTCAACTTTCGATGAAGTATAGATAATATTTTGGTATTTATCTAAAAATAAAGCTGCTCCTAAACCTAGTAATAATCCCAAGGTAGAACCAAGCAATAGATAGTTAATAGCACCGATATTCTTTATTTCTGGTTCTGGAGCTGGAGTTAAAAGTTGCCATGGTGCTTCTTGTTGAGCAGCTTCAATTAAAAGAGTATCTTTTTGTAGTGTAAATTCATTGAGTTTATTATTGGCTAGATTTAACTTCTGTAATAAATTATTGTAATTACTTGAGACTGACGACCATCCTTCTAGTTGTGATTTTAAATTAGCTGTTTCTACAACTAGGTTTTGTTGGCGATTTTCTAAAATTTTAATCTCGTTATTCAATCTTCTGGCAATCTCTTCTCCTGCTTCAACCAATAATAAGACTACTTGTTGTTTTTCTTGTTTTAAAGTCTGTATTTCTATACTATTAGCTGAAAAAACGGCAGATTTACGAGCAATTTCGATATCTATTTGTCGCAAATTATTGAGTAACTGAAGGTATTGAGGAGTGGCAAGTTTAATCGCAGTGTCTGATTTAGCTGATTGTGTTTTTAGTTCTTGTTCAAGATTTTTGGCCATCAATTTTAGTTCAGGAAGCCTGATCCCAATTTGTTCACGTTCTTGTGTTAAATTTTTGGAACGAATTGTCAGAGGCTCTAGAGAAATATCTGGCTTGATGAAATTATGCTTAGTTCTTAATGTTTTAATTTGTTCTTCTATATTCTTAACTTCCGAGTCAGCTTTTGGTATTTGTTGATCTAAAAAAGCAATTCCTCGCTTAACTCCCGACAAGCGTTTTTCTGCACTATATTCTATGTATATCTGAGTTAAAACATCTATCACACTAGCAACTTTTTGCTTATCAGAATTTTCATATGTTACTAGTAAAATATCTTGAGCCTCTGAATCTTCTTGGCTATCAGTAATGATGTTGATAGTCATTGTGTATTTCATCTAAAAATGCCAAACTTTTGGCTAATCAAAATTCAACGTACTTAGATACGAAAAAATGGATAGAAGCTTTTTGTTGTCAAAACCACGGAACACTTTGGCTGCTAATCTCACGTCAAGAAAAAGGTTGCGATTATAGGCTAGCTAAGGAAAAAGATTGGTTACAGACGAATAAAACCTCTGATCCTAGAATATCTAATCCTTCCGTTGGCGAATTTACTTTGAGAATGAGCCGTGCGCTTTTTTAAAATCGCTGTGGGATTAGTTACAAGGGATAAATTATAAGGAAATAAAAATAAGATTTAGAACTATTTTTATAAAGGCTTTTTATCTTTATTAAGCTCACAAAGAAGCGAGAAAATTCAAACTTGACTTGAATCTTGTGGGTTTCCGTATCTTGATAAAGTATCGTAAGAAGCGCGTGGAATAAAACCGTTAGGCGGAAGTAATAGGTAATAGGTATTGATTTTTCAGCCATTTTGCCTATTGCTAACTTCTTTACGCCCACGTTTACTAGCTGAATTTCCAGGAGACTGCTTGTCTGTTAACAACAAATTTTTATAAATACAAACAACGCAAGGATGATACCCAAAAAAGAACTGCTTAATGTTCCTGTTACTTGTCTACCTTTCAATGAGCAAATCATGTTAATGTTACGTTGGGCAAAAATGAGGACTAGTAAAGTTGTCTGTTTAGCTAATGTTCATATGCTAATGGAAGCTTACTGGCATCCAACATTTAAAAACATTTTACATAAAGCGGATTTAGTTACTCCTGATGGCAAGCCTTTGGTTTTAATGTTACGTCGATTGGGAGTTTTTCATCAAAATCAAGTAGCAGGAATGGATGTTTTTCTCAATTTGTGTAACCTAGCTGAACATACAGGAGTTCCAATCTATTTTCTTGGTTCTACAAACGAAATTTTAGAAAAAATTAAACAAAAGCTAGACCGTGAATATCCAATTTTAAAAATTGCTGGGATGAAAGCAATTCCTCATCTTTCCATTGAAGAAATTTATTCTGATCGAGATACTGAACTAATAGAAGATATCAATAAAAGTAACGCTGGAATAGTATTTGTTTGTTTGGGATGTCCGAAACAGGAAATCTGGATGTCTCAATATCAAGGTTTAATTAATGGGGTTATGATCGGAGTGGGTGCAGTCTTTTCGATGTATGTAGGAATTAATCCCCGAGCGCCCCATTGGGTTCAACAAGTAGGGTTGGAATGGTTATACCGCTTACTACAAGAGCCACGTCGTCTTTGGCGTCGCTATGGATTAACGATTCCACCTTTTTTATATTTAGCTGTAAAACAGTTACTAACTCCGTATCAAGAAAAATCCAAACTAGATCTTCAAAGCTTATCAGATGCTCATTTAATGCTCAATATTGATGAACTAGATACTGCACCTAAAAAAATAGGTGAAATTTTAGTTAGACAAGGTTTAGTAACTAAGGATGTTTTGGAAAACGTAATAGAAGAACAAGAACAATCTTCTAACTTGAAAATTGGCGAAATTTTAATCAATAACAATCTTATTTCTTTACCTCAGTTGAGGTATTATTTGAAAAATCAAAATATTAAACTTGGTGAAATTTTGATAGAACAGAAATTGCTAAAATATTCAAAGCTAAAACAAATTTTACTCATTCAAAAGTTAAGAAAATCTCAAAAGTTAGGTGAAATGTTGATTGAACTTAATATATTATCTGATGAACAAGTAAAAATGGCTATTCTTGAGCAGTATTGGCGACGAAAAGGTTTATGGTTAAATTAAGAAACATTAGAATATTGTTTTTTTAGTCAAATATTTTTAATATCAAATCGATAAAAAGTAAAAAAGATGGCAATAAGCAATGATGTTTTCTTGGGTAATAATGTAAAAATTTTTCATCGCGATTTGGTTAATCTTTATGGGTGTAAAATTGGTGACGATACCAAAATTGGTACTTTTGTTGAAATTCAAGCAAATGTTATTGTCGGAAAAAAATGTAAAATTTCTTCTCATAGTTTTTTATGTGAAGGAGTAACCATTGAAGATGAAGTTTTTATTGGTCATGGTGTAATGTTTACTAATGATCTTTATCCTCGTGCTACTAATGAAGATGGCAGTTTAAAAACAGAAACTGATTGGCAAACAATTAAAACAACAGTTAAAAACCGTGCTTCTATTGGTAGCAATGCCACTATTCTTCCAGGAATTACTGTTGGCAAGCAAGCGATAGTTGGGGCTGGAGCAGTAGTAATTAATGATGTTGCAGATTATTCCATTGTGGCTGGAGTTCCAGCTCGTGTAATTGGAGACATTCGCTCTCATGCCTCTAGTTTAATTTAAAAATAAGTTAAATATTATTCATTAAATAATTAATATCAGAACTTTACAAATTCTCAATTGATTATTTTTTGATTTTATTTAAAAATATTTTCACAACCAAAAAAAATAATTATCTTAAGTTTTATAGATATAAATAAGTATATGGAAAATGCAATTAATCTTGGTATCGTTGGTTATGGGTATTGGGGACCTAATTTAGTTCGTAATTTTGTCGAATTACCAACAGCTATAGTTAGCATAGTTAGTGATTTTAAAACAGAATTACTATCAAAATTACAGACAAGATATCCAACCATTGAAGTAACAACAGATTGTCGAGATCTATTTAATAATCCCAAAATTGATGCGGTTGCGATCGCAACTCCTGTATCGACTCACTTTGATTTAGCACTAGCAGCATTAAAAGCAGGTAAGCACGTTTTAGTTGAAAAACCAATGACCGTAACCACAGACCAAGCATTACGGTTAATTGAAGAGGCAGAAAAACGCAACCTAGTGTTAATGGTAGATCATACTTTTGTCTACACTGGTGCAGTGCAAAAAATGCGAGAACTAGTAGCAACCAAGCAACTAGGAGATATTTATTATTACGATTCAGTAAGGGTTAATTTAGGATTGTTTCAACATGATGTTAATGTACTTTGGGATTTGGCTGTCCACGATTTATCAATTATGAATTATGTCTTGCAAAGTCAACCTTGTGCAGTCTCGGCGACTGGGATAAGTCATGTTCCTGGAGAACCAGAAAACATTGCTTACTTAACTTTGTTTTTTAATAACAACTTAATAGCTCATATTAACGTTAATTGGTTAGCACCCGTCAAAGTACGTCGTACCCTTATTGGTGGTAGCCAAAAAATGATTGTGTTTGACGACTTAGAACCCAGTGAAAAACTCAAAGTTTACGACAAAGGTATTACTTTAAATGGGAATCCTAATAGTAATGCAGAAAAAGTTTATCAAATGCTAATTGGTTATCGCACGGGCGATATGTGGTCTCCTAAGCTACAAATGAGCGAGGCACTACGGACTGAAGCATTACATTTTATTGAATGTATTGAGCAAGGTAAGCGTCCAATTACCGATGGCTATGCAGGGTTACAAGTAGTCAAAATTCTTGAAGCTGCTACGCTTTCGATGAAACAACAAGGTCAATTAGTCGAACTAGATAAAGTAGAGGTGGCAGCATGATTCCCTTTGTTGATTTAAAAACTCAGTATTTAAACATTAAAGAAGAAATAGATACGGCTGTTTTAAAGGTATTAGACAGTACACAGTTTATTTTGGGTCAAGAAGTTGTCGCTTTGGAAAAAGAATTTGCAGCTTATTGTAATACCGATTATGCGATCGCTCTTAATACAGGAACAAGTGCTTTACATTTGGCCTTACTTGCTGCGGGTATTGGGGCTGGAGACGAAGTAATTACTGTGCCTTTTACTTTTGTTGCCACCGTAGCAGCTATTTGTTATACAGGGGCTACTCCAGTATTTGTCGATGTCGATCCAGTTTCTTACACCATTGATGTTGCACAAATCGAACAGGCGATCACTCCTCGAACTAAAGCAATTTTGCCCGTACATTTATACGGTCAACCAGCAGATATGCAGCCTATTATGGAAATTGCTCGTCGTCATGGTTTGACTGTCATTGAAGATGCAGCCCAAGCTCATCGGGCTGAATATAAAGGTCAAAGAATTGGCAGCATTGGGGATATCGGCTGTTTTAGTTTTTATCCAGGTAAAAATTTAGGAGCTTACGGAGAAGGTGGTGCAATAGTTACCAGTAATCCCGAATATGCTCGCAAAATCACCATGTTGCGGGATTGGGGACAAGAAGAAAGATATCATCATGTTCTCAAAGGCTATAACTACCGCATGGATGGAATTCAAGGCGCAATTTTACGGGTGAAGTTACGTTATTTAGACCAGTGGACAGAAGCTAGAAGAACTCATGCTGTCCAGTACGATGAGCTTTT
>CAYMWC010000098.1:7124-19164 GCA_964393695.1 uncultured Pleurocapsa sp.
GCTTTTAGCCAATTCAGGAGTCAAAACTCCGACAGTGATGCCATATAGTCATCATGTTTATCATATTTATGCCGTGCGAACCAACCAAAGAGAAGCATTACAGCAAAAACTAAATGAGCAAGGCATTCAAACAGGTATTCACTATCCTATTCCCGTACATCTGCAAACAGGATATGCCGATTTGGGTTATAAGCCTGGTGATTTTCCCAATTCAGAATTAGTAGCGAAAGAAGTACTTTCTCTGCCCATGTACGCAGAACTTTCTTCAGCACAAGTTCAAACTGTAGCAACAGCCTTACAAAGTGTGGTTAAGGGAATAAACTGATGATGGACAATAACCTTCTACCTGGTTTTAACTCTCAACGACTTCTTTCTTTAATTAAAAAATCAATTACTGAGTGTAATTTACAATTAAACGGCTTAACTGTTCTGACTGAAGCAGCTACAGGAGCTTACATTGTTACGCCAATTATTGCAGCAATGGCAGGAGCAAAAAAAGTCTACGCTATTACTCAAGATACGCGCTATGGTAGTGCGGAAGAAGTAAGAGTAAAAACAACAAAGTTAGCTAAATTAGGACAAGTAAGCCAAAAAATTGAATTTATTGCCTCTAAAACTCAAGATATTGTTGCACAAGCCGATATTATTACCAATAGCGGACACGTGCGACCTATTGATGCTGAGATGATTAGTTGGATGAATCCTCATGTTGTTATCGGTTTAATGTATGAAGCCTGGGAATTTAGACAACAAGATCTCGATCAACTAGCTTGTCAAAAACGCAAGATTCCAATTGTCGGTGTTAACGAACGTCATCCAGCAGTAGATGTTTTTTCCTTTTTGGGGATGATGGCAATTAAGCAATTACTAGATGCAGGGATTTCTGTATATAACTGTGATATTTTACTTCTTTGCGACAATCCATTTCGGACATTTATCGAGCGGGGTTTATTAAATACAGGCGCAAGAATAGATACTGTTGAAAATCTGACACAGGCATCTTTAGATAAAACTTATGATGCCATTGTAGTCGCACTACAGCCACAATCATATCCAGTCTTATCAGTAGAAGCTGCGAAGCTGATAGCTAATGTTTGGTCGGAGGCGGTAGTACTACAATATTGGGGGGATATTGACCGTGCTGCTTTTAGTGAGCATAATATTCCTTTATTTCCTCCAAAAGCACCAAAACCAGGACATATGGGAGTTTTACCTTCAGATGTCGGCCCAGAACCAATTGTTCGTTTACAAACTGGTGGGTTAACAGCAGCAGAAGTAGTATATCGTCAGAGATTAGTTACCTCGGAAATAACAGGGCTTAATAATCAAGCTAATTTACAAATAATAACTGATAAAGCTGCGATCGCCGAAATTTTAGTTAACAATTGCTCTCCAGCAATAGGACAAGTATAAATGGTAAAAGTTTTGCTGATTGGCTTGGGAATTACCACTTTTACGGCTTTAGAATCTTTGATTGCTCAATGCCATGTTGTTGGCATAGTTAGAAATACAAGCTTAGAATCTGAGACAAGCGATCCCGTTATAAATTTGGCTAAAAGGGAAAATATTCCTATCTTTAATGATCCATCTCAAAAAGCAATTCAATCTTTAATTGTGGAACTGCAACCAGATTGTGTTGTTATTTCTTCTTACAACCAAATATTACCGCAATCAATAATTAAATTATCTACTTTTATTAATGTTCATTATTCACCTTTACCACAATATCGCGGTCGCGCCAATGTCAATTGGGCAATTATTAATGGTGAATCTCAGGCAGCAATTAGTATTCATTTAATTTCACCTGGATTAGATGAAGGTAATATTTTATATCAACAATTAATTCCTATCGAGCTTGATGATACTGTAGCCAGTTTATACGAAAAGTTAAATCAAATTCAAAAAGAAAACTTGAGTATAACAGTTATTAAAGCCTTACAAGGTGATTGGGGAATAGCGCAAAATCATGAGCAAGCAACTTATGGTTGTACCCGTTTACCAGAAGATGGAGAAATTAATTGGTCGGATACTACTAAAAAAATTAGTGGTTTAGTTAGAGCTTTAGTTACTCCTTTTCCTGGGGCTTTTACTTATTTTAAAGGTGAAAAACTTATAGTTTGGCAAGCCAAAATTGTTAATAATGCACCTCAATATATAGGTCGAATTCCTGGACGGATTATTAATAGATCGCCAAGAGAAGGTCATGTTGATGTTTTGACAGGAGATGGAATTTTAAGATTGATTGAAGTCCAATTAATTGGGCAAGAAAAAACTCAAGCAGCCAAGGTAATTAAATCAGTCAAAAGTACTTTAGGGGTACAAATATCTGATCTATTAAATCGTATTCAAAGTTTAGAAAAGCAAATATTTTACTTACAACAAAAAAATGAAAAATAAAAGAGTTTTAATCACTGGTGGTGCAGGACTTGTTGGTTCTCATATTGCTGATTTATTAGTTAAAGAAGAAGTAGCCGAAATCATTATTTTAGATAACTATACTCGTGGACGCAAAGAAAACTTAGCTTGGGCAGCAGCTAATGGGCCATTAGTCATGGTAGAAGGAGATATCCGCGATCGCCAATTACTATCAGATATTATGCAAGGTGTTGATGTCGTTTTTCACCAAGCAGCAATTCGGATTACTCAATGCGCTCAAGAACCGCGTTTAGCATTAGAAGTTTTGGCTGATGGTACTTTTAACGTTTTAGAAGCAGCGGTCAACGCTAAAGTAAAAAAAGTAGTAGCAGCTTCTTCCGCTTCTATTTATGGGATGGCAGAAGATTTTCCAACTACAGAATCCCATCATCCTTATAACAATAGAACTTTTTATGGTGCAGCTAAAACCTTTAATGAGGGGATGTTGCGTAGCTTTTACGATATGTATGGCTTAGATTATGTGGCATTGCGCTATTTCAATGTCTACGGCCCACGTATGGATATTTATGGAGTATATACAGAAGTATTAATTCGTTGGATGGAGAGAATTGCTAATAATCAACCACCTTTAATTTTTGGTGATGGGAAACAAACTATGGACTTTGTTTACATCGAAGATATTGCTAGAGCTAATATCTGTGCTGCTAAGGCTAATGTTACCGATGAAGTGTTTAATGTTGCTAGTGGCACGGAAACCAGTTTGAATGACCTAGCTCTTAGTCTAGCTAAGGTAATGGGTTCTGACTTGAAACCAGAATATGGGCCAGAGCGAAAAGTCAATCCCGTACAAAGACGTATTGCCGATGTCAGTAAAGCTAAAGAATTAATCGATTTTACGACCACAGTATCTTTAGAACAAGGTTTAGAAAAATTAGTTAGTTGGTGGCGTTCTCAAAAACAGGAGCAAGAAACAAGCAATGTCTAAAACAATTAATAAAATTCCCATTGCTATACCTTTTATGGGAGAAGCAGAAGCAGCAGCAGCAAGTCGGGTCATTTTATCAGGATGGGTAACTCAAGGGCCTGAAGTAGCAGCTTTTGAAGCAGAATTTGCCGAAGAAGTAGGAGCTAAATATGCCTGTGCCGTATCTAATTGCACTACTGCCTTACATTTGGCATTGTTGGCAGTGGGAGTACAACCAGGGGATGAAGTAATTACCGTCAGTCATTCCTATATTGCCACGGCTAATAGTATTCGCTACTGTGGTGCGACACCTGTTTTTGTGGATATCGAACCGCAGACTTATAACATTAATCCCTTATTAATTGAATCAGCAATCAGCGATCGCACTCGTGCTATTCTCGTGGTTCATCAAATGGGAATGCCTTGCGATCTCAAAGCAATTATAGATATTGCTCGTCAATATAATTTACCAGTTATTGAAGATGCAGCCTGTGCCATTGGTAGTGAAATTCTTTGGGATGGTCAATGGGAAAAAATCGGTAAACCCCACGGAGATATTGCTTGTTTTTCTTTTCACCCCCGCAAGGTAATTACTACTGGTGACGGTGGGATGATTACCACTAATAATCCCGAATGGGATAAACAGTTTCGTCTCTGGCGACAACATGGTATGAGTGTCCCTGATACTGTGCGTCATGGTGCCAAACAAGTCATTTTCGAGTCTTATCCCATGTTGGGCTATAACTACCGCATGACTGATATTCAAGCAGCAGTCGGGCGAGAACAACTTAAACGCTTATCAGAGATTGTTAGTCGTCGTCGTGAATTAGCAGCTAGATATCACCAAATGCTTGCCGACATACCAGGTTTAAAGTTACCCACAGAACCAAAATGGGCTAAAAGTAACTGGCAGAGTTATTGTGTTCGTTTACCTAATGGTTGGGATCAAGTGCAAGTTATGCAGGGAATGCTAGATGCGGGAGTCTCTACCCGCAGAGGCATTATGTGCGCTCATCGCGAACCAGCTTACAACCAGGAAAAGTGGTCTTGTGGAATTCAACGAGAAACCTGTGATTGTCAAAAAGGAAATTGCGATCGCGCTGGCGAAGCTGCCGTAGGCATAGCGTACCCGAAGGGTAATCGCCTGATAGAAAGCGAACAGGCACAAGATAATTCAATTATCTTGCCACTTTTTCATCAAATGAGCGAACCAGAACAAGATTATGTTGTCAAACTTTTACGAAGTTTGATTTGTCAATAAGCTTTAAAAGCAACATTAATTTTTATTACCTTTTATGTTTTTTCATACTGAGAAGTGAATTCTAAGACTTAAACATTGACCAAAAATGTCATTCATGAGTACTCAACCACACAGTTGAGACCTAAGTTCTAAATTATTCTCTAGGTTAGTTCTTCTTATTTTTTTACTAAATATTACCGAAAGATTTATCTATAAAACTTAAATCAGTTATTCTTTATGTTGAATCTCGATCTTCAATCTTCTAACCGTTACTCAAGTGACAGCAACAGCGACCTTAATGATAGTTTATTTCCTTCAAACTCATCTCAATCATTAGAATTTACAGATTTCCTAGGACTAAATCATCATTTGACTAATACGCAAACAATTGCGTTTGTTGATTTTCGTGTCCCTGATGTCATCAATCTTACCGAAAATCTCCAAGCAGACATTAAAGTAATTCTAGATCCGACTCAAGATGGCTTGCAGCAGATTACTGAAACTTTAGAGCAGTACGATAATTTAGCAGGTGTTCACATTATTGCCCATGGGAATGTAGCAGAACTACAGCTAGGCAGTAGTATAGTTAATTCTGCTTCTCTTGAGGAATATAATACTGAATTACAACAATGGACATCTTCTCTTACTCCAGAAGCAGATATCTTACTATATGGCTGTAACGTCGCAGCAGGAGCAACAGGGCAAGCTTTTGTTAATACTTTTAGTAACTTAACTGGTGCTGATGTAGCAGCATCTAGAGATTTTACTGGTGATGACTCTCAAGGTGGTAACTGGCTGCTTGAATACAGTACAGGCAAGATTGAAACAGCAATACCTTTTACTAATTCTTTCATAAGTGAATACGAAGGTCTTTTGCCCAGCCTATTCACTACCCAAACCCCAACCCAAACTAATCTTACCGATGGAACTGGTAGTGCAGGTGATTATGAATTAGGGATGGAATTTAGAACCGCCCAAGCAGGACAAATTTCCGCCATTCGCTACTACAAAGCTCCCAGTGAAACTGGTACTCATGTTGGGAGAATTTGGTCAGCTTCAGGACAACTGCTTGGAAGTGTGACTTTTAGTAATGAAACAGCGTCAGGCTGGCAACAGCAAACACTAACAACCCCAATCAGTATTGCAGCCAATACCACCTATATTGTCTCAGTCAATGCCAACAGCTATTATGTAGCTACTAATAACGGACTGGCGACCACAATTACTAACGGTGATTTAAGTGCAGTAGCTGATGGTAGTAACGGAGTGTACAATACGACTCCCAGCAATTTCCCCACCCAATCTTATCAAAACTCTAACTACTTCCGTGATATCCTCTTTACTCCTAATCAAACTCCCAACAATAATCCTGGGACAGTCACCATCAATGGTACAGCCACCCAAAACCAGATCTTAACAGCAACAGTTGGCGATGCCGATGGACTCACAGGCAGCACCATCAACTATCAATGGCAACAAAGTAACAATAACGGTACAACCTGGACTAATATTTCAGGCGCAATTAATCAGACTCTGGTATTAGGACAAGCCCAAGTAAACAATCGAGTTAGAGTCACAGCGACTTACACCGATACCTTGGGTAGTGGCGAAAATCCGACCAGTGCAGCGACCAATTCTGTAGCTAACGTTAACGATATCGGCATAGCTACCATTAATGGCACAACTGCACAGGGCGGTACTCTGACGGCAAATGTTGCCGATGCCGATGGGTTAACAGGCAGTAATATTAGCTATCAATGGCAGCAGCTTAACAACAATACCTGGACAAATATTACAGGAGCAACTAACCAAAATCTAACATTAGATAACAGTTTGGTTGGCAAACAAGTTCGAGTCAATGCTACTTATGCAGATGCTTTGGGCGCAAATGAGAACATCTTTAGTGCTGCGAGTAATCCTATTTCCGCAGCCGTTTTAGAAAGTCTCTTTACCACCCAAACTCCCACCCAAACTAACTTAACCGATGGAACTGGTAGTGCAGGTGATTATGAGCTAGGGATGGAATTTAGAACTGCCCAAGCAGGACAAATTTCCGCCATTCGCTACTACAAAGCTCCTAGTGAAACAGGTACTCATATTGGTAGAATTTGGTCGGCTTCAGGACAACTGCTTGGAAGCGTGACTTTCAGCAATGAAACAGCATCAGGCTGGCAACAACAAGCACTAACAACCCCAATCAGTATTGCAGCCAATACAACTTATATTGTCTCAGTCAATGCCAATAGTTACTATGTGGCAACTAATAACGGACTGGCGACTACGATTACTAATGGCAACATCAGTGCCGTAGCAGATGGTTCTAACGGCGTTTATAATGCGACTCCAGCTAATTTCCCCACCCAATCCTACCAAAACTCCAATTACTTCCGCGATATCGTCTTTACAACTAATACGCCTAATCCTAACAATAATCCTGGTACAGTCACCATTAATGGTACAGCTACCCAAAACCAGATCTTAACCGCCACAGTTGCTGATGCCGATGGACTCACAGGCAGCACCATCAACTATCAATGGCAACAAAGTAACAATAACGGTACAACCTGGACTAATATTTCAGGTGCGATTAATCAGACTCTGGTATTAGGACAAGCCCAAGTAAACAATCGAGTCAGGGTGACAGCGACTTACACTGATACTTTAGGTAATAGCGAAAATTTGAATAGTCTAGCCACAAATTCTGTAGCTAACTTCAATGACATGGGGATGGTTACTCTCAATGGCACAACTGCACAGGGCGGTACTCTGACAGCCAATGTCATTGATGATGATGGATTATCAGGAATCACCATTAGCTACCAATGGCAGCAGCTTAACAACAATACCTGGACAAATATTACAGGAGCAACTAACCAAAATCTAACATTAGATAACAGTTTGGTTGGCAAACAAGTTCGAGTCAATGCTACTTATGCAGATGCTTTGGGCGCAAATGAGAACATCTTTAGTGCTGCGAGTAATCCTATTTCCGCAGCCGTTTTAGAAAGTCTCTTTACCACCCAAACTCCCACCCAAACTAACTTAACCGATGGAACTGGTAGTGCAGGTGATTATGAGCTAGGGATGGAATTTAGAACTGCCCAAGCAGGACAAATTTCCGCCATTCGCTACTACAAAGCTCCTAGTGAAACAGGTACTCATATTGGTAGAATTTGGTCGGCTTCAGGACAACTGCTTGGAAGCGTGACTTTCAGCAATGAAACAGCATCAGGCTGGCAACAACAAGCACTAACAACCCCAATCAGTATTGCAGCCAATACAACTTATATTGTCTCAGTCAATGCCAACAGTTATTATGTATCTACTAATAATGGACTAGCAACCACCATTACCAATGGTAATATCAGTGCCGTAGCCGATGGTTCTAACGGAGTCTATAATGCAACTCCTGCTAATTTCCCCACCCAATCCTATCAAAACTCCAATTATTTCCGCGATATCGTCTTTACTATTAATCAAACTCCTAACAATAATCTTGGTACAGTTGCGATCGCTGGTCAAGTGGCAGAAAACCAAACTTTAACAGCAAACGTTACTGATCTCGATGGTGTCAATCAGAATACTATTACTTATCATTGGCAGCAAAGTAATGATAATGGAGTTACCTGGACAAATATTAATGGCGCAATCAACAAAACATTCACTTTAGGAGATGCACAGGTAAATCAACGAGTACGAGTCAGAGCAAATTATGTTGATGCTTTGGGAAGCAGTGAAAGTCTGATTAGTACAGCTACATCTGTCGTTGCTAACGTCAACGATCTCGGTCTAAGTATTTTAGCTGGTAGTGCGACTACTGGGCGTAACCTAGTTGCTAATATTCTCGATAATGATGGACTGAGCGGAGTAACGATTAACTATCAGTGGCAACAGTTTGCGAACAATGTCTGGACAAATATTGTGGGAGCAACGACTAAAACCTTAACACTAGGTTCATCTTTATTGGATCAACAAATACGGGCCACAGCTAATTACATTGATGCCTTGGGAGGCAGCGAAAATATTTCTAGTTCTGGGGTCAGTGTTGCTGCTCAAAATGCTATTGTTCTGGAAAATCAAAACGCAGGTACGAGAAACTGGGAAATTACCAACCCTGCAAATAGCAATGAAATTGCAGGATTTGCTTCTGCAACCAGTGTGAATAAGGGTGAAGCATTACCAATTAAAGTGTCTCTCGCACAAGCTGGACAGTATAGAATTGATGTCTATCGATTAGGCTATTACGGAGGCAATGGAGGTCGATTTATTACTAGTAGCGGTTTGCTTAATGGTGTTACCCAAGCTGGGCCTACCTTCGATCCTGAAACTAGATTAGTCGAATATAACTGGAATACTTCCTATACATTGCAGACGAGTAATAACTGGACTAGTGGTTTATATATTGCCAAGTTAATCGATATTAATACTGGGAAAGAAGCCCAAGTATGGTTTACTTTACGAGACGATAATCGACCTGCTGACATAGGTTTCCAAGAAGCAGTCACCACGACTCAAGCCTATAATAATTATGGTGGTTACAGCACCTATGATTTCAACAGTGCTGGTAATGAACGAGCATTTAAGGTTTCTTTCGACCGACCCTTTGGTCAAAATGGCAATATAGAAGGCTTTAACAACAGATTAACTTGGGAATATAACAAGGTACGATGGCTTGAATCTCAAGGTTATGACGTTTCTTACTACACCAATCTCGATGTTCATACCAATCCCTTACAACTATATTCTCAAAAGACCTTTTTATCCGTTGGTCATGATGAATATTGGTCGCTAGAAATGCGTAATAATGTCGAGCTTGCTCGCGATAATGGCACTAATTTAGCTTTCTTTTCTGCTAATACAGCCTATTGGCGTGTAAGATTTGACCCTTCTAGTACTGGACAGACCAACCGGGTCATGGTGGTTTATAAAGATGATTGGGCATTAGATCCAGTCGCCCAAGACGACCCTGCTCAAGCAACAACTCTATTTCGTAGCGCAGAAGTTAACCGACCTGAAAATGCTTTACTAGGTGTGATGTATACAGGAGATATTGGTAGTAGCAATATTTACAATGGATTTGATTATGTAGTTACTAATGCTTCAGATCCTTACTACGCTAACACTGGTCTGCAAAATGGCGATCGCATTCCCAGATTAGTAGGATATGAATGGGATGCAGTTGTTAATAATGGCTTTACCCCATCAGGTCTTGTCATTCTCTCACAATCGACAGTTCAACCAATAGGTGGACTTCCTCCTCTGCCTCCAGGAACTAGTACCACCATTTCTAATGCAGTTCGTTATACAGCAGCGAGTGGTGCAAAAGTATTTTCCACAGGCTCTATTCAATGGGTTTGGGGGTTGGATAGCGACAATGTGATCAATCCGCGTACTAGTCTTGCTGCACAACAAATTGCCATTAACGTTTTCAAAGATATGGGAGCGATACCTTCAACTCCATTTCCAGGTCTTGTGATTTAATTAATAAATTAGACTGAAAAAAAACAAATGGGGCTATTGCTAGAAGACATTTCTAGCAGTTGACAGTCCCATTATTATTTTCCAATTAATTTTCCTTTTACTAATGTTTGAAACTACAGATAAAAAACCTCAGATAAATAATCAGCTGCTTAATAATTCCTTAAATACTTGGCAAGAAGCAGGTATTCGTCTTATTCCCCAAAATCGTGAAATATTTAATGATCTTCTTTCACAAGCAAAAGATTTAGCTGCGAGTGGTCAGTATGATGCAGCAGCAGTGTACGGACAAATTGCAGCTAATTATGCTCAATTGAATCATTGTGGTTTTTTTACCAGCCCAGAGTTGGAGAATTTATTACTAACTATTGGCAAAAAAAATAGAGCAGCTAATTATTCTCAGCGAAATAGTTTGGTAAAGGAAACTCCTCAGAAAATACTTCATGTTTCGACTAATATTGCTAATATTGGTGGTATTTCCCGATTAATGTGGCGTTGGATTAAACAAGATCAAGAGCGATCGCATTCTGTAGCTTTAACTAGACAAGTTGCTGAAAATATTCCCCAAGATATTAAAGATGCTGTATCTGAGAGTCAAGGAAAGATTTATCTCTTAAACGAGCAAATGGGTGGAATTATTACTCGTGCTAAACGTTTACGGGAATGTGCAGCAGATGCCGATCTGGTGGTATTACATACCTGGGAGCATGATGTTGTTCCTACCATAGCATTTGCCGACCGAGAACAGTGTCCACCAATTATTTATGTCAACAATGGTGATCATTGGTTTTGGGTAGGAGTTAGTATCTGCGATATTCTAGCTAATTTACGAGAATCTGGTCAGGTTTTGTCTCAGCAGCGAAGAGGAATCGAGTCTCAGCGTAATTTAGTTTTACCAACCATTTTAGAACCTATATCAAGAAAGCTATCTCGCTTAGAAGCAAAACAACAACTAGGTCTTGACCCTAATAGCATTTTACTGCTCTCCATTGCTCGCTCTGTTAAGTATAAAACCGTGGGAGATGTTAATTTTGCCGAGGCGCACATTCCCTTACTCAATAAATACCAAAACGCAATTTTAATCGTCATTGGTGCGGGTGATAGTGGCGAAGATTGGTCAGAGGCGATCGCGCTTACTCAAGGTAGAATTCGAGTTTTAGGTGAAACCAAGGATACAGCAACGTTTTATCAGGCTGCGGATATTTATGTAGATTCTTTCCCTTTTGTTTCGATTACATCTTTATTGGAAGCTGGCAGTTACGGCGTACCATTAGTCAGTCGTTATCCCTATGAATCGGATGATTGTGCGGTATTGGGGAGTGATATGCCTGGATTGACAGGTAATTTAATTCGGGTTAGAAGTCTAGAGGAATATACTCAAATTTTAGCTAAATTAGCCGAAGATCAAGAATACAGGCTATGTTTGGGAGAAGCTACAAAAAACCAAATTGCAGCCCATCATTGGGGAGAAAACTGGCAGCGTATTTTAGAGGATGTTTACCATCAGGCTATGAACGTGCCTAGACAAACTACAATCCCTGATATCTTAACAGAGATGAGTTTAGGCGAGCCAGATGTCTTTTTACCCAGCGTTAATCATACCGAAATTTATACAGTTATTCATTGGCATTTATCATTAATGCCATTGGTTCAAAGATGGCGTTTATGGTTGAGCTTAGTTAAACAATATGGCTATCAAAATAATCCACCAAATTATTTGCTGTCAGAAAAACTGCGATCGCATTATTATTCATGGCGATCAATTATTCTCTCGCGTTTTCGTTCTTGGTTAAAAGGAGGAGTTTATGACTCGTAAATTTGATTCTACACCACCAATTTATTTTTATCTCGATCCTTACCAAGTACCCATTGATAACTTACCTAAAAATACTCAATCTTATTGGCAGTGGCAATGTGCCGAACATTCTATCCCACATTCGGCAGCCCCACAGATGAAATACGAAAGAAATCTCCCAAAACCC
>CAYMWC010000099.1:0-18930 GCA_964393695.1 uncultured Pleurocapsa sp.
TCGATCGCGATCGCTTTTTCGTCATCTTTTCCCTGTCTTAAAACACCACTAGCAGTTTTAGTTCCTATAGTTTTACCTACAGAGCAATCAACTTGAAAACTATCAGTAAATGATTTGTTCATAATTATTAGTCATCAGTCATCATCAAACCAAGCTTATAGTCTATAGCTAATCGCGATAAGGTTTTTACTGTCTCTGTTACAAACAATTTATTAATATTAAGATTTAACATCTTGGTAAGATTTTTGACTTTTAACAATGCACAAAAAATAGTAAAAATAGATAGTTAATATAAGTGTAGAATTCTCTACATAAATCCCATGAACTCTCAAACACTTCAGAAAAAAACCTCCAACAAGATTCAAACACTTTCTTTATTTAAAGAAAACATAAGTCGTTGGTTCAATGGGCAGTATAATTCCTCAGAAATTGAACAACTTCGCTCTCAAATTAAGCTCAATGTTCAGTATGTTCATAGCATAGTTATGGAAACAGGTAGCCTGAGATTAATGCCAACAATTCCACCATCTGCAACAGGAGGACTAGTGATTCGTGATTACGATCCTTTTATTAATATTTTGGGAAACTCTGGTTATGGAGTATCTTTTATTCCAGCAATCATCGAAATGATTGATGAGTCTATTGATGTTTTAAAAAGTCCTACGTATTTAGCCAAACTGCTTACAAAGTTACAAAATACAGAAAACATGATTTAACAATAGCTTAAGCTGCGATCGCTTCATTGAAATTCAACAATAACTTTTCGGTTGTGTAGGGTTTAACTAGAAAAGCTTGGATGCCTATTGATTCGGCGGCGCTAATATTCTCTTGTGTTGCTAGTCCACTAGTAGCAATTAACTTGACTGAAGAATTAATTTTTTTCAAGGCACGCATAGCAGTTAGACCATCCATTTCTGGCATCATCAAATCCATCAGCACCACCTTGATTTCTTGAGGCTGTTGAGCATAAATGGCGATCGCTTCAATACCATCACTAGCGGTAATCACTCGGTAGTTATAGCTTTCTAAAGTAGCTTTCGTCACTTCTCGAATTGTGGCCTCATCATCGACAACTAAAATCAATTCTTGTCGTCCAGAGGGTATAGTTTTAGGAGATATTGCTTCATCAACTTCTATTGCTTCTGAGGCAGGTAAATAAATCTGAAATTGAGTGCCGTTTTGGCGATCGCTTTTTACTTCAATTGTACCACCATGGTTTTTGACGATGCCGATTACTGTAGACAGCCCCAATCCTGTTCCCTGACCTGGTTTTTTGGTGGTAAAAAAAGGATCAAAAATGCGATCAATTGTATCTTGGGGGATACCCATTCCCGTATCGGTTACGGTAATTAAAATGTAATTGCCCACCTCTATATTTAAATCTGTGCAAGAATATTGCTCATCTAAACCAAGATTTTCGGCAGAGATCACTAACTTGCCACCATCGAGCATGGCATCGCGGGCATTGACGCAGAGGTTCATTAATACCTGGTGCAGTTGAGTGGAGTCGCCATCAAGCATCCACAAGTTGGGGGCAATGAAATCTTCAATCACAATTGATTTGGGAAAGGTTTCTCCAATTAGTCTCAGAACTTCTTCTAACACTTGAGCTAAGTTCACCAATTCCCATTCCGTTTCGATCTCCCGTGAAAATATCAGCACTTGCTTGACGATCTGGGAACCGCGCAAGGCATTATTACGGATGAGTTTTAGCATTTTTAAGCTAGATTCATCTAAATTGGGAATCTTTAACGGCAATAGTTGAGTGAAGCCTAAAATGGGAGTCAAAATATTATTGAGGTCGTGGGCAATGCCCCCTGCCAAAGTTCCAATACTTTCTAAACGTTGAGAGTGGAGCAGTTGCTTTTCTAGTTGTTTTTTTTCGGTAATATCGGTATTGACTACCAGAATCGATTGAGGATTGCCCTGCTCATCCCTCATTAATGTCCAGCGACTTTCGACTATGATTTCTCGACCATCTTTGATAACTTGTTTCAGTTCTCCATGCCAATTATTTTGCTCAATAACGGTACTCAGAGCCTCTGTGAGTTGAGATAAAGATTCTTGCTTAAAAAGTTCGTGGGCTATGTTTCCTTTAGCTTCTTCTGCCAGCCAGCCATACATCCGTTCTGCTCCTTGACTCCAGAATAAAATTCGACTCGATAAATCACGGACAAAAATTGCATCGCTAATAATATCAATTAAGGCTGCTTGTTCGACATTTTGTTGATACAGTTCTGCTTGTTGAATGGCAATACCCAACTGGGTTGCTAGTTGCTGGAGCAATTCGATTTCTTCTGTTTGCCATTGCCGAGGGGCAGAGCAATGATGAGCAATTAATAAACCCCATAAATGTTCCCTTTGTAAGATCGGCACTACTAAATTAGCTCTGACTTGAAATTGAGTCATCAATTCTCGATGGCATGGTTCTACATCAGACGTATTAAAATCGGCGATCGCTGATACTCTTCCCTGGCGGTAGGGTTCTACATATCGCTCACCCAAGCAAGGATCGGTAATTTGCGATTCCAGAATCGAAGTTACTCCAGGCGCAACTGATTCGGTGACTACTTTCCCCGACCAATCTGGTTGAAAACGAAAGATAATCACCCGCTCTGTTTGCAGAAATTCCCGCATTTGCTCTACAGCAGTTTGTAATATTTGCTCGACATCGAGGCTTCCTTGAATAGCTGTGGTCATTTCAGCCAGCAGATGTTTCCTTGCTATTTGTTTCTGCTGAAGAGATAATTCTGCTTGTTTGCGATCGCGAAGCGCGGCTTGCCGTTCGCTAATATCAATAACTACTGAGCGACTCATCAAATACTCTCCTGCTTCATCTTTAATAGCGGTTGCACTCAAAGAGATCGGCAAGATCGTGCCATCTTTAAGAATCAGTTGTAATTCAAGATCGTTAACCGAGCCTCGCTGAAGGAAAAGAGGAAAATTCTGTTCAAAAGTTGGCAGGCTCTCAGGAGTAATCAGGTCAGAAAATTGGCGACCCAAAATTTCTTCTCGACTATAGCCCAACATTTGAAGTTCTGTATCGTTGATGCTAATAAACTTACCTTCTGAGTCCAAAGAATGATATCCGCAAGGTGCTGTATCATATAATTCTGCTAACTCTTGAGAGAAAAAATCCATCTTAATAAAGATCTATCTGAATATCTATAATAGCTGCTTAATTCAAATTTTTCTGTTATCTAGATTTCATCAGAGTATCTCAAAATCCATCAATTGAAACTTGATGACCTCCTGACTCGTGACTTCTACGATCTATTTTTTTGTGCTTTTTGTCGATAATAATACCAGGCGACAGCTACTGCTAAACAGATGACTCGAAAGCTATCAGAAGCTATGGTAGCCCAGGCTGCTCCACGCCAAGAATATAGAGGGATTAACCACATATTTAATAAAACATTAGTCAAAGCAGTGGTTATTTGAATGACGCTGCGAACTTTTTGGAAACCTGCCCCAGTGAGAGTATCTGCGAGCATTAATTGGAATGAGCCGATAATTGGTATAGGTGCTAGCCAACGGAGTGCTGCGATCGCATTTTGGTATTCATCACCTAAAATGTAGGTTATCCAAGGAGCAAAAGTGATAAAAGCTGCTAACGCAACTATACCGTAGGTAACTGCAAAAGGTAAAAGACGCTTAACAAGATGCAAACAACTAGCAATACCCGTCGCTCCTAGTTGAAAAAATTGGGGATAAGAGGCAGAAAGGACAGCATAGATCGGAATACCGACAACCTCTACCAGTCGATAAGCTGCGCCATAAATACCTGTGGCTTCTAAAGTTGCCATACTCGCTAGCATTGTCTTATCGATATTGGAGTTGATATTGTAGGCTGATTCACCAATCGAAAAATAAATTCCTTGACTAACCATTGGCGAGATGTTTTCTAGGGCTAATTGAGGTTTACCCAAGGTTTTATTGACCCAAATAATGCCGATAGCTGCGGTAACAATAGCACTCGATAGATATAAACAAGACCATTGCCATAAGGAAGGTTTGTTGAAACAAGTTACTAATAAGATTGCTGCTAATAGTTTGGTAGCTGTACTAATAATTTGTAACAAAGAAGAATTCTTCAACAAATTACGGGAGACAAAAGCTTTAGCACTAGCCACAAAAATACTTAACCCAGTTAAATCTGCTAATAAAATTGCCAAGATAGCTCGTACATCTATCTGATGAGGGAAAAAGAACAGTGAAATAAAATAGGCAACTATCGTTAGTACTAAACTTGCCCCAAATAAAATAGCTAAACTATTACCCCAATAGGTAGAAAAAACTTTTTTATCTCTGGATACTTGCTGAATTAAAACGTCTGCACTGCCTAAAGTAGCAAAGGGAAAAATCAAGCCAGCCAAGGAAGCAATACCAACAAAAGAACCATAATTTTCTGTACCTAAAACACGAACAACAATAGTAAAATAAGCTGCTTGACAAATAATATTAACCGCTTTAGCCATTAGTTCCCAAAGACTGTTTCTCACTAGGGACTTTTGGGATATGTTTTTAAGTTTTTGTCTAAAGTTTTTCAAAGGTATAAAGTTAATATGAAGTAAACTACTAGATCTGAAGTCGCCTAATATCAGCGTTTAAAATCGATTTTTTGTATTTTAAATTATACCCAGGTACTTTAAAACACATGGTTTTACCTCACATAAATTAAGAATAACTCTTCAAAATTTGGGCGTTATTAATTTATATTAAATTAGTGATTTTTTGTTGAAACCAAGTGATATTAATCATCAGCATTGTTTTGAGATAGTTGTTAATAACCAATGACAAAGTTGATTAAACTGTAACCAAATATAAATAATATTTTTTAAACATTCAAACTACGATTATTTTAATGATATATTAATATAAACTATTAATTTATGAGGTTATCTTTATAAAGATAAATAGTCACTGTGAAACTATCAATTGTAAACCAACCTTGGACAGATGCTTGTCCGCCTAAGGGTGGAGATTCGACAGGGATTTGGAGTTATCAAGTAAGTCGTTATTTATTAGGAGATTATTACGACGTTATTTATTACGGGAAAGAAAGTAATAGCAATGACAATTGGGAATTTCAATTAAACAAAAATAATGATAGGAATTTGTCTATAGAATATAGAGGAATTTCTCCCAAACTAGATAATCGCTTGCGGATTTTAACTAAGATTGCTGCCAAGTTAGATTTTAAGTCTCACTTACCTTATTTTGCTTCGACTTGGTTTCATTGGGGTTATGGATGGCAGGTAGCTAGAGATGCTGCCAAAAATAACAGTGATATAATTCACATTCACAATTTTTCCCACTTTGTTCCCATCATTCGGGAGCATAATCCCACTGCAACCATAGCTTTGCATCTTCATTGTGAATGGGTTAATCGACTAAATAGAGATGCGATCGCACCGCGCTTAGAGCAAGCAGACTTAATTCTTAGCTGTAGCGACTATATCACCAAGAAAATTGCTAATCGTTTTCCTGAATATGCTGATAGATGTAGGACGGTTAATAATGGCGTAGATAGCAGTTATTTTGTTCCCTCGCCTAGTTCTCGCCGTGAAACACTCGGCGTGGAATATGCGGCTTCGCAAGCAGCATATCCGCCGACTCAAAGTCTGACCAATGCCCCAAAATTTTTGTTTGTCGGTCGTATTTCTCCCGAAAAAGGTGTTCATGACTTGATAGATGCTTTTATCAAGGTGACAGAGAAATATCCCCAAGCCACTTTAACTCTTATTGGAGCGCATATAGTCGTTGCCAAGAAGTTGCTCTTTGATCTTCAGCCCGAACCTGAAGTACAAGCACTAGAACGCTTTTACTATATTGATTACCTAGAATATGTCAAGAGCCAAGTTCCCGCTCATTTAGCTTCGCAGGTAATTTTTCTGGGTTCGCTGCCTCAAACGCAACTTTTACCCTACTATCAAGCAGCAGATGTCGTGATTAATCCCTCTTTAAGTGAAGCTTTTGGCATGAGCTTAGTCGAGGCAATGGCGACGGAAACGCCTGTAGTGGCGACTAAAATTGGCGGGATGACAGAAATTGTCGATGATCAGGTTAATGGTTTATTAACAGAACCAGGAGATACCCAAGGGTTAGCTGAGGCAATGTTAAACATAGTTTCTAATCCAGAAAAAGCTCACATGATGGGCAAAGCTGGTAGGAAAAAAGTTTTACAATACTATTCTTGGGAGCAAATTGCTAAAAATCTCAACTCTCGTTATGCATCTGTAGGAGCAAGATTTGAATCAAATGTTTCTGAGAAAACAGTTGCGCGATCGCTTTTTCCAGCGAATTGACCAAATTCAACCATTATCCGCTCAAGAATTGGCAGCAAGTGCGATCATTTTTGCCCCGCATCAGGACGATGAAACTTTAGGTTGTGGTGGAACAATTATTCATAAACACCAAGCAGCAGCAGAAGTCAAGATTGTCTTTATGACCGATGGCAGTCTTTCTCACCATCACTTTATCCCTAAAGCTCAATTAACTACACTGCGTCAACAAGAAGCAATTGCAGCAGCAAAGTGTCTGGGCTTAAAACCAGAACAGTTAATCTTTCTTGGCTTTGGCGATGGGGAATTAAAGCAGGCACAAGAGAAAGTGATAAAAGATATTGAAAAGTTACTATTGGCTCATCAACCTCAACAAATATTTATTCCCTATGTACGGGAAACCCATCCCGATCATTTAGCTACCAATCAGATTGTCTTGGCTGCCTTAGCAAATTATCCTCAAGAGATTGCTGTTTATGAATATCCTGTCTGGTACTGGCATCATTTTCCCTGGACAAAACCTTGGGGCGATCGCGCTCTAAAAATTGCCTACCTCAAAGCTAGTCTCAAAGCCAGATTAGGTCAACAACTGTTACAAGAATTTGATTACCGTGTTGATATAGAACCAGTTAAAGCTCAAAAACAACTTGCCTTAGCCCAACATCAAACGCAAATGCAACGTTTGGTCGATCATCCCGACTGGGGACTACTTAAAGATGTCTCAGAAGGAGAGTGGCTAGAATGTTTCTTTCAAACTCAAGAAATTTTTCGTCGTACTATCTATAGAGGAAGTAAATCATGATTAAACAAGCGGTATACAATCTTCTGCCTTTATGTCCCGTCAATGTTCTCGAAAAACTCGCGAATTATAATCCTAGTTCCTTACAATATCGTCTGGCTACAGCAGGTTTACATCAGCGTGATCTCACCATCAGACATGGTGTAGCTAGAGGGTTAAAATTTAACGTCGGCGAATCTTGTGCCGAATTGGGATTGGGTACTTATGAACTGCCAATTCAAAATATTTTTAGCCAACATCTACACCAAGGGGATGTCTTTTATGACATTGGCGCGAATGTAGGCTTTTTTAGCATCATTGCAGCTAGACTAGTGGGCAATACTGGTAAAGTTTATGCTTTTGAACCAGGGCAGGGAAATGCCAACAGTATTCGTCATAATGCGCGGTTAAATAACTTTAGCCAAATTGAAGTTATTGCCAAAGCTGTTTCCGATACCCCTGGAGAGGGAGAGTTACTCCTAGCAAAATATTCTGGCGGACACGCTCTATCTACTGCTGATGCACCACCAGATTTAGCAGGGAAGGTAACTATAGAGTTGGTGACAATTGATGATTTAATTGCTCAAAACCAAATTAAACCGCCCAACTTTGTCAAAGTAGACATAGAAGGAGCAGAATTAGATGCCCTCAGAGGTATGACCGAAACTATTAAGCAATACAAACCGATCATAATTTATGAAATCGATGACGGCGATCGCGTAGCTTATCAACGGAAATATCAAGAATTAGAATCATTTCTTCAGTCTTTAGGCTATCAAGTTAATGGGGTCGAGGAAGATTCCTACGCAACTATCGACTGGTGTGTTGGTCATGCGCTCGCCACTCCTGTTTAGTAATAGCTATAAGCTATAAGCTATAAGCTCTTTAGGTTATTGAGGAATTTCGAGAAGTATCTATCATCTTGTTGCTGAATTAGGATTTGATAACTAAAACTCTGAGCTTTAATCGAGTAAATCCTACAATAGAAAAAAGCTTCAAGCTAAAAATAATGGTATTGACGGTTTTATACTTAATTCAGCAACATCTATGATTCCTATTAAAGATGAAAACCCTACCTATAACACCCCGATTGTAGTTTACGCTCTGATCACGATTAATATAGCCGTTTTCCTGCATGAAATGTCTTTAGGTTCAGGATTAGATGGCTTTTTTCAACTTTATGCTGTTATTCCCAGAGAACTCAGTGCTAGTTTTAGTAGCACTCCCGTCAATCAGCCAGTACCAGAAATTGCCACGTTAATTACTTCCCAGTTTTTACACGGTGGATTCATGCATATTGGGGGAAATATGCTGTTTTTGTGGACTTTTGGCGATAATATTGAAGGTGATTTAGGTCATGTCAAATTCCTCCTATTCTATTTAGTTTGCGGAATTTTAGCAGGTTTAACTCATTGGTTCTTTGAAATGCAGTCTGGTGTTCCTACTGTTGGTGCGAGTGGTGCGATCGCAGGTGTTATGGGCGCATACCTAATTAAATATCCTAGAGCTAAAATTCTTACCCTGCTGCCTTTATTGTTTATTTGGACAACAGTACGTATTCCTGCTGTCTATTTTCTTGGCTTTTGGTTTGTACAACAAGCAATTAGCAGTGTTGCTTCTTTAGGAATGCCCGAAGCTAGTGGAGTAGCATATTGGGCGCACGCAGGAGGCTTTATTTTTGGGGCTGTCTTAGGCCCAATGTTAGGATTAATGAGCGATCGTCGGTAGAAAGTCAGAAGTCAGAAGTCAGAAGTCAGAAGTCAGAAGTCAGAAGTATTAATGAAACTATCTGAAAAAGAACCTAATAAAATTTGTTCGTGAAGGGCAGTTAATGGATATAGAAGTTGAAGTTTAATACAGACATGATTTTAAAGTAGAAAAATTTACATTTGCATCTATGTTAAGGACATTAATGTCCGAGACAGAGCGATCGCCTGATTTACAATCATAGTCTTCGTCAGCACAGAGATAGATTCCTATTGCATAATAAATTTATGTAAGACTACTTAATAGTACTGAGAAATTAAAACAGCATGGGGATTGAGCAACAGGAGTACCGTCAACGTCAGCAAGAATTGATGTCTAAAATTGGCGGAGGTACAGCAATTTTTCGTAGTGCGCCGATGGCAACAATGCATAATGATGTTGAGTATAGCTATCGTCAGGATAGTAGCTTTTACTATTTAACTGGCTTCAATGAACCAGAAGCAGTAGCGGTATTTGCTCCCCATCACGAAGAACAGAAGTATGTTTTATTTGTACAACCAAAAGATCCTGAAAAAGAAACTTGGACGGGCTATCGTTGTGGTATAGATGTAGCAAAAGAAATCTATGGTGCTGATGAAGCTTACCCAATTGCCGAATTAGATGAAAAATTACCTCAATATCTAATTAACGCCGATCGCATTTACTATCATATGGGTCATGATGCTAATTTTAATCAAACGGTCATTTACCATTGGCAACAATTGCTGCGAGGTTATCAAAAACGCGGTCGAGTTCCTTTAGCAATTGAAGATACTCGTCCTCTAATCTTTCCAATGCGGTTAGTGAAAAGTCCTGCGGAAATAGCCATGATGCGTCAGGCGACTAAAATATCAGCAATGGCACACAATCGCGCCCAGGAGTTTGCTCGACCAGGAGTTTATGAATATCAAATACAAGCAGAAATTGAGCATATTTTTCGTAAAGAGGGAGCAACAGGCTTTGCTTACCCGACTATCGTCGCATCAGGGTCAAATGCTTGCGTTCTCCACTACATTGAAAATAATCGGCAGATGCAGGATAACGAACTACTGTTAATTGATGCTGGTTGTTCTTATGGTTACTACAATGGTGACATTACCCGTACTTTTCCTGTAGGAGGTAAATTTACTACTGAACAAAAGATACTGTATGAAATTGTCTTAGAAGCACAGTTAAAAGCGATCGCTGAAGTTCAACCAGGAAAACCTTATAATGAGTTTCACGATATGGCTGTCTGTGTCATTGTTCAAGGTTTATTAGATTTAGGCTTACTTCAAGGTGACTTAGAAGAAATTATTAAAGAGGAAAAATACAAACCTTTTTATATGCACCGCACAGGACATTGGCTAGGGTTGGATGTTCACGATGCTGGGGTTTATAAACATAATGAAGAGACTTGGCAGAATTTACAACCAGGACACATAGTTACCGTTGAACCAGGTATTTATATTTCTCCTTTTATTAAGCCTGCTGAAGGACAGCCCGAAATTCCCGATAATTGGAAAGGTATTGGTATTCGGATCGAAGATGATGTTTTGGTAACTGCCGAGGGACACGACATCTTAACAGCAGATGTACCAAAATCTATTGCAGATATGGAAAAAAGTTAAAAAGTCAAAAGTCAAAAGTTAGATGTAGGGGCGCAAGGCTTGCGCCCAAAAAGAAATCTATTTTCTCTTCCCTATTCCCAAAATTACAATGTCCTAAATGATAGCGTGCTTGCTATGAATATTACTGAATTAACCAACGAAATTATTCAAGGCAAAGGTTACATATTGCTACCTAATTTATTAAGTCTTCAGGAAGCAACAACAGCCAGAAATTTAATCCTCGATCTTGCTGAACAGGAAAAACAAACAGGTAAATTAGTTGTTCAAGGGGCAAAATCAAGACTGTATGGGTTGATCTATAAAAGCGATATTTTTGCTCAATTAGCGCAAAATGAGGTGGTAATTTCAATCATTGAAGCAATTTTAGGTGAAGATATAATTCTGGGGGGTTTTTCAGCCCATATTCTGTATCCAACCGCCCCCAGAATGGGTGTTCATGTTGATTATCCCTATTGGGCAATGTCTTCTCCCTTTCCAAAATATCCAATTTTAGAAATCCAAGTAATTTGGATGCTGGAAGATTTTACTGCTGATAATGGCGCGCCTTTATTTGCCCCAGGCACACAAAATTTAGCTATTCAACCAGATGTAGAAGAATTTAACCGCACAGCCGAAAAAATTACAGGTACAGCAGGTACAGCGATCATTTCTCATGGACTTTGTTGGCATGATACTTCTGTTAATAATAGCGATCGCCCTAGAGTTTCTTTACTAGGTAATTATACTCCTCAATATATTCATCCTCTAGAAAACAATTTATTCGACTATCAACGAGAAACTATGCAAAATTCTAGTCCTCAGTTAAAAAAACTACTGAGACATACCTGGGTATCTCCAACTCAACAGATATTTGGTATGAAGTTTAAAAATACTTGACCGAAAAGATTTTAGATTTTAGATTTAGAGATTTTAGATTAATTAATGACCTTACAGCATCCATTAATTAGCATTTAGTATGGGATTAATTTCTCGCTGTCTTCTCAATTTATCCTCGAATTGTTCTTGCCTTTCTTGCTGTGCTTCTTCTCTTAATTCTTCCTGACTTTCTTGCCATTCTCGTTGTTCCTGTCTATTTTGTTCCCATTTTTCTCTTTGATTTTCTAACCATTGTTTATGTTCTTGATTTTGTAACTCTCGATTTTGTTCGATTCTTTCTCGCAAGCTTTCATGTTGTTTGCTAAGTTTTTGTTCGCTTCTTTGGTAGATGATTGCTTCTGGTAGCGAAGTATTTTTGTCAGTTTCTCCAGCGACAGAATTTACTGGTATTATCACTGAGACAACAACACAGACTAGTCCAAATTTTGGCAGCCAATTCCACAAAGTCATAATATTTTAATATTAGATTATGAAAGTAATTAAGTTGCTGTTATTCTTCGATTTAGCAACAACGTCTATGTATTTACTTACAATTATAACAATTTCAGGTTGGACGAGGTAAGGTGTTAATCATCTAATTTGCTGGTTATGACTGACGCGGGGACGCGGAGAAACGGAGACACGGAGAAAGTTTCATTGCCTATTTCTAATTTAATAATATGCAGTTTTAATACACAACAGCTTAGTGCTTTCAAGGTTCTTAATCAAATAGTAAATTGTGTATTTTTTAAGTATTTTTAGGATTGAAAAATAAAGTTTCTATGAACTAGATATAAGCTAAACTAGTTAATCTTTATTCTCAAATAATTAGTATATCAATCATCTGAATAGTTTTAACTTTTTATTGTGTTGAAAAGTTGTAATTACCATCTATTGCCACCAATAAAAGTAGTGATATGATCAGGATTATCTTTTAAGTGTTTTCACTTAAAAGATGATTATATTTTTATTTAATAGTTAAATATGCCCTGTTTACAATTAGGGAAAATTACTAATTATTTACCTGCAATTGCCCCTTTTATTTGTTTAGCGGGAATTGTATTGTTACAAAGCCAAGAATACAAACAATCAATTCAAGAGTTAAATCGTGCTAATTATCTTGAGCAAGAACAAGAGCAAGCCAGAAACATTGCATGGCAAAAACAAACTCCCACTCTCAATTTTGATAATCTCATTGCTAACTGGTCATATCTCAACTTTGTGCAATATTTTGGTGATCAATCTGCTAGGGAAGCTATTGGCTATCAATTAGTGCCTGATTATTTTGCAATCATCAGTCAGCTTGATCCTCAGTTTACTCAGGCTCATCTTAGGCTAGCAATTGCTAATTCAATGTATGCAGGGAACCCTGAGAAAAGTATTGCTTTAATGGAGAAACTTTTACAGTCAGTTGACCCAAAATCAGAACAATCTGCTTTACTTTGGACTTCAAAAGGATTAGACGAGTTATTATTTTTAGGTGATAAACAAGCAGCTATTCATTCTTATAAAATGGCAGCTAAGTGGGCAAGTTTATCTAACCATAATGATGCTAAAAATTTATATGTTAAAGATCTAGAAACAGCTTTAGCCTCAACTAGTGAAATGGAACTAAAACAAGCCCAGCTAAGAGCCTGGTCTAGTGTTTTGGTTTATATTCAAGATCATCAAAGAAAAAGAGAAATACAAGACAAAATTAGTAATTTAGAAGCAGAAATTACGGTTTTAAAGCAGACAGACAAATCTAAAAAATAACTTTACTTAGTCCAATCGCCACTAAATCATTGTTTTTGCGTAATCCTTCATAATGAAAAAATACTTGTCCCTGAAAGTTGCGATCGCGATTGGTTTTAATACACTTAATTAAATCTTTAATTGTCAGATCTTTACCATTAGCAGTTAAAGCAATTCCTGGAGCAAACTTACTTAATAATTGAGCGTCATAGGTTTTAATTAGCTGTTTAACTTCTTGATTATAAGCAGAGAAATTAGAACGATAAATCTGGGGATGAATAAGATCAACTAAACCTTTTGTCACCCAAGTTTTTGAATCTTGCAATAAATTATTCAAACAAAAAGGATATACCGCAGGGGATAAAGAAACAATTGCCTGGGGTTTAATTGCTTTTACTTTTTGGTATACCCTTGCCAAAAAGTCAGTTAATTGATCGGCGCGCCACTGTAGCCATTGTCGATCTTGAGGGTTAAGCGGAGGTTTCCTACCACAAGCGGTATGATACTGGTTGCTAGTTTCACTATCATAGCCTGCGTTAATCGGAAGAGCAGGCAAGCGATCGCATCCTTGAATCCCATCTACATTATAGTTTTTAATAATCTCGGTGATTATCTCCAACATAAATTCTTGCACTTGCCAGTTAAAAGCATTCATCCAAGTCAAGCCACCATGTCTTACTGTCGTGCCATCTTGCGCTATTGCCTGCCAGTCAGGATATTGGGTGAGAATATGCCCACCATTGCTGAGATGAGAGGCAGCAAAACCATATTCTAGCCAAGGGATGACTTTAATTTGACGCTGATGTGCTTCAGTAATTATTTCTTCGAGAGGATCGCGCTGCTGTTGTCGATAATAAGGCTCGATAGGCGGTAAATGATATTTATCCATCACTTGACTAGGATAGAGAGTATAACCGCGAGTCCAAACTACAGGAAAAATTAAATTAAATCCATAAGCTTGCAAAAAATCCATCGCCTCAAGAATATTCTCTCGTGACTCTAACACTTGGCTATGGGGACGATTAGCGATCCAAACTCCACGTATTTCCGACATTGAACTTAAGTTTGATTACTAAAATAAATTGCTGCAATTATTATTAAACCTAAAAGTAATAATGGTACTAGATACATAAGCAGTAAAGAAAACAATAAACTTATCTCTACCGATCAATCCAAACTAATAACTAATAACTAATAACTAAAAGCAGTATTATTTTATAGATTATTACTTAAAATTAGCAAAGTCATTAATCTTTTGGTAGCAATTTCTTTTGTCTATATTCCCAAAGAATAGGAATTAAAAATAGCACAATAACAATACCAAAAGCAGCAAATCCTGCTTGAGTCATCCAGGTAATAATTTGCTCTAAAGATACAACTTTACCCAAGAAATAAGCCAAACTAACAATTGTAGTTGCCCAAACAGCAGCACCACCAAAATTGTAGAGTAAAAACTGCTGATAAGGCATTTTAGTAATACCAGCCAAAGGACCTGCAAAAATTCGTAAAATTGTGACAAAACGACCTAAAAATACGGCTTGAGCAGCATTTCTACTATAGCGGTCTTTTGCTTGCTCTAATTGTTGTTCCTGAATGTTAAAAATACGTCCAATTTTGACTAATAATTGCCAACCCCCAGATCTGCCAACCCAGTAACCAAAATTATCTCCTAAAACTGCACCAGCGATCGCACTTGCTAAAACTAACCAGTAGTTTAATTCACCACTGCCAGCCAAAAATCCACCCACTATGACGATGGTTTCTCCAGGTAAAGGAATGCCCATATTTTCTATGGCAATGCCGACAAACACCGCCCAGTAACCGTAGAGGCGAGCGAATTCCTGTAAAGTATCTAATGAAAATAGCTCAGTTGACATTCAAGTCTTAACAAACATTAACGTTCTTTCATATCTTGACGCGAATTAGGCAAGAGTGTCAATGAAAGCCTGAGTAATTGTTCATTACTTTGCATTGTTTAACTTTTTCTAGTTTGTTAGTAAAAGTGAGCAAAATTCTATCGGACTGAAAGATAAGACACAATAGACTTAATTTAGGTTGGAACAGCTTCTCCAGGACGCAATTTTGACCATTTACCCATTTCGGCAACAAAACTTTGACAACCGACTACATCCCATTCCATCTCAATGATATCGTCGTTGGTACGAATATTAACATTAATGGTAGGTTCAATAGGCTCAAAAGTGGGATTTTCGGTTAAATGAGGTTGCTGATGCTGAGTTTCCACAGCATTATAAGTTTGACAGCGATCAACGTATTGGCAGTTAATACAGATACACATAATTTTTCCTACTGAGCTTCATGCTTTAATTGTTAATCTAGCTCAGACTGCAACTTATTGGAAAAGTTAATTTAAATAAATTTAAATGTTTGTAAAACAAATCAAATCATATTTAACTACAATTAATTTTCCTTGCGACTTCAATCAGTTACCTGCTTCTACTTATTTAGTTGGTGGATCTGTACGAGATGCTTTATTGCAGCGTTTTAAAAATCCCATTGACTTAGATGTTGTTTTACTTACAAAAGCTATTCAAACTGCACAAGATATTGCTCATCGCTATCAAGCTGGGTTTGTGATCTTGGATGAAGCTAGAGAGATCGCCAGGGTAGTTTTTAAACAAGGTACTTTAGACATAGCCTTACAAGTAGGAGAAAGTATCTTAACTGATCTGCAAAGACGGGATTTTACCATTAATGCGATCGCTTATAATTTTCAGTCACAGTCGCTAGTCGATCCGTATGGGGGTTTGGTCGATCTTAAACAGGGAATTATACGCATGGTTGACCCTGTTAATTTAGATGACGATCCTTTAAGATTACTACGGGCATATCGTCAGGCAGCCCAATTAAAGTTTACAGTTGAGGCTAACACGAGAATAGCCATTCGCGATCGCTCTTACCTTTTGAAAAAAATTGCTGCCGAAAGAGTGCAAGCAGAATTAAATTATCTTTTTACTGCCCCCCAAGGTAATCAGTGGCTAGCAGCAGCGACAGAAGATGGTTTGTTACAGGTTTGGTTGCCGAGTCTTAATCAGGCAAAAATAGACCAGCTAGAGGCTGTAGAAGAAGCAGTTGAGACTTGTCTTAATTTAGGTTTAAAGCAGCCAGAATTTTTACTTCTAGCTAAACTAGCAACTCTAGTCGCTGCCGAAGCTACCACTGCCGAAATCGAGTTAACTCAGCTTAAATACTCTCGCGCTCAAATTAAAGCCGTAACCAAAACAGTGCAATACTTACCACAATTGCAGGTAATGACTGACTTGATGAGTCTGCGAGAACAATATTTTTGGTTTTTAGCCGTAAAAGACACTTTTCCTGTATTGATAGCTAGAGCGATCGCTACAGGGGTAGCTAAACAATTCATTACTCCCTTAATTCAACGCTATTTAGACCCAGCCGATCCCGTAGCCCATCCGCAACCTTTAGTTACAGGGACAGATCTGATCCGTGAATTAAATCTTAACCCTTCGCCTTTAATTGGTAAATTACTAACAGAAATTCAACTTGCCTACATTGAAGCTAAAATATTTACACCAGAACAAGCTTTAGAGTTTGCCAATTTTCTAATTGCTAACGATTGATTGTTGATTGTTGTTAGACTTTTCGTTGTAGATAAATAATAGAACAATGCTTGAATTAGATCACATATTTGTTTGTGTTCCTAATGAAGTTGATATTAAGAATATCGCCAATGAATTTGGCTTAAATCTCTCAGCCAGACGAATTCATCAAGGTCAAGGAACTGCCAATAGATGCGCGTTCTTTAATAATGCTTATCTAGAATTACTTCTACTAAATAATGCTCAAGAGTTACAATCCAAGCCAGTAAAACCTGTATCTTTATGGGAGCGGTTAAGATGGAAACATACAGGTGCAAATCCCTTCGGAGTGGCTTTTAGAATTGTGAAAGATACAAACCAAGACCTTCCTGTGCCAACATGGTCTTATCATGCTCCATTTCTGCCTGATGGTGCTACTATCCCGATAATTACACCTCCTAATTCAATTCAAGAACCTTTAATTTTCTTGTCTCCAGTAGCAAAAGCACCATTTGATCGCTCTTCAACTGAACACCGAGGTAGTAAACGCACAGTTACTCAGGTAAAGATAACAACGCCGTCGGCTCAAAATATGTCACAGGGTGTTAAGTGGTTTTGTGAGCAGAATTTCATTTCTATTGTGAAAGGTCTTGAACACTACATAGAGCTAGAGTGGGATTTGGGAAAAGAACAAGAAATATTGGATTTTAGATCAATGCTTCCTATGTCAATCCGATGGTAATTTGAATTGTTTTAAGCTGTTAGGCATTCAAACTGCATATTATTCTTATAAGGAAAAAACTCTTAAACTCTCTCCCAGTCTCCAAGTCACTTAGTCTCCCAGTCAGTCATAACAAGTAAATTAAATGATTAACAGCTTAAGTGCTTTTAAGTAGAGACATTAGGCAAAAATACGCCTAAAATTTAGACACAGTATTTTCATTTTTCAGGAATTATAAATTATTGTATCAATAATAAATATTATTTAAAAATTATTTAAAAATCATATTAGCCAATAATTAAAATTTTAGAAAATGTGGATTGATTTTCAACAAAGTCTCAGTCAGAGATTAGAATTAGAACAATTAAATCCAGAACAAACTAGAGCTAAAAATTTGCGTTCTAAGGGTGCAGCAATTGTTAGAGGTGTAGCTGGTTCTGGAAAATCTTTGATTTTAAGAAATAGAGTCGAGAAATTATCAGAAGATTTTGAGCATATTTTAGTTTTGACTTATAATCGCTTTATGAATGGCTGGTTAAACCATCAATTATCAAGTAGTCAAATTAATCAACTTGAATGTAAAACTTTTCATCAGTGGGCATATAAATATCTTAAATATAGTTACAATGATCAGCCTAGTAAAATTATAGATTTAGCTCGTAAATCCACCAAAAAATATCAGGCAATTCTGATTGATGAAGCCCAAGATTTTCATGATCAATGGTTTCAAGCTTTATTACAAGTTTTAGATAATCGCACCCAAGCTTTATTTATTGTTTACGATAATACCCAATCAGTATATGGACAATCACATCGACGACAATCAGATTGGAGTTGGAAAAGTTTAGGTATTACAATTCCTGGAGGGCGATCGCAAGTTTTTGATCTGAATTATCGTAACTCACCAGAGATTTTGGAACTTGCCTGGAAGTTTATCAAACCTAGTTTAGAAACCGCAGGTATTAAAGTAGAAAAGCGAGAACGAGATGATGCAGGTAAGATTATTTCTATTCCTAACATTGGTAGTGTTATTGAGCCTAGAAAAAAATTATCCCGTAGTTCAGGAATCCAACCTTTATTATTAGAGGTTTATTATGAGGATATGCCTGATAAAATTGCTGCTCAAATCCAATTAGCGTTACAAAGTCATCCTGACTCTTCAATTGGTATTTTAGTTCATCCTCAAGCTCAAGATTTAAAATTAGAAATTAGTAAAGAATTAACTACTTTAAATATTGAACATCATGCTCCCGAAACTTCTCGCGATCGCGATGGTAATGTTGTTAGTCGTCCCTATCTAATTGTTGATTCTTGGAATGCTTTAAAAGGCGTAGAATTTGATGCTGTAATTATAGCAGGTGTAGATAGTTTATCTAGATATAAATCTGAAGATTCTGACATTAGTTTTGAGTCCATATCAGGACTGTATACAGCCATGACAAGAGCTAAAGATCATTTAGTGATGCTCTATGAAAATAAAGATGTAATTGTAGAATCAATTGCAACTGCTTTAAATTCTCTCGACTGCTTAAAGAGTGAAACATAAAGATAATAAACTAAATATTTTTTTGATTATCTATAAATTACCCTAAGCTTGTACGCATTTAAATTGTGTATGATGACCTTAGACAATAAACCATTA
>CAYMWC010000100.1:0-18795 GCA_964393695.1 uncultured Pleurocapsa sp.
CTGGTTTGCCCACTGCTGCTACTGTCCCTTATAAACCTGCAAACCGCTGTATGTAGTTGGCACAAAAAAAGAAATTCGCGATGATGCCGCGATCGCTTTTAGTCAAGGATTTTATGAAGCATTAGGGGACGGAGAATCAATTGAGCGGGCTTATGAATTTGGTCGCAACCGCATTCAACTATCAATCTATGGTAATAATAGTAATCGCGAACGTAAGTTAGTGCCAGCTTATTCTGAAGCCGAGAGAAAATGGATTGAGCTTGCCCAACATGAAGTTTTGGTACTTCTCAAAAAAGAACCTTTAAATAAGATTGTTGAAGATAATCCACCTGGTGGCGGTGGCGACCCTAAAAATCTTCCTTTGATTCCTAGTTCACCCTATAAAGGACTAAAAAGATTTAATGCCAAAGATAAAGACTTATTTTTTGGTCGTGATCGCCTGATTAATCAACTAATTGAAGCAGTTAACCAAAGTAATTTGGTGGTAGTTTTAGGGGCTTCTGGAAGTGGTAAATCTTCAGTAATTAGGGCTGGAGTATTGCCACAACTAAGTTTACTGCAAGGTGATCGATTACAGAGTTTACTGTTTACTCCTAACCGCGATCCCTTTGAATCTATTTATCTTAGTTTGCGTAATCAAGAGAAAGACTATGATTTTAGTGAGCGAGATGTAGAAATCGTCCGAGAAGGCAAGAAGGATACATTAATCAAAACTGCTGAATTACTTAAAAGCAAACATCCTCAGTGGCTCATCTTTATCGATCAGTTTGAGGAATTGTTTACCATTTGCTCAAGTCAAGAAAAACGAACTAACTTTATTCAAGGAATGAATAGCATTGCCAGAAGTGGTGACAAATCAGTCAAGCTAATCCTGGCGATGCGCTCAGACTTCTTGGAACAATTAAGTCCTTATCCCAAATTTGCCAGAATTGCAACAAAAAATATTAACCTGATTGCCGATATGCAGCCCGATCAATTACGACAGGCGATCAAACAACCAGCAGATAAACATGGAGTTGTTTTTGAATCGGGTTTAGTTGAGGAAATTATTAGAGATGTACTTGGACAAGCGGGTTCTCTGCCACTGTTGCAATATACTTTAGATTTGCTTTGGAAAGATGACGATTTGAGCGATCGCACTTTGAATATAGAAACTTATCGTCGCTTAGGTGGTGTAAGTGGTGCATTACAAAAGCACGTTAATGAAATTTATCACAATTTACCAGCCGAACAACAGTTAGCTACCAAACAAATCTTTCTTAGATTAGTTGATGTAATCGATTTAGAGCGATCGGCGGTTCTTAGAACAGCAGTTAGCAAAAGAGCATATAAATCTGAGTTTACCAAGACACAAGCAGAGACAGTCGAGCTATTGGTAAATAAAAGCTTACTAATAAGTAACGCTCCTAATCAAGAGGGGCAGTCAACGATAGAAATTACCCATGAAGCTTTACTCACATCTTGGGCAGAACTTAAGGATTGGATTAGCGATGCTCGTAATATTATTTCCATCAATAATCGTTTGCAAGAGGATGCAAATCGTTGGCAACAGTTAAAGAAAGAAAATTCTCCCAAGGCAAATGATGAGTTATGGAGTGGTTCTAAACTAGAGAAAGTCTTCGAGTTAAGAAAAGATCGTATTTTTGATTTAGTTTTAGATGGTTTGAGTCCAAATGCTAATAATTTTATTGATGCCAGTATTGACTGGCGTGATCAACAACAATACAAAAAAAGTGTTCGGATTGCTACCTTTTCTATAGTAGGAACGATTTTGATGGGATTTGCAGGATGGCAATGGCAACAAGGTATTCTTGCAAAAATTCAGTCTATTACTCAATCTTCAACCACCCTGCTTGCTAATAATCAGCAAATTGACGCTCTGGTAAACGCATTACAAGCAGGAGAGATTTTAAAACCGATGGTTTTGCCAAATGTTAATGCCCAAAACCAGGTGCAGTTAGCATTGCAACAAGCAATATTTCAAGGGAACGAAAGAAATCGCCTGGAAGGGCATAAAGATTCCGTCAAAAGTGTTAGTTTCAGCCCAAATGGTAAGATGATTGCTACTGCCAGTGAGGATTATACAGTTAGACTTTGGAGTGCTGAGGGAAAAGAGCTTCATAAGTTTACTGTACAGAATCAGCTTTTCAGAAATGTGACTTTCAATACAGATGGCACGATGATTGCTGCCATTAGTGCAGATAATACGATCAAGGTTTGGGGAATTGATGGACAGGAAGTAAAAACTGTTGACGGACAAAACAATCAAGATAATGAAGAGAATGATCTGAGTGGCATTTGTTTTGTTCCGAAAACCAACATAATTGCTGCTTCTGGTTCAGACAATACAGTCAAGCTTTGGCGTATTAGTGGGAAAAAACTTCAATTTATTAAAACCCTTAAAGGTCATACAGAGACAGTTTGGAGCATCAGTTGTAGTAAAGATGGCAAAATTGTCACCGCTGATCGAGGTGGGTTCCTTGGTCTTTGGAATAGTGATGGAAAAGAACTTAGAAAACCCTTTCAAGCAAGCGAGCAATCTATTTTCGGGGTTAATTTTAGCCCCGACGGAAAAACAATCGCAACTGCTGGAGGAGACAGCACAGTTAGATTGTGGAGCTTAAATGGGCAAGAGCTTAGAACGCTTGGTAGACACAATAACTTTGTTACGAGTGTTAGTTTCAGCCCAGATGGTAAGACGATCGCGTCTACTAGTGGTGACAAAACAGTGAAACTGTGGAGCTTAAATGGACAAGAACTAAAAACCCTCGAAGGTCATGGCTCTCTTGTCTCTATTGCCAGCTTTAGTCCTGATGGTAAGATGCTCGCCTCTTCTAGCGATGACAATACAGTCAAGCTTTGGAGTATTGAAGATCAAGAACCAAAGACTTTCCTGGGACATCGTGATTCTCTATGGAGTGTTAGCTTTAGTCCTGATGGCACAATTGCTTCTGCTGGAGATGGTGAATCAAAGAAAAACACCGACACTATTACACTTTGGAATTCTAATGGTCAAAGGCTTATTTCTTTCAAGGCAAATAGTGATAGCCCTTGGAATCGAATCTGGAGTGTTAGCTTCAGTCCACAAGGACAGACAATAGCCACCGCTAATTACGATAAAACAATAGTACTTTGGAACTTAAAAGGTCAAAAACTTAGAATCTTGACAGGACATAGTGACCAAGTTATCAATGTAAACTTTAGTCCTAAAGATTCTATCCTTGCATCTGCTAGTTTTGATGGGACAGTCAAGTTATGGGATATTAAAGATGCTAGATGTATCAGAACTTTTGAAGGAAAAGCAGGTAAGGTTCGGAGCGTTAGTTTCAGTCCTGATGGCAAGATAATTGCCTCTGCCCATAACAATGGCACAATCAAGCTTTGGAATTTAGAAGGACAAGAATTGGCAACATTTAAAGGACATAGTGCTTATATCACAGATGTCCGTTTCAGTCCTGATGGTCAGATAATTGCCTCTGCTAGTAAAGATAAAATCATTCAACTCTGGAGTCTTAAAGGTCGGAAACTTAAAACTCTCAAAGGTCATACTGGCGAAGTTACTAGACTTAGCTTTAGGCATGATAGCAAAATCCTTGCCTCTGCTAGTGCAGATGGTACAATTCGCCTCTGGAATTTAGCGAATGGTCAAGAAATCAAAACGCTTAAGAGAAAGGGACTTGGTTATCCTTTCTGGAACGTTAGCTTTAGTCCAGATGGCAAAGAAGTTGTCTCTGTAAGCGATGATGCGCTTGTTGAACTCTGGAATGCGGAAACTCAAGATTATCAGCAGCTAATATCTCAGGGCTGCACCTGGTTGCGCGATTATTTCAACAATAATCTTAAGGCAGAAAAACATATTTGTGAGGGGATTCAATAATGAAAGTTACTATGTATACACAAGTCTGCAAGCAAACAATCTATATAAAGTCAAGGAGTTGGTTATGGATCGCCGTAAATTTTTAACTTGGGCTGGAGTTGGCTGTTTTGCTAGTTCTTTACCTACAACAATTAGCGTTCTCTCTATCAAACCTGCTGTATCTCAAACGCTCAATCAAAGAGCTACCTTTTATACTCAGGGGAGATATCTGTATGACAGTTTGGGCAAAAAAGTAATTTTGCGAGGAATTAACCTTCCCCTGCTAGATGACTGGAATTTTCCTCAAAGCGATAAATTGGCGGAATTAGAAAAAACAGGTGCCAACGCCATTAGAATTCAATGGTATAAAAATTACGGTAACTCCAAGCGACCTGCTTATTCGCTAGCAAACTTGGATAATATTTTGGAAAAATGTAAAGCAAACCAAATAATTCCAATCCTGGGCTTATGGGATCTCACTTGTAAATCCAATCTAACGCTGCTAAATAGACAATTAATTCCCTGGTGGGTTTCCAATCCTGTACTAGCTGTACTTCAAAAGCATCAACGATATCTTATTATTAATCCAGTTAACGAATTGGGTTACTATCATTGGGCAGATAATTCAACGCTCGCATTGAATAGGTTTAAGGATGCTTATAAAAGTGCCATCATAACTATACGGCAGCACTTGCACTTACCAATCATGATTGATGCACCTGACTGCGGTGCATCGATCGATGCGTTTACTGTAATCGGTCAGGAACTAATTGATCATGATCCCGATCATAATCTTCTACTGAGCGTACATGCCTATTGGGCTGCTTATAATGGACTGCCCCATATCCCAACTGCCATCAATACCAACCTACCGATCATTTTCGGTGAAATTGCCAACAAGCAAGACGAATATAGCAATGGACAAACCCAATACTGCTATTATGACCTTGATGGCTTACTTGAAAACCATGCACCCCAAACCAATTTTAAGTATCAAGAATTGTTGCAAATGCTCAATGAGCAAGAAATTGGCTGGCTTGCTTGGAGTTGGTCGAATGATATTTGCTCAAACCGACAAATGACTCATAATGGTAATTTTTCCACCCTTACATCCTACGGTAATGATCTGGTGAACAATCCTGTTTACGGCTTGAAAAGAACTGCCGAGCGTTCATCTGCTTTCGGTCTCTGAACACTACAATTAATATCTTCCGTAAATTTGAGTATTTGCCTGGCTGCGTTAACCAGGTCTAGAAGTGATGCCTTATCTCTGCTCATAAATTACCTGAGCTTTCTTCAAAATTTCGTGACGACGAATCCAGTTTTCACTATTTTCTACTGATTCTTTGATGACAATATGGCTCTTCAGTTCATAGTATGTTTAGAGCAGCTAAATCATATCAAAGCCAGGCAAGACAATAGTTTCGAGAAACTAACATTTTTTTGCCCCCAAACTCATGCCATGTAAGGCTTTAGGGTATTCGGTTTTGTTTTTGGCATAACAAGTACTGAAGAGCCGACAATATCTACATGATAATCATATATAAATTATGCTCAAAATAAATTATTTGATGTTATTTTGCGATCGCCATACTTGGACTATACTCAATAGTATTCTCCAAGTTTCATACCTTAATGGATTTTGTAGTTATTGACACTGAAGGACAGAGAGAATTAAGAGAAATTGCCATTATTAGCAGTGAGGGAAAATTAGTATACGAAGCTTTTAATCAAGAACATCCTCATTATCAACAACGCCTGCTGCAAGACAAGCCACTAAAAAGGATATTACGAGATTTTTTAGCTATTATTCATCATAAATTGTTAGTATTTCATCATGCCCAACATGATCTACAGGTTTTAAATAACAGTTTCCGAAAGGTTAATTTACTCTGGAAAAATTTTCAACAGCTGCAATATCAATGTACCGTCAAACTAGCTCAACAATGTTTTCCTGACTACTATGCTTATTCCTTAGAGTACTTGGCTAAAAAACTTAATCTTAAAGTAGATCGTCAGTATTTTAATACTGGACAAGCTCATACAGCCAGATATGACGCTCATTTTACCTATCAACTCTATTTAGAAATTAAGCAAAAAATGACTCCGACTCCCACACAAGTTAATCCTTTTGGTAGTAGTCGCGTTGATAATCCCTTTCAAAGTCATCCAGATAATAGTAATATTTATCACGCGCAATACAGAATTTTAGAAACGGTAATTGATGATATTAAGTATGATTCTAATCATCAAAGTAAAGGGGCGGTAATTATTGGTGAACCTGGGACTGGTAAGACTCATTTAATTATGCGTTTGGCTAAACAAAGATTAGCACTCAATCGTCTTTTATTTATTCCCTGTCCTAACGATGCTAATACAATTAAATATCATACTTATAGTTATATTTTAGAATCTTTAAACAAAAAGATACCAGGCACAAATTTTAATCAGCTAGAATATTTTTTAGCTAATACTTTTGTAGGAATTATTCAATCAATTAGTAATCCGAGTCAAAAAATTCAAAGTATTTTAGCTAGTATCCAAAATAATCCTCTAAAACTTTATGAAATCTTAGGTGGGGAAGGTACTCAAACCAGAAGAAATAACTGGGAGTCAATTGAACGAATTACTACTGATTGGTGGCTCAATAAATATGGTGCTGCGGGCTATGCGCCAGAAATTATTAAAGGTATTGTTAAATTTTGTCGTTATACTGATTTTAGTTACAAACAATTAGTGAAAAAATGGTTAGCTGCGGATGAATTAGAACCAGAAGAATTAACTAAAGTTGGTTTAAGTAGTTGGCATAATGAAATTAGTAAAGAAGATTTTTCTTTAGAAGCGATCGCAGTTTTAGGTAGGCTTTCTTTGTTAAACGAACCATTAATTATGGTTTTTGATCAACTTGAGATGTTGGGGTTAGAACATAATCGTAATATTTTACTTAATTTTGGAGAAGCGGTTAAAGAGATTTTTACCAGAGTTCCTCATAGTTTGATTATTTTGAATTTATTTCCTAATCGTTGGCAACAGGTACAACAAACTTTTGATGGTTCAATTATTGATCGTATTTCTCAATATCAAGTTATGTTAGACCAACCGCAAGTCGAGGAAATAAAAGAGATTTTGCAGTTAAAAGCAGCCGAGGTGCAAACAGATTTGGCTAGTTTATTTACGACTCAAGAGCTTGAGCAAATTATTAATCATAAACGTTCTATCCGTGCTGTTTTAAATAATGCAGCTGAATATTTTCGTTATAAATATAGAAACATTCCACTTCCTAATCTCCAAAATGTTGATCTCGGTAGTTCCGAATCAAGTTTACCTTCAGAACAGATCTTATCAAGATTAGAAAAACTTGAATCACAACAAAATAAATTAGAAAACTTACTCCAAAATATTGCTCAGGCTTTTAATATTTTTGTAGATCATCAGACTGAAAAACTTGCTCAAAATACCTTAACAAATAAACATCAAAACTCAACCGCTACTTTACCGTTAGAAGCTGATCCTCAACTACCAAATTTAGAGCCAAAATCTTTAAAAGAAAAAATTATCACTTATCTAGCAACTCAACAAGCAATTCTCGAACAAGAATATAGTGAAGCTGAAATCTTACTCGACGAAAAAGACGTTGGTAAACTTAAAGATATTATTCAAGCATTTAAAAACATTACTGATTTAGAGATGGACATTTTACGGAGTAAAGGTGTTTTACCTCCTCATATAGTTATCAGTAACAAAAATATTTGTATTGGCTTTTTAAGTAGCTGTAAAGGTAGTAAATTTACTGCGAGAATTCAAAATTATAATGAATTTGTTGCTACTAAACAACAGCTTAAATTTATACTTTGGCGTGATGTCAGAAGCGATCGCCTTGGCGAAAAAACCGTAGGTAGCCAAGCAATTGCTCAACTTAATAATACTAAAAATGGTGAGTTTAAGCTATGGGAACGCTCTGATCGACTAACTTTTGAGTTGATTTATCAGTTTATTAGTGATATCTATAATCGAGATTTAGAAATTGATTTAGATACAGAATTAAAGCCTGCACTACAAATATTAGCTGACTATTTTAAAGAATATTGGCTAATTCAAATCTTATACTAATTCTAATAACGAGAACTTCGTAGGAATGAGGTTAAACTTTTGACTTTTGATGTTATGCCCTTGTGGTACTTTTGCCTTTTGCCTTAACTATCACCTTGATTATCTTCTGTTTCCCCTACTTTAGGCACAATATCTGGACGTTCAGCATCTTCCCAACCCGCAGGACGCTTTGAATTGTACCAAGCGATTGAACCTATAGATACAGCAGCAATAAAGCCAACTACATATACGGCAACGAAATAGGTAGGGAATTCCCCTGCTACTGCAAATAATAATTTCATATTCTGACAACCAATAATTTTATAGTTAATATTCTGTAATAACATCAGAAGTTTTGTTAACTAGTGACAACAAAATCTTAATCTGGTGTATTTGGTGGGCAACTCTAAAGATTTTCGGTTGACCAAGAGCCTAAACTAGCGATCGCTAGAGGAATAGCTACTAAACATAATTTTAAGATCCAAGGAGCGCACAACAACGTCACTAAAGAAAACGTTAACGAAGTAAATCGTGTTGCAGCCTTAAATACATCATCTTGGATTTGATAACTAATGTATAGAGTAATCGCTGCGACTAATAAAGTTACTAGTGAAAGGGCGAGCATTTGTTTTTTCCTCTTATTCTGCTTAGAATATGGTGCTTTGATCCATCTTTAACAATCGATTATTGCCTTAATCTTAATATCTTACGATTAACTCTCAAAAGATAAGCACTTACTAAGCATATTCATTAAGATATTATAACTTTCATTTTTTTTGTCAATCTTATAATTATACTAAATCCTGTTTAGATAGGTTACTTAAATTTTGAGTAAGGCAGAAGGCTCTAAAATCAATCACTGATGCTAGTTATCAATGACAATTTTAGCGATCGCTAGTTTTTCCAGAAAATCAAAGAATATTTTTTTTTAATAGCCAAAATATCATAAGGTAAATATTGCCTATTTTTGAAGCAAGAGCAACTTATGAGCCGTCTAGCCCTTTTAAGCGTTTCCGATAAAACTGGGATTGTTGATCTCGCCCGTCAGTTAGTAGAAAAGTTCCAGTTTGAAATTATTAGTAGTGGTGGTACAGCTAAGACTCTACAAGCTGCTGGGATCAACGTAGTCAAGGTGAGTGACTATACAGGTTCACCAGAAATTTTAGGAGGTAGAGTAAAAACTTTGCATCCCCGTATTCATGGAGGAATTTTAGCTCGTAGAGATTTAGCAGTAGATCTCAGTGATTTGGAAGCTAATCAGATTCGCCCTCTGGATTTGGTAGTAGTGAACCTTTATCCATTTGAGCAAACGATATCCCAATCTAATGTCACTATAGCAGAAGCGATCGAAAAAATCGACATTGGTGGCCCAACTTTAATTCGCGCAGCAGCCAAGAATTTTAAATATTTGACTGTCTTATCAAATCCTAGTCAGTACAGTGACTATTTAGCAGAATATGAACAGTCTAACGGCGATGTATCTTTAGCTTTTCGGCAGCAAATGGCTGGATATGCCTTCGCCCACACTAACAGTTATGATCGCGCTATCTCGGCTTATTTTGCCAATCTCAATCAAGCGGAGACATTAGGAGATATTTACAGTATTACGGGTACTAAATTGCAGTCCTTACGTTATGGGGAAAATCCTCATCAACCCGCAGCTTGGTATCAAACTGGCACAGTACCATCGGGTTGGGCAGCAGCAACTAAATTACAGGGTAAAGAACTAAGTTATAACAATTTAGTTGATTTAGAGGCAGCAAGGCGAATTATCACGGAATTTGACCATAGTGAACCAGCAGCAGCAGTACTAAAACACACTAACCCTTGTGGTGCAGCCGTTGGTAGTAACCTAACTGAAGCTTATGAAAAAGCTTTTAATGCTGATTCTATCTCGGCTTTTGGCGGTATTGTGGCACTAAACCAGCCGATTGACACTGCCACAGCCGAAGCTTTAACTAAAACCTTTTTAGAATGCGTTGTCGCCCCTGGTTGTGAAGAAGAAGCAAAAACGATCTTGCAAGCCAAGTCTAAATTAAGAATATTACTCTTACCTGATTTAGCTACAGGGCAGAAGGAAACGATTAAAGCGATCGCAGGTGGGTTTTTAGTTCAAGCTAGCGATGACCAAATTGAACACCCCCAAGACTGGCAAATCGTCACCGACAAACAACCTACCCCTGAACAACTTGCCGAAATGCTGTTTGCTCAAAAATTAGTTAAGCACGTAAAATCGAATGCTATCTTAGTCAGTCGCGATCGCACTACCGTCGGTATTGGTGCAGGACAAATGAATCGTGTTGGCGCAGTTAAAATCGCCCTCGAACAAGCAGGAGAAAAAGCCCAAGGAGGAGTCTTAGCTAGTGATGGTTTCTTTCCTTTTGATGACTCAGTACGTACTGCTGCTGCTGCGGGAATTACTGCTATTATTCAACCAGGAGGCTCAATTCGCGATCAGGATTCGATTAAGGCAGCTAATGAGTTGGGTATAGTTATGGTTTTAAGTGGGACTCGTCACTTCCTACATTAAAAATTAAAAACAATTACTAATCAAGTACGATGTCCTAAATGATATAATTTCAAGTTTGAGATCAAAATTATGATGACTATGAGGACAGTTTTTGTTATCAAACCATAAATTAATTTAATTGCCGAAATAGCTTCTGACTATTTTAGTTATTAAACTACACTATTTTAAGCGATACTAAAAATACTCAGTCATCATAAATTTAAATCTCATTGAAGACTTGCTAAATTCGGTTATTTGCCACAAAGCTATAATAAAAAGCTCAACAGCAATTAGCTGAACAAGACAACTCTTATAACTGTCGTAATCAAATTTGGAGGATGATTTTTAATGACCCAAGTGGTTGTTGGACAAAACGAAAACATAGAATCTGCACTACGTCGATTTAAACGTCAAGTATCTAAAGCAGGTATCTTCGCTGATATAAAACGTCGTCGTCACTACGAAACGCCAATTGAAAAACGTAAACGTAAAGCAATTGCCCGTCGTAAAAAACGTTATCGTTAAATTAATTAATAATTTCGTTCACTAAGTTACCTATAGATAATGCTAATTCATCTCACATAGCCACAGATGGGCAGAAATATGTAATCAGCAACGTAGATGAGAAGGCGGTATCATTCTATTTTCAATTATTAGCGATCGCTTCTTAGAAATAATACAGTTGCGATCGCTTTTACTTATTTAGCAATTTAATTTAAGCTGAAAATACCTAAAAATCAAATGATTATAGGTATTAACTGATTTTTGTTCGGAGTATCTAATATTTATTAAATGCCAAAACCAACCTAATAGTAATTAAATCGTGGATTTAATACCAATTATCGACAACCGAGAGTATGTACTATTTGACAACAATTTTACTGTTGTTCAGTTTGCAGCCACAATTCAACAATATGCTGACCAAACTATCGCTGTAGGTGAAGATATCAGAATAAGTTTTCCTGAAATAGTTGGTTTAGAGTCAATCTGCCAAGAAATACTGTCAGGGGAACAAACAAGCTTTATTTTAGAGAGTGTTAGTCGTAATCAAAACCCCGAAATTACTGTCTATTTTAATTTACATATTCAGTCTTTCCAGGAGTATTTAGTCATCTTGCTAGAAGATGTTACTGAGTTAGTACTACTCAGGCAGTCATCAATGCAAAGGCTGAATGAGACAGAAGTTACTCTCAATAAATTACAAAGATTTGAATATTGCACTAATAAAATTATAGCGTCTATGAAAGACGTTTTGTTGATTACAACCCCTGGAGGAAAAATCGAACGAGTCAATAAATCAACTATAGCATTATTAGGACATAAAAAATCTCAGTTACTTAATCAATCAATAGATGAGATTATTCAAGACCCAAATTTTAATCACCAACAAATATACAATTTTCTATTATCATCCCAGGATAGTGTTAGTAAAATTGAAGTAAATTTTACTAACAAAAAGCAGCAAAAAATTCAGATAGAATTTGATTGTTTTATTGCGCCAACAGAAGTTACTGACTTTTATAACTGTGTTTATATTGGTAGAGATATTACAGCCAGAAAACAAGCAGAAATAGAAATTCGTAAATCTCTAGCGAAAGAAAAAGAATTACGACAATTAAAATCGGGATTTATTTCTCTGGCTTCCCATGAATTTCGTAATCCCTTGAGTAGTATTTTACTTTGTGTTCAAAATCTAATAGACGAAACTAATTTAGCTGCTGCTGATCGCCAATTTTATTTACAATCAATTAAAGATGCTGCTTTAAATATGAGTTCTTTATTAGAAGATGTACTAATTTTAAGCAAAGTAGAATCAGGTAAACAAAAACTCACACTAGAACCACTCAATTTACGTAATTTTTGTTTACAAATAATTCAAGAATTGACTGCAATTTATGCTGATAGAATAATTAACTTTGATTACCAAGTTCCAGTTAATCCCCTTGATCTCGACCCCAAAAATTTACGTCATATATTAAGTAATTTACTGTCTAATGCCTTAAAATACTCCGCTACAGGCAAGACTGTAGACTTGATTGTAACTTATGTTAAGACTTCCGCCGAAATTATCATTGAAATAAGCGATCGCGGTATAGGCATTCCTCAAGCATCACAAAAACATATATTTGAATCTTTTTATCGTGCTAGTAATGTTGACAATACTCCTGGTACGGGTTTGGGACTATCTATTGTCAAGAAAGCCGTAGAATTATATCAAGGTTCAATAACTATTAAGAGTAAAATAAATAAAGGTACAAAGATTAAAGTTAAATTACCAATTAACGCTTAAATTTAAGTATTTTGATAAACTGTAAATTACTAAATATTGAATTAGTTTGAGAAGAAATCAATTATGAACGAGATCACCAAAGCAGAAATGCGTAAAAGGCTTGGTAACATCACAAAATTACAAGAAATTTTATTTGGTGAACAAGTAGAAGCGTATAATCAGAAATTTAAGCAATATAACCACAGACTCAATCAGCTTGAAAATAGTCATGACAAATTTCAATTGGCTATGGAAGAACGCTTTCAACAGTTAGAAACTAAAATACTGCATCAAATAAACTCACTTACCAATTCTTTAGAAAAAAAAATCAAATATCTTGAGCTTACTACTAAAGAAGAACATCAAAGAATTCAACAAGAGCTAGATATCATCTCTCAACATAATTATGATAGTATCGACTTTCTACAAAATAGTCTCAATGCTCATACTAATAGTCTAAAAACCGAAATTACTCAGTCAAAAACGGCTTTAGATCGAGATTTACAACTTCTCAAACAGCAAGTATTTACTCAATTAGAATCCAATCTTTCAGAACTATCAACAGCCAAAGTTTCCCGTAGCGATCTATCAGAAATTTTATTTGAATTGTGTCTCAAGTTAAAAGAATCAGATGAAAATTTTACCAGAGTAGAGAATCAAGATCAGCAAAAATTAAAAGCTCAAACTAATCAAGATCATGTTGATTTAATATTGCCAGAAAAAAAGCTAATAATGGAGAATCAACAATGAACAGTGACCAGTAACCAGTGATTATTGAAATGTGGAAATATTTGGGGTAGCAGAGTAGTCAAGTGTTTGGAGTAGTCTACTGCTCTACCCCTCTACCCTTTCAAAGAACAGTAATCAGTAATCATAAGTAAGTGGGTGTAATTAAATAGAAAATAGTGATGACAGGGTGTCGGGTGTCGGGTGTCGGGTGTTCTCTGATTTCACCTACCTACTTAAGTAGTATTATCATAAAAAATAACTTTTAATTTACTCAAAGCCTTAGATGATAGTGTTTTGGCTAATTTTCTAGGTGTTAACGACCTAAATATTTAATTATAATTTTATATATGGCATTGATTATGACTTTCCAACATAGTTAACTTTATTGTTACCGATATAGAAATTATTAATAATCATATCTTTGGCTTGACTTATGAAGGGATCTAGTGTGGTAATTTATCTAGTTGGATTCTTGGCTTTATTTACAACTAAATCAGCGATGCCTATGCCTAACGGCAGCTACGCAACGGCTAGCTTCGCTATCGCTTTGGATAAAGGACAAAGTAGCCTAAACTCTTCTAAGAATCAAAGCACTATTGTTGCTCAAGAAACTAACATAAATATATTCAATAGCTGTGAACCAATACCCAAGCAAATTTCATCATCACCTAGTGCAATAAATAATTTAAAAAATACTAGTAAAACTGACAATAATCAAAACACAACTAAACAAACAACTAAACAAAAAGATTCTAATACAGAACCTACTCAAGCAAGTTTTTGGTGGGCAGTAGAACAGTTTGATCCCTTTGGGGGAAAATTAATTCAGAATTGGTTTGCTTCTCCAAAAAAACAGCAGGTAAACCTAACTGTTAATTGGCAATTATGGACTCTGCTAGACTATTTAGGACGTTATCGTTTTGTTAATCAATTTGGTACAATAGCCAGAAAATATGGCTACAGTCTCAATATTTTTAATCAAAAAGAACAGTGTTTAGGGTCTTATAAATACAATTCTGTGAGCAATCCTCCCAAATGGGAACTTTATTTAGAAAAGCTAGGACGAGATAGCTTAGAAGTTGAACCTGCACAGACAATACAAAAAGATGAGGTTTAACTTAATATCCTGCTTCTGCAATCGACTGAAATTTTCTGGGGTAGGTTGTTTTAAAATCACCCCAGAGTAATTTTCTTTAACTTTCTTCTTGGTTATTTTGTCGTTCTAGCGTTTCGATCGCAGCATTAATCGCTGCCAAGCGTGTTTCTAGATCGTCGCGCATAAATTTAAGAAACTTCAGTCGGTGTTGTCTCCAACTTGAAGGTGAATTTGCTTCAGGGTTAAAACAAGATTTGTACCAAGGAAAAAACATTTTTGAATCTCCAAATAAACAGGTTGCTGTACTTTTACTTTAAAAGAATCACTATAGGTTTGGTTGTTTCTCTATAAGTAGGTAGGATGGATAGAAGTTAACTGTGAAGGTTAGGAGTCAGGAGTCAGAAGTTAGGAGTCAAGAGTCAGGAGTTCAAAGATCGTAGTAGATTTACATTTTTTTACAGAATTTAGCTTTATATTATGTCAATTTACTTAATGCTAACTGTAATTTTTCCGCCAAGATTCTGACATTGGGTTCTTGCAAGACTTCCAAATGCTCTCCAGGTATATCATCAATAAACAAACCAGAAAGAGCTAACTTTTGCCAATCTAATTTAGAGTCCATATCGTCCGCTGCGCGAAACAGATTAATTGAACCTGGATATGGTTGAATCACATAATTTTCATTTACTTCTTGATGTTCTCGGGTAAGCTGAATATATTCAGCACGATCAAAATTTCGGCTAGTTTCGTCAGCAAAATTCTCTTTGATCCAGTTAATTTGATAAAGATTAGATCGGGTAAGGTGCATCGCTAAATTTAATCGCCATTTAACTCGCTCTAAAATATGGCTGATACCTTTGGTACGAATTTTGTGAAGATGACCAAAGAAACGCTGTTGTAAAGGCAGATCTTGGCGAACTGCATTTTGAGCGGGACAGAAAGTGTCCACCATGCCTAAAAACTTAACTTCATGCCCCAAAGATACTAATTTTTGAGCTATTTCATAAGCAATAACTCCTCCAAAAGATACCCCCATTAAAGAATAAGGGCTTTGAGGCTGTATTTTAAGTAGTTCTTCAGTATAGTAAGTTGCCAAAGCTAAAATATCCCTGGGATGAGGCTTATTCGGGTCATCACTTAAAAATGATGATAATCCATGCAAGCCAATATCTTCACTCAAATATTTAGCTAGGGGGCGATAAAATTCTAATCCGTAGCCTAAATTATGAATCCCAAATAAAATTAAGTCAGAATTACCCTGTTTAATTGGCACAAAGCTTTGAGGTTGAGAACTACTTTGCTCTTGACGAATTAGGGTAGCTAAATTTTCTAAAGTTGCTGCTTGAAAAACATTAGCAACGGAAATTGACTGTTGATATTTATGTTTAATTTCAGTGACTAGACGTGCTGCTAATAAAGAATTACCACCTAATTCAATAAAGTTATCTTGAAGGCTAATAGATTTAATCCCTAAAATCTCTTGTAATAGCTGTAAAATCTCTGATTCCAAGCGATCGCGAGGCGCAATTATTGGTGCTGTTGCTCGTTCTAAATTGCTAGCAGCCAAAGCACGATAATCTATTTTGCCACTCGTAGTTAAGGGAAAAGTCTCCATAAAAATAAAACTCCCTGGAATCATATAGGAAGGCAGTTTTTCTTGCAGATAATTACGGAGTTGTTCTACCGTTGGTTGTTTGCCTTTACTTGGCACTATATAAGCAGCTAGAGTTTCCCCCAGTTTGTTTTCTCGTACCACTATGGCAGTTTCCTGAACCAAAGGGGATTGGGATAAGACGGCTTCAATTTCTCCCAGTTCAATCCGCAAGCCTTGAATATTGACTTGACGGTCGATCCGACCTAAAAATTGAATTGAACCATCAGCTAAATAACGTCCTAAGTCTCCTGTTTTATAGAGACGGTCTCCAGGGACATAAGGATTAGCTACAAATCGTTCCGCAGTTAATTCAGGTCGATTGAGATACCCTTTAGCAACTCCCTTACCACTAATATGAATTTCTGCTGCTACCCCCACAGGCACAGGCTGTAAACCTTGATCTAAAAGATACACTCTCATGTTTGGTATAGGACGACCTACAGGGAGAGATTTAAAATGACAATCAATTTGCTCAGGGATTTGATAGACAGTTACTACGCCCGTACCTTCTGTTTGACCGTAAATATTAGCAAGTTTAACTTCAGGCTTAAATGTCTCGCGCCAACACTGATAGATTTCTGGAGTTACTTGTTCTCCTCCTGCTGCTACTAGTCGTACTTGATTGTCTAATAAACCTTGGCGGTCATCTTGAGTTTGTTGTTCTAAAATTCCAGAGAAATTACGCCAAAAAGAAGGAACATGATCGACGATCGTCACCCCATAATCTTTGATTAGTTCCAATAATCTGAGGGGATTACGAGTTTCTTGGGCGGTAACAATCAAGACGCTTGCACCCTGGGCTAAAGGCATCAGTAATTGTCGGGCAGAAACAATTAGGGCAATTGAACCACGATGAAGATAAATATCTTTGGGAGTAATGTTGAAGGCTAACTGCAAAGATTGAGCATAATGACTAAGATTCCCGTGAGTTAACATCACTCCTTTGGGTTTACCTGTAGAGCCTGAAGTGTAGACAATATGAGCTAAATCTACGCTCGTGACAGTCTCATTTAAATTATTTTTAGACTGTTGAGCAATTTGATCCCAATCTCGGTCAATACAGATAGTCTGCTCAATTTGAGTGGGTAATTTGTCTAATAAGCTTGCTTGAGTTAACAAGACTTTTACCTGAGCATCTTCAAGAATAAAAGCTATGCGAGCGGTAGGATTACTAATATCTAAGGGTACATAAGCTCCACCTGCTTTAAGAATTGCCAAGACTCCCACTACCATAGCCAGCGATCGCTCGATACATAAACCAACTAATGATTCTTTAGTAACCCCCACAGATTTTAAGTAATGAGCTAACTGGTTAGCTTGGGCATTTAATTCACCGTAGGTTAACTGTTGTCCTTGACACATAATTGCCACTGCTTCAGGGTTGTTTTGAACTTGTGCTTCAAATAGTTGCTGGATAGGTTGTTCTGCTGATACCGTTCGAGTTTGATTCCACTCAACTACAACTTGTTGTTGTTCAGTGGTCGATACCAAAGGCAGAGAGGCAATTTCATTTTGAGGCTGAGTGACAATTGATTGTAGTAATACCTGATAGTTATCCGCAATTCTTTGAATAGTTTTAGCATCAAATAAATCGCGATTGTATTCGATTCTGCAAATTAAATGCTCTGACTCCTCGACAATATCTAGAAATAATTCTCGTGTGGGTAGATTTTTAGTTAATTTAGCTGCTGAAGTTGTAGAGAAGCTCTTAAATCTAAACAAGATTTGTGATAAAGCCAAGGCTGGAAATTCCAAGTTTCCAGTTACTAAAGCTTCGGTCAAAGTAGCGATGTTCAAGTCGACATAATTACTGGCTGCTAAGATTTGAGCATGAATTGTTGTCAATAATTCTGAAAACTTTTGTTTGCCTGTAATTACAATTCTGATGGGTAATATTTCTAGTGGGGTTTGATGGCAATTGACATAGCAGTCTAAACAGCCAACTACTAGATCTTCTTGATTGGTATAGCGGTGCAATAAAACTTCCAAAGTACCGAGCAAAATTATGGCAACCGAAACATCTTCTGCTTGAGCGATTTCTCTTAAAGCCTGACTCAGATCCTTAGACAGTGTAAATAGATTTTGCCCAAAATTCAGGTGGCGATTATTAATTTCAGTACCTGACTCCGCAATACTCACTCTCACTCGATCTGTTGGAAAATCTAATAAGGGGGCAATATTTTCTAGCTGTTTTTGCCAATAATCAATTTTTTGGTCGCAAATCGATAATGAAATATTGTTTTGGTAGAACATAAATCTTAAACATTCTCGTTTAATTGACAATTTAAACTGAGTATAGAGAAAAATCAAGGTGAATTGCCAACAGCATTGACTTAAGAATATGATATAAGTTTTATAGAACTTACGCAGTCAAACGAGAAATTAAAATGTAAGAAAATAGGCATTTGTGAGAATTTAAGATTGTGTGCAATTTGTCAATAATATAGTTACACATCGTTAGCTATATACCCAATAAGTAGTTGTACAAAATTAATTTCCTAGTTGAGACAGGGAAAAGCGATGCAGCGCGGTGAGTCTAGTGCGGTCTTGGGCTTTGCCCAAGTGAAGCAACTGGCGTTTGCGTAGCATCTCC
>CAYMWC010000101.1:0-18613 GCA_964393695.1 uncultured Pleurocapsa sp.
GAGCGATATGCGGAGCGGCTTGCCCTTATTATCCCGCCCTGACGGGACGAATGAGGGTATCCTTTAGGACTGCATCAAGAAGTAAAAAAGCAAAAAAAGCTATGGGTTATTAAAGATTATTACTCGAAAATAACTCATAGCTTAAATTCTCAAAATACCAGTTATTTATTAACTAAATTTGAACAAAAACGTTGACAGAAAATATTGCGAGGTAAGATCGTGCGCATCAATTTAAGCCAAGTTCGTCGCTTTTTAGCATCTATACTATTAGTTGTTATGCTAGTTAGCACCGCTGCCTGTTCTTCTAGTACCACTGCAACAGTTCCCAATGCAACTATTAATAGAAATCAAGCTTACAGTCAATTAGAAAGAGGTAATAGTGTCGCAGGACAAAAATTTGGTGATTGGGTAGTTAGTACTAGTCAAGGCTTAGTCAAAGACGCTTATGTACGCGACAACAATAAATTGGGTGTAGTTATTTCCGAACAGGTAAAACCCACAGAAGTCAAAACTTTAGCGAAGTCTTTAGCTATAGGTTTTCACAAAAATTTCCCCAATCAAGATTTGACTATTTTAATGTATGCACCAGACAAACAAAGAATTTTAACTGCTAAGTATGACGAGCGATCAAACCAAATTGCCTATCAAACCTAAATAAAAGTCAAAAGTTAATTCGGGCGATTACGCTAGTCGCGTACGCTTACGCGATCAACATTTTGAGGAGACCTCAAAATTACGCCCTCAAAAAGTTAAAAAATTAGGAGCAGAAAATCAATGTCTAGTAGTGATAGATACAAGCAAGAAATAATGAACGATCTAGCAGGTGGTAATACCGAATCCCTTGACAATACACCTGTAGATGTCAACAATTATGATAATTTTGACGATTTTGCTCAACGTAGTAGTAAAGAAGAAAGACGCGGTTTATTCAGTCGTGCTTTCCATCATGATAATGTTTCCCCCCAACAAATGGAACCCGAACTACAACAAGCGATCGCACAAATTAAGCCTAACGAGCGAGATGATGTAGCCAGAGAGTTTTTTAAACAATTGAAAAACAGAGGATTAAGCGAAAAAGATCTAGAAAGACAGCTAGGATTATCTACTCATCATGCTAGTCGTATGAATGCTGATGACGTAAGTAAGTTAGCTAATTTTACCTATCATTCTCACCCCGATGTCTTTCAAGACGTAATGGCAGATCAACCTGCGTTGCTTAAGTTTCTCAGTAATCCCTTAGTTGGTGCAGCGTTGGGTGCAGTAGCTGCCAAATGGTTGCGTAAGCGTTAATTATTTCCAGTTGAATAACTGAACTTGGACATAAAATAACTAGAAACTAACTTCCTGATGTTAGATTTACTTCTACTGCCAGATCTGGCTTGTCTTTGTCTGTCCCAAAACAGTAAGCCACAAAGGTGATAATGCGTCCTAGTTGTTTGATTTGTATTTCAATTTAATCCAAAAAAAAGATGCCCTAACGAGGACATCCAGCAAATAATGTTAACAAGCTTATAAGCCTAGAGCTTAAAGCTAAATTGTCATAACCCGAACTTTATTCAAGTATTATTGTGACTAATGCCGTTGTCTTGACTATAAGCTTCCAAATTAATTGGCACTGGTTTTAAGTCCCAGATTTGTTCACAATATTCTTTAATAGTGCGATCGCTGGAGAATTTACCCATGCGTGCTGAATTGAGGATCGACATTTTTGTCCATTTGTCTTGATCTTGATAAGTTGCTGAAACTCTTTCTTGACAATCGATGTAGGCTTGATAGTCTGCTAGGAGCATATAAGGGTCATCATAGAGCAAAGAGTCGACGATGGGTTTGAATAACTTGGTATCACCATGGCTAAAGTAGCCTTTGGAAATGCGATCAATTACCCCTTGTAATTCCTCATTGCTTTCATAAAAAGACATAGGTTCATAACCATCTGCCTTCATTTGATAAACTTCTTCAGCAGTCAAACCAAACAAGAAGAAATTTTCTGCCCCTGCTTCTTCGCGGATTTCAATATTCGCCCCGTCTAAAGTCCCAATAGTTAAAGCACCATTCATGGAAAACTTCATATTACCAGTTCCCGAAGCCTCTTTTCCTGCGGTAGATACTTGTTCGGATAAGTCGGCAGCTGGATAGATTTTTTGCCCCAAAGAAACATTAAAGTTAGGTAAGAAAACTACTTTTAAACGTCCTCTGACATCGGGATCTTTATTAACTAGTTCTGCTACCGAGTTAACAAATTTGATAATTAGCTTTGCCATAAAGTAACCAGGTGCAGCTTTACCTCCAAAGATAAAGGTGCGAGGTACAATCTCGATATCAGGATTTTGCTTGATGCGGTTATAGAGGGTAATGATGTGCAGCACCATTAAGTGCTGACGTTTGTATTCGTGAATCCGTTTAACTAAAACATCAAAAATAGAATCGACGTTGACATCAATATTTTTAGTTTTCTTGATTTGGGCTGCCAGAGCAATTTTGTTTTTACGCTTGATTTCTCGCCACTGCTGACAAAATTCAGGATCGTCAAGAAATTTTTCCAAGACTCGCATTTCATCCAAGTTTTTTAACCAGCGATCGCTCTGGGTTTTTTCGGTTACTAATTTTGCTAGTCGAGGATTACTTAGCAAGAGCCAGCGACGGGGAGTAACACCATTGGTTTTGTTGAAGAATTTTTCGGGCCACAGTTTGGCAAAACCCTGGAGGGTATATTTTTGCAGTAATTGGGTATGAAGGGCTGCCACCCCATTAATTGCATGAGAGCCAACACAGGCTAAATTTGCCATGCGGACTTTTTTGTCTGCTCCTTCTTCGATAATCGAAAGCTCGGAAACTAAATCTTCGTCATCGGGAAACCAAGTACGGATGTCTTCTAAGAAACGATGATTGATTTCGTAGATAATCTCGATATGTCGCGGTAGCATTCGATTAAATAAGCTCACTGACCATCTCTCTAAGGCTTCTGGTAGCAAGGTATGGTTAGTATAGGCTAGGGTTTTTTGGGTGATATCCCAAGCTTGATCCCAATCCATGTTGTGTTCGTCGATCAACAACCGCATTAACTCTGCTACTGCTACGGCTGGATGAGTGTCGTTAAGCTGGATGGCTGCTCGTTCGTGAAAATTGCTGAGATTGGGATGAATATGCAGATGAATGCGAATTAAATCTTGTAAGGAAGCTGAAACAAAAAAGTATTGCTGAGCTAACCGTAGTTCTTTACCCTGGGGTGTATTATCGTTGGGATAAAGTACCTTAGAAATCGTCTCTGAACTCATTTTTTCGGCTACAGCACGGTCATAGTTCCCTGCATTAAATGCTTCAAAGTTAAACTCCTCACTCGCTTCAGCTTTCCATAACCGTAAAGAATTAACTGTATTAGTACGATATCCTGGTACTGGTGTGTCATAAGGGATTGCTTTAACCTGGCGATCGCAAATCCAACTAACGCGGTTATGTCCTTTTTCATCCCGATAGGCTTCGGTATGTCCTCCTAGTTTGACTTGGACTGTATCTTCAGGACGGGCGATTTCCCAAGGGTTTTGGAACATCAGCCAATTATCGGGGATTTCTGCCTGCCAACCATCTCTGAGTGCCTGGTGGAAAATGCCAAATTCATAGCGAATACCATAACCAATAGCAGGCATTTCCAAATTAGCCAAAGAATCGAGAAAACAGGCAGCTAGTCTACCTAAGCCACCGTTACCCAAACCAGGATCAGGTTCTTGTTCAATCAGGTCTTCAATTTCCAGACCCGATTCTTTGACTACCTGACGCATTTTTTCATAGATCCCCAGAGAAATTAAATTATTTTCCAGATGACGACCCATCAAAAACTCTGCCGAGAGATAGGAGACGACCTTAACATTTTCTTCATAGTAGGTGCGTCCAGTTTTAATAAAACGGTGTAATAAGCGATCGCGTACTGTATAAGCTAATGCTTGATAATAATCAAGAAGAGTAGCACTAGACTCATCTTTTCCCTGAACATAAAACAGGTTATCGGCAAAGGCTCGTTTCAGTGTGTCCACACTCATGCCTGTGCGATCGTCTTCTATCTTGACATTGTTATCCAAACTACTACTAGAAACAGTTTGACCAAGTTGAGTTGAAGATGTTATTTCCATGTTTGTTGCTAAAGATGATTATGTTTCAATGGATAATTGCTGGCAAATAGACAAGTAGTTTTATAACAAACAACAATAGTAATGATGACCAACCTTGTCTAAGTTTAATTTTAGGTACTTGCTTTTATAATGCCATGCCAGATTGAATTCGACTGTTTACAGGTTACTACCAAATTCACAATTAAAGGCTTGGGTTTTGCCAAGCCTTAAGCTTTTGCTTGAGAAACTTAATTCTTAAGTTGAGCTTTTTGGTCCTAAACCAATTTTGCCTGCATAGATAGCGCGATCTCCTAATTCTTCTTCGATTCTCAATAGACGATTGTATTTTGCTACTCTTTCACTGCGACAGAGAGAGCCAGTTTTAATTTGTCCAGCGCGGGTAGCTACAGCCAAGTCAGCGATCGTAGTATCCTCAGTTTCCCCTGAACGATGGCTAATCACGGAACGATAACCGCTACGAGTTGCCAGATCGATTGTTTCTAATGTTTCTGTCAGTGTACCAATTTGATTTAATTTGATCAAAATAGCATTACCCACACCCAAGTCTATACCCTTTTGTAATCGGGTTTTATTAGTCACAAATAAATCATCGCCTACCAACTGAATTTTTGAGCCTAATTTTTCAGTCAAAATTTTCCAATTATCCCAATCATCTTCATGTAGGGCATCTTCAATGGAAATAATCGGATATTTTTCGACTAATTCGCTTAAATAAGCAATAAACTCTTCAGGAGAATGAGCTTCACCATCGTAAATATATTGACCATCTTGATAAAACTCACTAGCAGCGACATCCATCGCCAAAGCCACTTCTTCTCCAGGCTTATAACCCGCTTTTTCAATTGCTGTAATTAATAAATCCAAAGCTTCTTGGTTAGAACCCAAGTTAGGAGCATACCCACCTTCGTCTCCAACCCCAGTTAACAGATTTTTTTCGCCCAAAACCTTACTGAGAGCAGCAAACACTTCCGCTCCCCAACGTAGAGCTTCCTTAAACGAATCTGCCCCCACAGGCATAATCATAAACTCTTGAAAATCAACATTATTATCGGCGTGTGAGCCACCATTAATGACGTTCATCATCGGTACTGGTAGCACATTGGATAGGGGACTACCTAAATAACGATAAAGGGGTAATTCCACCTCTTCCGCAGCAGCTTTAGCCGTTGCCAGAGACACTGCCAAAATCGCGTTAGCTCCTAGATTTTTTTTATTAGGAGAACCATCACGATCAATCATGATCTGGTCTACTGTAGCCTGTTCTAAAGCATCTACATTCAATAGCTCAGGAGCAATTTTCTCTTTGACATTACGAACTGCGATTAAAACCCCTTTTCCCCCATAACGGCGTGAGTCATCGTCTCTCAATTCGTGAGCCTCAAAACTACCTGTAGATGCGCCACTAGGAACTTGCGCCAAGCCCACAGCCCCCGTTTCTAAACGCACTTCTGCTTCAATAGTAGGACGACCACGGGAATCTAAAATTTCTCTCGCAGCGATCGCTTCAATTACTGCTTCTGATTGGTTTAGCATCAATTTTCCTCTTTTACTCTGTATGTGTCTTAGTTGAGATACGATTAAACTACCGCGTAGTCTCTGGATTACAATCTTGCCTAGCCTTCTGAGTACACTATCGCGTAGCCTCCAGATCGAAAATTAATATATCTTGATTTTGTGACAATAAAGTTAATAGCCAATAGTAAATTACTGTTTTTGAGGGTATTACTGTTTTGATAGTTGTTAGCTGTTAGCTTTTAATAAGGGCGCATGCCTTGCGCCCCCTACTGCTTATTAAACTTAGACTGTAACTAACATTTCAGTTTCTTTAGCTGCCATTGCCAACATCAAGTCGATCGCACGATTGGAATAGCCCCATTCGTTATCATACCAAGCCACAACCTTAAAGAAGTTATTATTTAACTCCATACCTGCACCAGCATCAAAAATACTAGAGTGGGGATCGCCTGTAAAATCAGTTGATACCACAGGCTCATCGGTATAGGCTAAAACTCCCTGCATTTCCCCTGCTGCTGCTGTTGCCATTGCCTCACAGATTTCAGCATAGGTAGTAGGTTTTTCGGTACGAAACGTCAGATCGACTACGGATACATCAGGTGTAGGAACACGTAGTGCCATTCCTGTAAGTTTTCCTTTTAGTTCTGGTAAAACTAAGCTTACTGCTTTAGCTGCTCCAGTAGAAGCAGGAATAATATTTTGAGATGCACTCCGTCCTCCCCGTAAATCTTTTTTACTACAGCCATCTACAGTTGGTTGAGTTGCCGTCATTGCATGAATAGTAGTCATTAAGCCTTCTACTAAACCAAAGTTATCATTGATAACTTTAGCAATGGGAGCAAGACAGTTAGTGGTGCAGCTAGCATTAGACACGATCGCATCTGTACGGGGATCAAAACTCTGATGATTAACTCCGACTAACAAGGTTTTAACTCGCTCGGGATCTTTGGTGGGGGCGGAAATAATTACTCTTCTTGCCCCTGCGGTGAGATGTTTAGCTGCTCCTTCATAGTCCGTAAATAGTCCTGTACATTCGAGTACATAATCTACCTGATATTCTCGCCAAGGTAGTTCTTCGGGATTTTTCACCGAAACACAAGGTATATGTTTGCCATTAACTACTATGCCGTCTTCTTGGGCCTCGACCGTACCTGAAAAACGACCATGAGTCGAATCATATTTTAGAAGATAAGCGATCGCTTTTGAAGGTACAAGATCGTTGATACAGACGAATTCTATATTAGGATTGTTGATCCCAGCGCGAAATACTAATCTGCCTATACGCCCGAAACCGTTAATCGCTACTCTGACAGTTGCCATTAAGAATTACTCCCTGATAGTTGTGTATTTATGAATAAATGCTATTAGGCTTCTAAATTTGCTCGATGAGTCTTTTCTTGTTTGAAGCTTTACATACAATTAAATCTATAAATTTGATTTTTTTAAATAGCGAAATAGTTAAAAAAAAATTAATTTGGCTCTCTTGTACTTGTGGTAACAAATAAATTTTATGATTTTGGGATTGGTGATTAGTGATTGCTGATTGGGAACACGTTGTAATAATCAGGGAAGTTGACCAAGATTTTAGTTATACAATGTATAATTAAAATATCTATAATATCAAACATTTTTCGATGAATATTCAAGTAGAGATTAAAAAATGGGGAAACAGTTTAGGCTTGAGAATTCCCTATCAAATAGCAAATAGTTTCAATATCGCTGAAAATAGCCAAGTCAAATTAACTATAGAACATGATTGCTTAATTATTGAAAAGGTTAACAATCAACCTGATTTAGACGAAATTTTAGATAGTATTCCTGATGATTTTGAATATCCTGACGACATAGCTGAATTTGTCAATAATCAATCAGTTGGTCAAGAGTTCATATGAATATTGAGCGTGGTGAAATTTTGCGGATTAGTCTCAATCCAACTAAAGGTCGACAACAACAAGGAGATGCTCGTCCCTGCCTAGTTTTAAGCAATACTCGTTTTAATCAGCGTCGTCAGGGAATTATTATTGTTTCACCCATAACAAATACAATTAAACCTCGAATTAAAACTTTAATTCAATTGCCATCAGGATTGAAGATTACGGGTTCTGTGGTGGCGGAACAGGTAAGAACTTTAGATTTAAGTCAGCGATGGTGGGAAACAACATCTGTAGTTGTTGAGAAAGATTTTGTCGATTCTGTAATTTACATTATTAATCAAATCGTATCTTAGAATGAATTAGCCAATTTTAAGGTAGTTTAGTAGACATCCAAAAGAACATAGCAAATCCGCCAAATACTATTACAGCGATACCGATTAAAATTCCTCGGACAGCAAACTCTACATTACCAACTCTGGTATTGAGTTGGTCTGTCTTTACATCTAATGCTTTAATATCCCCTTTGATTTCGACTTGACCTAATGATAATTTATCTATTTTTTCGTCTAGTTTATCTATTTTGCTGTCTATTTTTTCGTCCAGTTTATCTATTTTGCCGTCTACTTTTTCGTCCAGTTTATCTATTTTGTTCTCAAGCCTATTAAGTATTTGTGCTAAATCGGTTTGAATTGTTGGGTTGTCCATAAATTTTTTTTTACTTGAATTAATTATATTTTAACTTAAAGCTTAGTAATTATTTGGACAGTTTCTCTACATAGTATAAGGCTCTCTCAAAGAAATTGAAATCTGTAGTTTTGTGTCTAAGAATTTAGTTTTAATATTAATCCCTAACCCTTATCCCCTGCCTTAAAACTTAACTTTTCAAACTAGACGAGGTTTAATTAAATGCTGTTTCAATAACCTCCCCAAAGTGTCAATACCTCGCTTAATGGTTTCGGGAGGATGGGAAAAGTTCAAGCGCAAAGCATTGTAACCTTTTTGATCTGGGAAAAACGGCATTCCAGGATAAATGAACACATTTTCTGACCAAGCTTGACGAGCAACAGAGACAATACAGATTTCAGGAGGCAACTGTACCCAAAGAAATAAACCGCCGTTAGGCACAGTCCAAGTAGCTTCTTCAGGGAAATAACGTTCCAATGCTTGTAGCATAGCGTTACGACTACGCAGATTACTAGCTCGTAGATGATTAAGATGATGGCGATGATGTCCCGAAGCGAGATATTCACTGACAATTGCTTGTGAAACCGTTGAGACATGGAGATCGTGAAACAGCTTTTGTTTGAGTAGCGGATGATAATGCTTTCCTGTTACTAATAAATAGCCAACTCTTAGACCAGGCATCAAAGTTTTGGAAAATGTACCAGTATAAATAACCGAGTTACTACAATCTAGAGATTTAATTGGCGGAGGGACAGGTTCAAAATTTAAACCTTCATAAGCATTATCTTCTAATATTAAACAGCCATATTCTTCAGCTAATGCTAATAGTTGCTGACGATGTTTTAGGGCAGTAGTAATACCAGTTGGATTCTGTAAAGTAGAGACAGTGTAAATTAACTTGGGACGATGACTTTTTAAATATTGTTCTAAAAGTTCGAGATTCATCCCCGATCCTTGCATGGGAATACCAATAATTCTGGCACCAATATTCTCAATAATGTCTAGAGTTCCATAATAAGTAGGACTTTCAGTAATGATCCAATCTCCAGGTTGAAGATAATAATTCATCATTAAAGATAACCCTTGTTTTGAACCATTAGTAATGATTAAATCATCAGCAGAAATTTCTAATCCCAATTGAATTAACATTTGGGCAATTTGCTGTCTTAAAACAAGTTGTCCTTGAGGAAAATCATAATTAAATAAAGTATCTGTCACCTCTTTCATCGCTCGTCTAGCGTGACGTTGTAGATCTTTTAACCCAGAAGAAATAGGAAATCCACTACTAAAATCAATGACACCAGGTTGGCTTTTTGCCTGTACCGAAAGCTGATAAATATCGAAGAAAGAAACAGTTTTTTGTTCGGGAATAATTACTTCTTGTATAGGATTAAAATTAGATTTTGGTTGAGGAGAAATTAAAGATTCAGAGTTAACAAAATAACCCGCACCTGGGCGAGCATGAATTAAACCGTCCGCTTCTAAAACACTATAAGCCTCAATAACAGTTAATTTATTAACTTCAGTATTTTTAGCTAAAGCTCGAATTGAGGGCAGACGATCGCCCGTTTTTAAACTTCCTGATTTTATTAAACGACTAAAGCGATCGCGAATTTGCAAATAGACTGGTTTGACTGCTTGACGGTCGATAGGAATTTTCATTGTTTGGTTTCCTTTACGCCTTCAGTTATCTTACGTGATTTGATTAATATTTTACTGGTACAGTTTTGAGCTTTTTTAACTATAACAGTTGCTAGAAAATGAAATTGTACTAGCTAAACTTAATTATTTTTGTACCTTCTCTGGTTTATTTTTTTAGGTAATACTAATAACCATTGAACATTAAATATTGAACATCACCAAGAAATATTAAATGAAAATTAATAATATTCAACCGAACTTAGCTGACTCAAAAATAAAATTTGAGGAAAATAAAATATTGTTGTTAATTAAAAAATTCTGGGAGTTTAGTAATTTTTATGGTGAATATCGCGCCAGAATTCACTTTAATAAAAGATCTAAGCTATAAGCTATAAGCTAAAAATAAATTCTAAAATCTAAAATTGGCATGATCAGAAAAATAACTGAATTCATACAAATCAATAAAACTGATAAAGTCATTCAAGCTTTAGAAGCAAACTTATTTTCGTACTTTACAAGCTTTGGTCGTACTTCATTAGGAGAAGTCAATGAAAGTTCTAATCTCCTCTACTTTTCTACGAGTATTGGTTCGCTTTTTCATAATGGAGTTTTGCGCACACAACTGCAAGAGTCGGAAGTAGAAGAAGCGATCGCTGAAGTAATTGAATATTTTGCAGCTAAACAAGTTCCTTTTTGTTGGTGGACAAGTAATAGCACCCAGCCAGCCAATTTGGGTAAGTATCTAAAACTCGAAGGATTCCAAGCTATGGGTAATTTTCCAGGTATGGCAATTGATTTGTGGAACTTAGAGAGTCGAGAATGTCCTCAAGATCTCGAAATTATTCGAGTTGAGGATCAAAAAAGCCTAGAAAGTTGGCTGAAGATTGGTATGGTTGGATTTGATCTTCCTGTAAAATTGCTTGAAAAGTTGTTGTCGTTAGAGGCAAGCTTGGGATTTCAACGCGATCGCTATATTCGCTATCTGGCTTTGTGGGAGAAAACTCCAGTTGCCATCTCAGCCTTATATTTAGACGCTGGAGTAGCAGGAATTTACTTTGTGGCGACGTTACCCGAAGCTAGAGGTAAAGGAATTGCTACACAAGTAACACAAATTGCTTTAGAAGACGCTCAAAAGTTAGGGTATCAAGTTGCTACCCTTCAAGCATCTGCTATGGGGACAAATGTTTATCAGCGACTTGGCTTTCAAGAATGCTGTCCAATAGAAATTTATTTATGGCAACCAAAAGATTAGCGGTGGGCTTGTATCGCTACGCGGAAGTCAAAAGTTTTTAATTATAGGGCTTTTAAGATCTTTAGACGGTTGCTTTACTTGCACCACACTGTACTAGATCCCAAATGGGTTTTATAAGGAATTGTCTACCTAATAAATATTACGACAATCATTAATAACAATGCTAGATGTAAAATCTCAACCAGAATTTTTAGGTTGGGTTTATGGATGTATCGGAGTAGTAATTTTTAGTCTAACTTTACCAGCTACTCGTTTAGCAGTTTCAGAATTAGATCCAGTTTTTGTTGGTCTTGGTCGAGCAATTTTAGCAGCAGTTTTATCCCTAATTTTGCTAATCATAACTCGTCAAAAAATACCTCCTTGGAAATTTTTACCCCAATTTATTGTTGTTGTTGGTGGGGTGATTATTGGATTTCCATTGCTATCAGCGATCGCTATGCGTCATGCCTCTGCTTCTCATGGTGCAGTTATTATCGGACTGATGCCATTAGCAACTGCTTTTTGTGGTGTTTGGCGAGGCGGTGACAAGGTTTCTCTCTTGTTTTGGATCTTTGCCTTGATGGGCAGTAGTTTAGTAATTATTTTTGCACTGATCTCTGGTGCTGGGGGAATTAATCTAGCCGATCTAGCCTTATTAGGTGCAGTGGTTACAGTAGGTATAGGATATGCGGAGGGTGCTATTTTAGCTCGTACTTGTGGTGCTTGGCAGGTTATTTGTTGGTCGCTGATTCTCTCTACACCAGTTTTATTGCCAATAGTACTGCAACATCGTCCTACTAATTTTGACTTTATTTCCGTTAATGCTTGGCTGGGTTTTCTCTATGTCAGTGTTTTTAGTATGTGGTTGGGTTTTATAGCCTGGTATCAAGGTCTGGCTATGGGTGGAATTGCTCGTGTCAGTCAACTTCAGCTTATTCAACCTTTTCTCACCATTTTGGCATCAGCAGTATTGCTTAGTGAACCTTTAACTTTGACGACACTTGGTTTTGCTGGAGGAGTAATTATCTGTGTGGCATTAGGTAAAAGAGTTTAACAAGGATTTTCAGAAGCCAACTGTAGGGGCGCAAGGCTTGCGCCCTAAAAGGAGTTAGAAACCAGGAGATTTATAACATGAATATAGGTAAGTACATTATCAATAAATTTCAGCAATTTGGACAATATTTGATTCAAATTCAAACCGAACCACAAATTAAACAAAAACGCGATCGCGATGGTCAATCTTATTGGCAGATATACGATCCAGCTTCAGGTCACTTTACTTTATTAGGTTCAGAAACAGAGGTCAGAATTTGGTTAGAAAACTATTTTAGTTAAGTTTGCCGATCACTCAAAGGTTAGTGAGATCTCCAGAGTGACGTAATTTTATCATTCAACAATCATCAACTTAATTGTAATTCGTAACAAAGAACTAACCATAATGAGTCAATGAGTCCTAGTCCTCAAAAGAAATTATCATTAGATACAATTGGAATTATTGGAGCAATTTTAACAGCTTCAGGTTGGGGAATGGCTGGGATATTCATACAGCTTTTACCAGATTTTTCTGCTTCGTCGGTAGTAGCTATAAGACTAGCTTTAGCATTAGTCTTTATAATTCCGATTTTACCACTGTTTCAAAATAACTCTTTTACCCATATAAGTGAATTACGTCGCCTTACAGTTTGGGGATTTAGTTCAATTATGCTTGCTTGTTATACGTTTGGAACAATTGCGTTTCAAATGGCTTTTGTTGGCGAAGTAACTCTTCTTATGGCTACTGCACCAATTTTTGTGATTTTGTTTAAATTTTTGCTACGAGAGCAAATAATGCCGAATGAGTATTGGGGCGCATTGATAGCTTTTGTTGGTATCTGCTTTGTTATTTTCCCCAGTTTAATTGTGGATAGCATGATGTCCAAACAGCGTATAATTGGTAATTTTCTTGCTTTGTTGGTTTCGATTCTATTTGCTGTCTATGCCATATGGTTTCGCTCTCTTAGCCAACAAAACAGTGCGCCTAGTTCTATAAACATTGCATTAGGAACATTTATCTTGGGTTGTTCAGTTTTTTCTAACACCATATTAAAATCATTTTCAGCCTATAACGGTATAATCAACGTCAAATATTTAATTGCTTTTTTGGGTTTAGGATTAATTTCTACAGCAATTCCAACATTGAGCATTGCAACATCTGCTAAACGATTACCACCACTGGTAACTACAAGTGTTTTGTTGCTTGAACCTATTTTTGCTATGGCTTTTGCTTTTATGATTTTGGGAGAAGTTCCATCTATTTGGATTATTCCAGGCACTCTATGTATAGTGATAGGCTTATTGTGTATGAGGTAGCACTCTTGGCATATACCAGGTCTACTTCATTTGCTATCAGCGATCGCTTTGGGTCATGCTTCTGTCTCTCATAATGCAGTTATTATGGGACTAACGCTACTAGCAACCCAACCACAAATCAAACAAAAGTGCGATCGCGATGGTCAATCTTATTGGCAGATATACGATCCAGCTTCAGGTCACTTTACTTTATTAGGTTCGGAAACAGAAGTCAGAATCTGGCTCGAAAACTATTTTAGTTAGGCGAGTGGGCTACGCCCACGCTTCGCGATAAGTTTAGTCCTACCCAATACTTCTCGGATAAGCCTTTATGGGCTAGCTTCGCGCGATCGCTATTTTACAAATCAATTTTTACTAATATTTCCTCACAAGTTCTTCAATTTATTTATATATCTTGAGTATAGAAAAAACTATGAGAGGGTTATTTAATCTTAATCTTGAATTATTAGCTGACACCAATCATCAAAGGGTAATGGGAGATAGAGATGAAAGCAGTAGAGATTATGTCTACAGATCTAGTCACCATTGATAGTTTGGCTACTATAGCTGAAGCAGCCAAAGTCATGAAGCAAAACAAGATACGGGCTTTAATTGTTGATCGCAATTCAGAGCAAGATGCTTATGGGATCATCACCGCAACCGATATCTCCCAAGCAGTAGCTAACGCCAATAACCCAGCCACAACTTATGTCTGCGAAGTGATGACTAAACCTTGTATTGTGGTGAATCCCGATCTAGCAGTAGAACATATTGCTCAATTATTTGCTAAAGCTAAAATTCGTATTGCACCAGTTATTAAAGACCAACTTCTGGGTATTGTTTCTCTTACTGATATCCTGACCAAAACCGATTGTTTAACTTCGTCTCAGAAAATTCAAGAATCAACTGAATTATCTCTCGATCAACTAAGAGAAACTGCATTAGAAATTGAGAGAGAAAGTGAATATGACAATTGGTGTAGTGGATAACAAATTTTTCTATCAAATAACCAAAATCAACCAACAATAAGGGAGAAACCAAAGATGAAAGTTGCAGATATTATGAATAAAAAAGTCATAACTATTCGCAGTTTTGCTACAGTTGCCGATGCGGTTAAACTAATGCGCGAACATAATTTAAGTTCCCTAATTGTAGATCGCTTAGATGAATCAGATAGCTATGGCATTATTACTAAAACTGACATCATCTATAAAATAGTAGCTAGAGGACTGGACCCCGAGCAAGTGCGTGTCTGTGAGATTATGACCAAACCCTGTATTGTAGTCAATCCCGATCTCAGCATTGAATCCGCAGCCCAGTTATTTGCTAATACTGGCATTCAGCGCGCCCCAATTATTAAAGATGAACTTTTAGGTATTATTTCCACTAGTGATTTACTACATAAAAGCAACTTTATCGAACAACCTAGTGCAGTTTTACTCAAAAAACAAATCGAACAAAAAATTGCTGATGCTCGTAAAATTTGTGAGCAAGAAGGATTTTCCTCAGAAAAATGCGCGATCGCTTGGGATACAGTCGAAGAGTTACAGGCAGAACAAGCACATCAGCAAATCCAAGAATTTAGAGAAACAGCTTTTGATCACTACTGTCTAGAAAATCCCGAAGCTAAAGATATTTGGCGATATGATCCCTGGTTTTGTCATTGGGAAGATGAAGAATTGCCTGTCTAAAAACAATTTTGAGTCGATACTCACAAATTCTTCAAAATTTTTGCTTAATCTAAAAGTAGAACCGATAAAACTAACTGCTATTAATATTTTTTAGTTGTAGTTGGGAGAATAAAATTATGAAAGTACGTAATAAATCGCCCGATTTTACACCAACATTAATTGGATTGTCTTTACTATTAATTGGATTGGCACAAATTACAACTATTTGGACTTTACAAAAAGCAATTATTCCAAACGTTAGTGAATCATCTTCTGTGGTTGAAGTACAACCAGCTAAGTTTAGTCCTCAACTTTATTGGTTAAAAATAGTTGATAATAGAATTCAATTAGCATCAAGACCGACTCATACTGTTGCCAAATCTTCAGAACTTGCTCTTAAAGACGCTTTTGAACAACTATTGGCAAGACCGAAGAATTTCGATCTTACCACTACTATTCCCAGACAAACTCGTTTACTAAATTTACATACAACTGAAGACGGTATATACGTCAACTTATCTCAGGAGTTTGGTCAAGGTGGCGGTAGCAGTTCAATGATTTACCGTGTAGCTCAAGTTCTTTATACCGCTACCAGTATCAATCCTCAAGTACCAGTTTTTTTGTCAATTGCAGGACAACCATTGAACCAAGATTATCCCTTAGGAGGAGAAGGACTACTTTTAGACTATCCCTTAACTAGAAAACAATTTGCTCAAGAGTTTTTAACTCAATAACTATTAATTCACTCAATAACTATTAATTTCAGAGGTAATAAATATGAAGATTTCTACCTGAATTCAAAACTTAGTTCAATCAATCTGGAATGGAGTTGGCAAACTTTTTCAACCTAGTAATGATGATTATCCTGAAACTGGGGTACAACCCTATAGTGGTGATCCTGCTGATGACCATGAAAAGTATTCTTGAATCTGCCAATTTTAGATTTGGGATTTTAGATTAATTTTTCGGTACAAGTGGAGTCTCTTTTAGGGGGAACAAATAAAATAGCGCGATTTCCTTAGGAGTGATGATTGTCAAGCCTTATGGCTAAAACAATCGACCTGATTTGAGGTTAAAGATTTAAGGCGATCGCGCTTGCCTGGTATATGATAGTGAACTGGAATACTATAATTACACGTACTGATACAAAAGAATTTACGTGTTGTTAATTGTATAGAATGTAAGCTAAACAACTTAAAACATTTATTTAATGTCTCCTAACTCCACTATCATCACTCCCGACTTACATCGCTTGGTATTAGAAAACGGCATTACTTTACTGGTAGTTGAAAATCAAGCAGCAGATATTATTTCAGGTCGTTTCTTTCTCAAAAATGCTGGCACTCTTGCTGAACAACCAGAAAAAGCAGGATTAGCTAATTTAGTTTCGACGGTAATTACCAAAGGCACAAAGAATTTCTCGGCTTTAGAAATTGCCGAACAAGTAGAATCTATTGGGGCTGGATTGGGTGCAGACGCTTCGACTGATTATTTTTCCCTGAGTTTAAAAACTGTCTCGTTAGATTTTCCTGTGATGCTGAAGTTATTGGCAGAGATCATGCGATCGCCTGTTTTTCCAGAATCAGAAGTGGAATTGGAACGTAAACTTACTCTCCAAGGCATTCGTTCTCAGCTAGAACAGCCTTTTAATGTCGCTTTTAATCAACTACGTCAGCAGATGTATCCTCAACATCCCTACGGAATTTCAGTTTTGGGGACAGAAACTAGTGTCGCGTCTCTCACTCGTCAAGATCTACAACAGTATCATCAAAACTATTTTCGTCCTGATAAGTTAGTAATTAGTCTATCGGGGCGCATCCAATATGAAGAAGCGGTCAATCTGATTACTGAAGTCTTTGGTAATTGGCAAAATCCTTCTCAGCCTTTTCCTCATTCTCAGTTAATCTCGCCTATTTCTGATCCCGATCAAGCAGAGATTATTCAAGATACTCAACAGTCAATTGTGATGTTGGGTTATTTAGGTACTAAAGTAGCTCATGATGATTATCCTGTCTTGAAGTTACTTAGCACTTATCTTGGTAACGGGCTTTCCAGTCGCTTATTTGTTGAACTACGAGAAAAACGCGGATTAGCTTATGATATCTCGGCATTTTTTCCCACTCGCCTTGATACTGCACCTTTTATTACCTACATGGGAACTGCACCTAACAATACAGAAATAGCTATTGAAGGTTTAAGTACAGAAGTAGTACGTTTAACTCAAGAGACTTTAAGCGATGAAGAGTTACAAGGGGCAAAAAACAAACTTTTGGGACAATATGCTTTAGGCAAACAAACCAATAGCGAAATTGCTCAAACCTTCGGTTGGTACGAAACTTTAGGGTTGGGAGTCGAATTTGATCATACTTTTCAAGCAGCTATTCCCTCAATTACTCCAGCGATCGCTCAAGAAGTAGCTAATCGCTATTTAAGCAAACCTTATATTTCGATTGTCAAACCTGAAACGTTTTAATTACTAAATTATTAATGACTATACATGAATTGGATTGAGTGGGCAAAAGAACTGCAAGCAATTAGTCAAACTGGACTCCATTATGCAACAGGGCAATTTGATCGAGAACGATATCAACGCCTTGGCGAGATTTCTGCCGAGATTTTAGCAACCCACAGCGATCTATCAGTCGAGCAATTTTTAGAATTCAATGCCATAGAATTTGGTTATGCAACCCCTAAAGTTGATGTACGAGGGGTGATTTTTCAAGACTCGAAAATCTTACTAGTTCGAGAAGTTGCCGATAATGGACGCTGGACACTGCCTGGAGGCTGGGCAGATGTTAATGAAACTCCAGCAGATTCAATAACTAGAGAAGTTTTTGAAGAATCTGGTTTTGAAACTAAAGTAATTAAATTACTAGCAGTTTATGATCGAGAAAAACAGCAACATCAGCCAGCCTTTCCTTATCACGTTTATAAACTATTTTTTCACTGTGAAATTATTGGCGGTGTAGCCACAGTAAGCAACGAGACTAGTGAAGTAGCCTTTTTTGAGCAACAAGAAATTCCTGAGTTATCAGAGTCGAGAGTCACTCGAAAACAGATAGCTAAATTTTTTGAATATTATGACCATCCAGATTTACCAACAGATTTTGATTAGATGAGCAAAAGTACAGGGAGTTGCAGCTTCAATGTGGATAAGGTTTTCAGGGATAAGATTGAAATAAGAGCTTAAACGAGCGATCGCGTTATAATTTGATCGAGAACGATATCAACGCCTTGGCGAGATTTCTGCCGAGATTTTAGCAACCCACAGCGATCTATCAGTCGAGCAATTTTTAGAATTCAATGCCATAGAATTTGGTTATGCAACCCCTAAAGTTGATGTACGAGGGGTGATTTTTCAAGACTCGAAAATCTTACTAATACTAAATCCGATTGACAAAATATACCTTTATTAATCTTGTAAAAGTAGTTGTAACTCTTCTGACTTCTGTACGGGCGATTCGCGTTCGCGTAGCGTCTCCGCAGGAGATATCGCCCCTACTTCTGATTTGCGAAGCTTATCCTTTAGGACTTCTGACTTACATC
>CAYMWC010000102.1:0-18574 GCA_964393695.1 uncultured Pleurocapsa sp.
TAGTGGAGAAAGATAAGAATCCGTTATTTTATATTTAATTCCACCCAGCTACTTATAACATTTTCTCATGTTGCAAGAAATGCTTCATGGTAAAGATATTTTACTTTTAGAGAGAGCACCTAATCGATACTTTAACTGATTTTATTGCTAATAATAAATTATGATTATTTTAAGTTTTTAAAACTCGCCAAAATTGAATAAATAGTGATGATAAAATGAGATAATTATGATAATAAAAATAATAAAAAATACTTTACAATTAAGAGGAACTTATTAAAACATAGTAATTGTGCAGTTATTTCAAACATTATTTTTAGCTTTGGGTTTAGCAGCCGATGCTTGTGCTGTTTCCATTAGTAGTGGGATAACAATTAAATATATCTCTCTCAATAAAGCCCTTAAAATTGCTTTATGTTTTGGAATTTTTCAAACAATTATGCCTTTGCTTGGTTGGTTATCTGGATTAAGTTTTAGAGGTTATCTAGTCGCGATCGATCATTGGATTGCCTTTGTTTTGTTAGGTTTCATTGGTGGAAAAATGATTTATGAGGCTTTAATTCCTGATGAAGAGAAACCATTCAATCCTCTGGATCTATCTACTTTGCTTGTTTTAGCGATAGCTACTAGTATTGATGCTTTAGCTGCTGGTTTTGGATTATCAATGATTAAATACACAATCTTACAAACAGTTGCTTTGATTGGCATTATTACTTTCATTTGTTCTTTTGTCTCCGTATATTTAGGTCATTTTTGTGGTGATTTATTAAAAAATAAAATTGAAATTGCTGGAGGATTTATTTTAATTATTATTGGCACAAAAATTTTAATTGAGCATTTATTAGTGTAAATTGAAGACAATTAAAGGAGTAACATGGCAGAATAATCATAGGAGAAGTCGAAAATTATACTCAAGCCAGTCGCAACAAAGATGATCAATGAAATGACGTTCCTAAGATCTTTATTTAAGATTGAGTAGACACTGGGACAATACTATCGATATCAAAACTATCGGAATGAAACCACCATATATGTCTTGATTAAATAGTTTTGTCGAATCGAGTTCCATCCCAGTATTAATCTATTACGGAGCAGAATCAAAATGTTAAATTACAGCATGCTGATCCAATGGTCTAAAAAGGATAATTGTTTTGTAGTTACTTTGCCAGAATGGGGCGAACTTTGCCAAACTTATGGAGATACCTACGAAGAAGCCTTAAAAAATGCCAAAGAAGTATTGCACTTAATGGTTAACTCTTCTAAAGCCGAAGGAACATCTCTTCCAGAGGTTAATACTTTCAAGGGAATATTGCAAAAAGCCCGTTACTGAATTGAGGTAAGAAATTTTTAGAGATAGGCATAGGTATCCCATAATTTAAGTTAAGCTTAGAGCTATTAAATTTATGCCACACGAACAATTAAACATATCAAGTACCAAACCAGTATTGTCCTGGGCGAATCATGAACTAGCTGGCAAAGAAGCGCAGATGGCAAAAAATGTAGCCTCTCTACCATTTGTCTTTAAGCACGTCGCTTTGATGCCCGATGTTCATTTGGGTAAAGGGGCGTTAGTGGGTTCTGTGATTGCGACTAAGGACGCTGTAATTCCTGCTGCTGTGGGGGTAGATATTGGTTGTGGAATGGCTGCGGTGAAGATGCCTTTTACAGGCGATCGCTTGGAAGGCAAACTGAAAAAAATCCGTCATCAAATTGAACGTTCTATTCCTGTAGGTAGATGGGGCAATAAAAATATTGAGAAAAACGTCAGTAATTGGCAAGGATGGCAAGATTTTAAGGAGCTACACCCAGGGGTACAGGATTTAGACAACAAGGCTGTAGAACAAATGGGTTCTTTAGGTGGTGGCAATCACTTTATTGAATTGTGTTTGGATACGGAAAACTATGTTTGGTTAATGCTCCATTCTGGTTCACGACACATTGGGAATAAACTAGCTGAGTGTCATATTTCTACAGGTAAAAAACTAGCCCAATTAGCTAATATTACTTTGCCTGACCCTGATTTAGCTTATTTTGTCGCTGGTACACCTGAATTTGCAGCTTATTGGCGAGATTTACAATGGGCGCAAGACTATGCTCGTTTTAATCGCGATGTGATGATGGGACGTTTTAAAAAAGTAGTGGAAGAATTTGTCACTGGCGGTAAAGAAACTAAACCTTTGTTGTCGGTAAATTGTCACCATAACTATGCCGAAAAAGAAGTCCACTTCGGCGAAGAGGTGTATGTTACCCGTAAAGGGGCAGTACGCGCCCAAGAATCAGACTATGGGATTATTCCAGGTTCAATGGGAACAAAATCTTATATTGTCAAAGGCAAAGGCAACCACGATAGCTACTGCTCTTGTAGTCATGGCGCAGGAAGATTAATGTCACGCACAAAAGCCAAACAGCAGTTCACTGTTGAAGATGTGATTACACAAACCCAAGGAGTTGAATGTCGTAAAGATCCCAAAATTATCGATGAAATTCCTGGGGCTTATAAACCAATTGAAGAAGTCATGGCACAACAATCAGATTTAGTTGAAGTTGTTGCCACTTTAAAGCAGGTGGTATGTGTCAAGGGATAATTTAAGTGACATCCTCCTGCGATAAATGGCAGGCTTCCAATCCTCGCGGAGCGGATTTTCCTGCTTCTATGGTCGTCCCTAGAACTTTCGTTCCCCGTTTCGATACCTCCACAGGCAGTACCATCGGCTGACCTACCGACTACGCAAGTATCGTGTTTGATACAAGACTATTCGATACGGCTGAAATTTTACCTAGCTGCCGAACTCAAATTTTGAGTTTTGCTTCTCAGCTAGAACCTTATATTTCAGATTGTCGAGGGGCAAACGTTTCTAGAACTGTGGGAGATCTGACGGTTTCCACACTCTACGGGTCGCAACACCACTTGTATTATACAACGCCTGAAATCCATGATATATAAAGATTTCGTGTCTAAATTGTCAAGTTATCGCGCTCGCTTTCATAAGGGGCTGTCTCTTGGGGTTTCCCCAAGAGTTTATCAGCCCCGTCCCGCCGATAAATCGGGGGACTTCCCGCTCGCAGAGTTAAAAATCTCCTTTCTCAATCATGCGTAAAGTCAGATATAATAAGCCGACAAAAAGTCCCAAACCGACTAAAAGTATAGCGATTAAAATGTGTCCCGACCTAAAAGTACCAATGACTGCCATGAGGTAAGGAATACTTAAAAACGCGATCGCTAAACTTAGTTTTTTGGGAGTCCAGTTGATATCTTTCCAGTTAGTACCTATACCGCCACCTCCGTCACTAGCGCCTGGTACTTTCGCCTCTGCTCTACCAGCTTTACCTTGAATTAGTTGTGTGGGTAGCTTCGGTTTTTTCTTTGACATATTGACTATTAATCAATTTAGTAATGAGTTGATCTAACTTCATCATGATAATCACCCCATTTTTAATTGGTGGAATTTGTAACCAAAATTTGCTTACGAGGTTAAAATAGGCGGAAAACAGTCTATATGGATACTGAGGCGATCGCTCTAGCACACAAAATTCAGAGTCAATTTGAAATTTTTAAACAACAGAGACAATTTACTAAAATAGCTAAATTGCTTACCTATGCTTTACAAGTAATTCCTAGTCAGTATAATAAGCAAATTTTTGGTTATATTCCTAGTATTTTTCGTGAAATCGTTATTTTAGATCCGCAGCAAATACAAAAATCAGATTTATTTATTGGTGAGCCAGTAGTTTATAAAATTTACTATCCTTTGGGACAAAAATTATACGATCTTCCCTTTTTTTATCTTTTTTGCTATCTCAAAGAAAATTCTCATAAGCTAAATATTTATTTTCAAAGTGCCAATCCTGATTATCAAAGTTTATCGCTCCAAGATTATTCACTTAAACAACAAAAAATTCCCTTTGAAGGCTGTTTGTCTGCTTTTGATGCTCATGATATTTCTGTAATTAGTGTCAGCGATCCAGGGCAGTTTATTCCTGGTATTACTTCTAGTTATTATGCAGGTTCAACAGAATTAAATTTTGTTAAATTGATTGCGGAAGTATTAGAAACCATCTGTAATTTAGCAAGTATTAGTACTCATAACACAATGCTATTTGGGTCTTCTGCGGGAACATTTGGGGCATTATTAAGCAGTACTTATTTTCAGCAAAAAGTTAATGTTTTAGCTGTCAATAGTCAGATATTTGTCCATGACAAACGCCGTCTAATGAAGATTTTGTTTGGTATAAATGAACCGCAAAAACTACTAGAAGAATTGGGTACTCAGCTTTCCTGTATGCATCGATTTCAGCAGGAATTAAATAGCGTTCCTAATATTTATATCCTAGCTAATGTTAATGACCATCTACATCAAAGAAACTGGCAATTTTATCAAATGTATTTAGAAAAATTCACAACTAAAGGAGTCGATAATCAGTCAGTTTTTGATAGCTATTATGGTATTGATGGTCACGGTCGCCCTGAAATATTCGCCTTGAAAGCCAAGATTAGAATTGCTAGAGAAGTTTTAACTATGAAATCAACATAGTATAGCCGTACAAAATCAGATTAAGACATTGATAGTAATCGACTCTTAAGTAGGAAATAGGAAATAGGAAATAGGAAGTATAGCATTAGCTTATGTTGCTTACTTACTCATTACTCATTACTTACTTCCCACCCTTTTAATCAACTTTTTCAGCAATCTTTAATTACTCCATAGTTTAATACCTCCCAAAAGTCCTGAGACATTGGGAACAATTTTGGCGTTATTTGGTAAATTAAAGTTAATATTTTTTGTTTCTCCGCCACCAATATAGAGATAATTATAATTAAACAAATGTTCTAGAGTAGCGATCGCTCGCTCAAGGCGACTATTCCATTTCTTTTTCCCTTCTTTCTCTAAAGCTGCCCTACCTAATTGTTGTTCATAGGTTTCACCTTTACGGAAAGGATGATGTCCCATTTCTAGGTTAGGTACTAATTTGCCATCAACAAACAAAGCTGAACCAAATCCTGTCCCTAAAGTGATTACTAGCTCGACTCCTTGACTAGCAATTGCTCCAAACCCTTGAATATCAGCATCGTTAGCTACTTTCACAGGCTTGGAGAGTAACTGACTTAAACTGGTAGCTAAGTCGTATTGCAGCCAATCTGGATCTAAGTTGACAGCAGTTTTAATCAAACCATTTTGTACTACGCCTGGAAATCCTACAGAAACACGGTCAAATTCTAAAGGTTGTGCCAAGGTAATAATAGTTTCAATTACTTCTTCGGGTTTAGCTGGATCAGGAGTTTTGAGACGTTGGCGATCGCTCAGAGGTTTACCTTCGGTATCTAAAATCATGACTTTAATTCCGCTGCCACCAATATCTACAGCTAGAGTAAGGAGAGATTGACGAGACTCGTTCATTGCACTTTTGGAAATAGAGCTATCCAGATTATAGGTAGTTCTAAAAAATTTAGTAATCCTTAAAGATAATGAAACATTTATTTGCAATTAATCAAAATTATATTTTTAATCCCCTAACGACAATTAGTTTAGGGTTATCAGTTGTAGTTATGGTTACACAACCAGCTTTTTGTGCCGAAAAAATCACCTTGATTTATGGCCCTTTTAATGGCGATATTTCGGTTAAATCTTTAGAACAATATGCCACTACAGGAGAAATGACCGATGAATTTCGCCTTTATGCGAAATTTTTAGACAAAAAAGCCTTAGAGCAATTACGTAATTGGTTAAATAACCGTTTTCAATGCGATCGCGTCAAAATGTATCAGTTTACTAATACCTCTGAAGGTGAAAAGTTTCTTCAGGAATTAGGTACTGCGATTAAAACCCACCCTGAGCGCAATGGTTTTTATGCCATTCGTTCTGCTTTAATTGAAGCTGCTGATAAACCTGATAATTCGGATGGTTGGACAATTATTGAAGCTATGTATAATTTTCCCACAGAAGATTTACAAATAAACACCAAGGATTTATTTGAGTTGCAAAAATTTTGGTCTCATAACGATGGTAGTCATCAGACTGCCTTAGAAACTTTTAATCCACAATCCCAATCTAATCAATAAAGAGTAAAAATTAGAGATATTTACGAGCTTAGGTATTGATTGAATTAACTGCTTGAAATTTTGGCAATCTGAATATTTTAATTTACCTAATTTTCTAATTATCAAGCTTTTTTTGATAGTGATGATCAGAGTCTTGATTACAGAAGGTTTCAGCAATAGTGCGTTGGAAGAAATGGCGATCGCCATTTCTTCCAAATTATCATAAAAATTAAATTGAGTTGTAATTGCCATAATAAATCTCAATTTGGGAATGATAAGACCATCAGTCATCAGTCATCGTAATTAATACCTATCTCTATCTCCCATGAACCCTCTAGTTAGTATCCTGATCCCCTGCTATAACGCTGAAGGGTTGATCGAACAAGCCATTACGAGCGCACTTAACCAGACTTATCGCCCCCTTGAGGTTATCGTTGTGGATGATGGCTCAAGCGATAATAGTTTAGAAATTATCAAAAGCTTTGGTGAACGAATTCACTGGCAAGCAAGTAATCATTGTGGAGGCAATCCCACTCGCAATCGCCTGTTAGATTTGAGTCGAGGAGAATGGTTGCAGTATTTAGATGCTGACGATTATTTATTACCCAACAAAATAGCCAAACAAATCGAATTTCTAACTCAATATCCTGATACTGATGTTGTTTACAGTCCGAGTATTTTTCAAGCTCATAACTACGTAGTGGAAGCAGCATTAAAGAATAGAAAACATCAGCCATTAATTGCTTCACCTCAAGCTCTTAACCTTGATTCCCCAAATACAATTACCCAAGAAGTATTACCCATTCCTCAACCTCACGATCTTTGGATTTTACTAGCTAGATGGTATTTACCCCAAACGGGCAGTCCTCTTTGGCGCAAACAAGCAATTATCGATGTAGATGGCTGGAAGCCAGATCAACTTTTTTATCAGGAACATGAATTATATCTGCGTTTACTGCAAGCAGGTAAACAATTTAACTATTTTGGTGAGGCTGGTTTAGTAGATCGTCAGTGGAGTAAAACTAGAGTCGAAAAACAAGGTCAAATAGAAACTTATCGTCGAAGATTAGAAATTACAGATAAAATCGAACAATTTTTAGCTCAAATCCAGCAATTAAACCCAGCAAGACAGGATGCTATCAATCAAGCTCGATTTGAATGTGCCAGAATCATTTGGTTAATCGATAAACCCTGGTCAAAATCGATTATCAAACAAATACGCGATCGCGATTTGACTTTTATTCCCGCTGGTAATTGCGCTCCCGAAATTTATCGTCTGATGTATCAATTTTTGGGTTTTAATTTTGCTGAAACTATAACAGCTGTTAAACGTAGCCTTATTTTTAGTTCATAAAAATATTGATCTATCTAATAAGTTTTCTCTATAGGCTACAGCTAAATTACTGGTTATTGAGCAATTGTTTATTAGTTATTAGTTTGTCATTTATATTTCTTACTTATGAATAATTGGATTTGTTGTCAACTAGGAGCGAGAGAAAATTATGCTATTCCGAGAGCTTTACATAGTCAAGGTCAACTAAAATATTTAATTAGTGATGCTTGGGTAGATTCTCTTTCGCCTTTAAATTTATTACCTAATTTTTTACTCACTAATTTACGGGAAAGATATCATCCAGAATTAAAAAAAGCTCGAATTAAAGCTTTTACTGATTCTCTAATTATCTGGGAATTATCTCAAAGATTTAAAAATCTTTCAGGCTGGGATCAGATTATTGCTCGCAATTATTGGTGGCAGGAACAAGTATTAAACATATTACCTAAACTAAAATATACTAATAAAAATACTACTTTATTTGCCTATAGTCATGCAGCCTTAGAATTATTTCAATATGCTAAATCCCAAGGATGGAAAACTGTTTTAGGACAAAATAATCCAGGTATTATTGAAGAAAAACTGGTAATTAAACAAAATCAAACCTATACGCAATATGATTCTCATTTACAACTAGCTCCTTTAGACTATTGGCAGAATTGGCGACAAGAATGCACTTTAGCCGATCAAATTATTGTTAATTCCCCTTGGTCAGCCGAAGCTTTACAACAGACAGGAGTTGCTAATCATAAAATCAAAATTATTCCTTTAGCATATGAAGCAACAGCAAAAGCTGAAAAATTTGAACGAACTTATCCCCAAAAATTTTCTCAGGAACGTCCCTTAAAAGTCTTATTTTTGGGATCAATAATTTTACGTAAAGGTATAGCTGCAATTTTTGAAGCCATCGAATTATTAGCTAATAAACCAATTCAATTTTACTTTGTTGGTAAAAGAGAAATTAAAATACCCAAATCATTAAAAAAGAACCCAAAAATCAAATGGATTGGTGCAGTGTCTTCTAGTCAGACTAGCTACTATTATCAACAAGCAGATGTCTTTTTGTTCCCGACTCTTTCCGATGGTTTTGGGATAACCCAATTAGAAGCTCAAACTTGGCAACTACCTCTAATTACTTCTCAATTTTGTGGAGCAGTAGTCAAAGATAAAATCAACGGGTTAATATTGCCAGAAGTAACAGGGAAAGCGATCGCTAATACTCTCAATTTTTGTTTCTATAATCCTCAACAACTAGCTACTTTTGCTCAAGCATCGCATCAAGTAGTCTGCGACTATAAATTATCCCAATTAGCTCAGAAATTAAACCTTTTAAATAACACGACCAATACCAAAAAATCTCTGATTTATTACTAGTCCATCTCCTCTACCTGCCTCCATCCATTAATTCAAGTAATTGATTTATGGAAGGGCTACATTGAAAAATCGGGATTCGTAAGCTACCATCTATAACTTGTGTTTACAATTATTACAATCTTATGTCGTCTGATCGCCAATGGCACGTTGAACGAAGTCGCAAAATTATGGAAGAACATCCTGAAATCAAGCAATATTTTGGCAATTACCCTTTATCTCTGATTTTCATCATCGCTTTAGTTATTCTGCAATGGTTTGTTGCTTGGTTAGTCAAAGATTTACCTTGGTGGCTCATTGGCTTAATTTCACTCTTTATCGGGCAATTTATTCTACATTCCCTTTCGATTTTTATTCATGAAGCAGCCCATAATCTAGTTTTAAAAGGTAAACTTGGTAATGCTTTGACCTTATTTTTCATTGAATTGGGTTCTCTTTCCTGGGGAAAGTCACTGACATACGTTGGCAAACACGGTAAATCACACCATCGACACCTTAACGACTACCACAAAGACTATGAATGGTGGGATAAAAAACAATCAAACTTTCGCACTCTACATCCCTATTGGCGATTAGGAGAAACCCTACTGCATCTATTTCCTGGTGGTGTAGTTATTGGCGATTTAATTATGGCACAACTTATTCCTACCGAGTCGCGTCCAACACCCACTGCTCTCAAGCCTCTGTATCTTAGTATCTTATTAGTTGCTACCAGTATATTTTTATATGCTATGGCATGGTATTTATTAAGTTGGCAGGCTGCTTTATACTTTTTTTGGAGCTTAACCTTAATGGTAAGTAACTGGGGGGTAACTTTTAAAGGTCAATCTATTGCCGAGCATAATATTTATCAAGAAGGTAAAACCTACTCTACTTATCACTGGACTAATATCCCTTTCTTTAACACTGGCTATCACGATGAACACCACACATTTGCCAATGTTCCCTGGATACACTTACCCAAAATCCGCCAAATTGCCCCTGAATATTTTACCAACGACAGTCCCTATACCTATTTTCAAATCTGGTGGTTGTGGGCAAAATCTATCTTTGCACCCGTCTACTTTAATCGTTATCTTCCTGAATCAAATATTATTTCTAGTGAAGTTTTGAGTAGTACTAAGTAATAATTAGTAATCAGTAATTATTACTTACTAATTACTGATTTTTGCCTATCTAGTTGCTCATTAATTATCAATTATCCATTAATAATAATGTATACAGTCAGCCTAATTCGCGCGGAGTCTTATGAAGTACAAGAATTGCGATCGCGCCTAGAGTATTTACTAGAACCCTTGGGGGGAATGGAGTCGATTGTTAAACCAGGCGATCGCGTATTGTTAAAACCGAATTTGCTGACTGGTAGTCGTCCTACTAAAGAATGTATTACTCGTCCTGAAATTGTCTACTGTGTGGCTCAAATGGTCAAAGCAGCAGGGGGAAAACCCTTTTTAGGCGATAGTCCTGCTTTTGGTAGTGCCAAAGGTGTGGCAAAGGCTAACGGTTATTTACCTTTATGTGCAGAATTAGACTTACCAATTATTGAATTTAAAGGTCAACGTTACACAACCCCAAACGCTCACTTCCAACATCTACGTCTGTCGAAAGAGGCAATGGATGCGGATGTAGTGATTAATTTACCAAAAGTTAAATCCCATACCCAGTTAACCATGACTTTGGGAGTTAAAAACCTGTTTGGTTGTGTACCAGGAAAAATGAAAGCTTGGTGGCATATGGAAGCTGGGAAAGATGCCAGTCTTTTTGGGGAAATGCTCGTAGAAACAGCGAAAGCGATCGCTCCTGATTTAACTATTATTGACGGTATTATTGGTCATGAAGGTAATGGCCCTAGTAATGGTGAACCAAAGTATTTAGGTGTTTTAGGTGCGTCTGGCGATGTTTTTGCTTTAGATCGTGCCATGATTGATATTTTGAATGTCGATCCTTTGCTTGTTCCTACTTTGGCTGCTCAATTTAAACAGGGTTTTTGCTCAGAATTAGGAGAAATTGAGTTTCCTTATTGTAAACCTGCGCACTTACAGGTATCTGATTGGAAATTACCTGCTGCTTTAATGCCGATTGATTTTGGTTTACCCCGTGTCTTGCGATCGACTTTTAAAAACTTCTACATCCGCTTTATTAAAGAACCAATCAAGGCTTATAACAGGCAAGGATCGTAAGAGTTAATGCAATACTGTTCGTAAAAGAAGTGCGAATTAATCTATGAGCTACTTCAAGGGCGCAAGCCTTGCGCCCCTACTTGCTACTTGCTACTTTCGAGTTTATGATTTTTTGTTTTAACCAATTAACGTACTGCGATATATAGTGAGGAGATGGAGATGGATTTTAAATTCGGTTTGTGGAAACGCCAATCAATAATTGTACTTGTTGCTGCCTTAATGGTTATTTGTTTATTTTTCCCCATGTCAGTTAATGCCAAAGAAGCCAAGATGCGGACTTTGACTGTAACGGGAGAAGGGAAAGAAATGATTCCCACAACTCTGACACAGGTACAACTGGGAGTAGAAGTTCAAGGTCAAACTTCTGAGGAAGTACAGCAAGAAGTAGCCAATCAATCCACGTCAGTTGTCAATTTATTAAAATCGCGCAATGTGCAACAGCTAAAAACTACAGGTATCAGTCTCCAACCTAATTATGATTACAATAGTAGCGATCGCAAACTAATTGGTTATATTGGCACAAATATAGTTAGTTTTAGCCTTGAAACGCAACAAATTGGCAACTTATTAGATCAAGTAGTTAAGAGTGGTGCTACTCGAATTGATCAAGTAAGTTTTACGGCTACAGATGACGCGATCGCAACTGCCCAAAAACAAGCACTGCAAGCTGCCGTTCAAAATGCTCAAGCACAGGCGGAGGCAGTTTTGAGTAGCTTAAACTTTAGCTCTCAAGATATTATTAAAATTCAAGTTAATGGGGCTAATATGCCACAACCAATTCCGCAATTAGAAATGGCAGCACTAGCTAAAGATGCTAACGCCAGTACTCCAGTTATTGGTAGCGAACAAACAGTCATGGCTTCAGTTACTTTGGAAGTAAGCTATTAATAAAGGGGCTTTTAGCGATCGCTAAAAGCATTAATGTTTTGTTGAAAGGAGATCGCTCTATCTCTCTTTACTTTTGTTTTATTTTCTTAATGAACTGGGAACTATAAGTTAAGAAAATCTGAACTAAGAAGTTAATTATCGATGTCTTACTCCTCTAAAGTTACCTCAGAGCAAATAAACTACGGATTTTTATTACTTACCCATATTATCTGTGCAGATCAGCAAATTCATTCTGAAGAGTTAAAGTTTTTAAGGGAATTAGGCGATCTCGCTAGCATCTCGCAGCGTACCAAAGATGAGATGGAGAAAATTTTGGCACAAGATAACCAGCATCTCACGATTGATTATATTGCCAAGCAAATTTCTGTAGAACAACGATCAGAGGTAATGCGACAAATCTTAGCAGTTGCCTATGCCGATGGTTATTTTGCACCGTTAGAAAAAGAAATAGTTGATCGCATAACTAGTATTTGGAATTGGTCAACTACAGAAATTGGTCACTTCATTACCGAAGCAGAAAGTTTTAGTAATCGAATTGATAACAATGACAGAGAGCCAACGGAATTATCTTTTGCTGCGCGACTACTAAAAAATGCCAGAAAATCGCCTTTATCCTGTGCTTTAATTGGCATAACAACTACAATCGCGCCAAGAACTATTGGACACAAAATTGAGAAGCTAGAGCGAGAAATTCTCTTATCTGGACCCGAATACGATGAGACAATTAAACAGTGTACCAAAATTGCTCAAGAAGATTATCAATATGCAGAGTTAGCTTTTAATAAAGCAGAAGCAACGCTAAAAACTTTAATTATCAGTCTAGAAGAAGTTATCTCGAAAATAGAGAATAAAAATACTAAAGCTACTACGGCTAAAGAAGTCGCCAAGCAACTTGAAGATAGCAAAAAATCTCTAGATGCTGAAATCATTAAAAAATTAGCAAATGTCAGGGAGTCTCATAAAGCAAAAGAAAGAGCTTTAAACCAGTTTAGTATTGCCTTTATGGGTAGAACTAAGGCAGGCAAAAGCACTCTTCATTCGATTATTACTCAAGATGGTTGGGAAGCTATTGGCGTAGGAAAACAACGTACTACTCGTTTTAATCGTATTTATGAATGGAAAAATATTCGTATTATTGATACTCCTGGTATTGGTGCTGCTGATGCTGGAGGAAGAAACGATGAACAAATTGCTAAAAGTATCGTTGATGAAGCCGATGTTATTTGTTACGTTGTTACCAATGACAGCATTCAAGAAACGGAGTTTCAATTTTTAAAGCTGTTAAAAGAAAAAGCAAAACCATTAATTATTCTGCTAAATGTTAAATATAATCTCCGCGACTTTCGACGTTTAGCACATTTTTTGGAAAATCCCGATAAATTTTTTGCTCTTAAGGGAAATAGTGGTATCGGTGGACATATTGAGCGCATTCGTCGTTATGCAAATGAACATTATGCTAATAATTATTTTTCCATCGTTCCCGTAATGCTGTTAGCAGCACAATTATCTAGCGAACCAAAACACAAAGAAAACCAAGAAAAATTATTTAAAACAAGTAGAATACAAGATTTTCTCGATTCAATTCGCGAATCTATAATCAATTATGGAACAATTAGACGTTCTCAAACCTTTTTAGGTTCTACAGTAGGTTCTATTGAGAATCTTAATGATTGGGTAAAGTCGCAACAACAAACTTATCAGCAGTTGATAGATACTCTCGATAAAAAACGTCTAACTATTCATACAGATATTCAAAAAACTGAAAAAGATGTTCTAGAATTTCAACAACAGCAAATAGAAAAAGTCTTTCGAGATGCTTTTGATGCTATTCACAATTTTGCTGAAGATTATTGGAACGAAAGTGACGAAAACAGACTAAATAAAGGTTGGGAACAAAAACTTAATGAAATAAAGTTTGAACAGCGCATCAAAAATGTTAGCGAAGAAGCAAAAGAACAGTTTAACGAGCAGGTCAAAGAATCTCTTATAGAAATAGGCAAAGAATTACAATTAATTTCTGAACTCAATTCAAGTAATTTTAGCTTGAATAGACAAGATTCATTTAATGTTCAGACACTTCTTAAGATTGGCGGAAGCGTTTTAGGGTTAGTAGGACTATTTATATTTCCCCCTCTTGTTCCTATCGGTATTGTATTAGGAATTATTGGTAGTTTTGGAGATCGTATTGGTGGTTGGTTTAAATCTAAAGAACAAAAGCAGCGTGAAGCTGTAGCAAAAATATCTGATTCTCTAACGAGTCAATTGCAGAAACAAAAACAAACTATTTTTAAGCAAACTGAAAGTAATTTTAGTAAGTATTGCTCTGATGTATCTAGAAATATAAACCAATATTTTGATGAACTGATTGAAGGATTGAAAGCAATATCAAGGCAATTGGAAAAAGCTCAAAGAAGTTTAGATGCGACAGTTAATTATCTTAATTGTGGATATGCCAAGCGAATTGTTGATTGGGCGACAGAACAAAATGATACTTTAACAGTTGAAAGCGTGAAAAAAACCGTTGCTAAAGTTCAAAGAGATTTTGGTTGCAGGCTCGATATTCAGACCAAAACTAATATTGAATTGAAAAAAAATTTCGGCGAAATGCAACAAGTTTTACAAGAAGATATTTCAATTGAAACCGAAGACAAACCTAGAACAAAATTCAGGCTACTAGATAAAATTGTATGATCGCTAGCCCAAAAACATCTTGATCGAAAATAGACAATAATTCTTTTCTCAAATTTAATTAAACATCACTGATACTATTAAAAACAAAAATCATGAGTCAAAATAATTCTCAATTTAACGCTGCTGCTATTGGTGAACAATTTCAAAGTACTTGTAATAAATTCGATTTTCTTCTATCTCAAACTCAGGATGACAAATTATTAGCTATTCAGCAAAAACTTCAGCAAAATTTAGAAATATACAAAAAAGATGGTGTCTTAAGTGTTGCTTTTATCGGGCAATATAGTGCAGGTAAATCCACCATTATCTCGGCTTTGACAGGACAAAGAGATATTAAAATAGATGCCGATATCGCTACTGATAAAACTACTACCTACGACTGGAATAATATAAAAATTATCGATACTCCTGGGCTTTTTACTGATAGGCAGGATCATGATGCAATTACTTATGATGCAATCAATAAATCAGATTTACTAGTTTTTTGTCTAACTTATATGCTGTTTGATTCGACGACAGTAGAAAACTTTAAAAAGTTAGCTTATGACAAAGGCTATCGCTGGAAAATGATGCTCGTAATCAATAAAATGTCTGACGAAGCAGGAGAAGAAGCCGAAAAAATAGCTAATTATCGTCATAGTTTAGCAGAAGCACTTAAACCCTATTCTCTGGATGAATTTCCAGTTTGTTTTATTGATGCTAAAGACTACTGCGACGGGGTTGATGAAGACGATGATTTTTCTTGCGAAATTAGTCGTTTTGAAACCTTTACTCAAGAATTAAATAACTTTGTCGCCAGTCGCGGTTCATTGGCTAAATTTGACACTCCAGTTCGCATGGCATTAAGTGCTGTAAACGAAGCACAAGTTAGTTTTACTCGCAATTCTGGCGAAGATTCTACCTATTTTGAAATTCTTAACCGCTTATCTCGTAAACTAGATCAACAGCGCGATCGACAACAAATTAAAGTTGATAATATTGCGTTACAAATGTCTTCAGCAATTGCCAAAGAAGGAAGTATGCTTGCTAGAAAAGTTGGCAGCGATGAAGACTTTGAACAACTTAATCAACAAGCAGAATTTAAAGTACAAAAACACTATGAACAAGCAGGAGAAGAAATTCAAACTGTTCTAAATACAGCAGAAAGAAATATACAGCAAGATTTTGCAGAAGTTCTTGAAGGAGACTTGGTTAAACATTTTGTTGCGAGTTTTGATCGTAAACAAAATATCTCAGCACAAAATATCAATGTCGATTTCGATCTAGAAAATCTCAAAAATCAAATTAGTAGTTTACAACAGATTGGTCAAAAAGTTGGAGTAGAAATTCAACAATTAGCTACTGTCGGTGGCAGAAATCCGATTATGAGTGGCGCATTTCTTTCTTCTAGTAATGTAGCAGGTAGCAATCTTCATCAGATTGTCTATGGCGTTGGCAAATTTGTCGGCTTCAAATTTAAACCCTGGGGTGCAGTGAATTTAGCTAAAAATATTGGTAATTTTGCTAAAGTTTTAGGTCCTACTTTAGCTGTTCTCGGAGTAGCATTGGAAATTGCCGACGTGATGAAGCAACGAGAAAGAGAACAACAGATGGCTGATGCTCGCCGTGATATCACTAGCCAGTTTCAAGCTGTAGGTGAAGATTTAGAATATCAGCTAGGAATGCAACTAAATGAGTTTAACTCTCAATTTTATGGAGATATTGAGGAACAAATCGCAGCAGCGCGTCAACAACAAGAAAATGCGATCGCTTTATCAAATTCTTGGATGAAAGAATCATTACAAGTTCGTGGAAGTTTTAACGAAATATTAGCAAAAATTGCTCCTTTGAGCCGTGAGGACAACAAATAAATTATAAATAAAAATTAATCGGGGTTTGGTGGACAAAATCAGAAAGACAAATAAACGTTTACTTTTTATTTGATTGAGTTACTAAAGCTCTATTAAGCATTATTATTTATAAAGATGACTTGATGTTTGTATTCTTCCCCAACAAAGTATAAATTTTACACTTAACCGATTTTTAGACTGCTGTATTGTTTATTTAAGTTATGTCAACGTTTGTCTCTTTGGAGTCAGCTTTAAAACATTTTTTTGGTTATGATTCCTTTCGCCCTGGACAAAAGAAGATTATTGAAGCAGCTTTACAAAACAAAGATTTATTGACAATTATGCCCACTGGTGGAGGAAAGTCTTTGTGTTTTCAGTTACCAGCTTTACTGAGAAAAGGTATAACTATTGTCGTCTCTCCCTTGATTGCTTTGATGCAGGATCAGGTAGATGCTTTACAGGATAACGGCATTAGTGCTACCTTTCTTAATAGCAGTTTGGAATACGCAGAAAGACGATCGCGCCAGATAGCTATTTTAGAAAATAAAATCAAACTCCTTTATGTTGCCCCCGAAAGGCTCTTAAATCCAAGATTTGCGGAGTTTTTGGAACGAATCGACTCACAGATCAAAATTGCAGCGATCGCCATTGATGAGGCTCATTGTGTCTCAGAATGGGGACATGATTTTCGCCCTGAATATAGCAAACTCAATTTACTACGCCAACGTTATCCTCAGATTCCTCTCCAAGCACTTACCGCCACCGCTACTAAAAGAGTGCAGCAGGATATTATTCAACAGTTAAATTTGCGATCGCCTGATGTTCATGTTGCTAGTTTTGACCGTACTAATATTCACTATGAAGTACAGCCTAAAGACCGTAACGTTTATCTAAAAATACTGCGGGCTATTCGTGCTGAATCAGGGGCAGGTATAGTCTATTGTTTGAGTCGTCGGACTGTGGAAGAAGTTGCTACTAAACTGCAACATGACGGTATTAAAGCCCTTCCCTACCATGCAGGATTAGCCGATCAAGAACGTAATAGCAATCAAACCAGCTTTTTACGGGATGATATTCAGGTGATGGTGGCAACGATCGCTTTTGGAATGGGGATTAATAAACCCGATGTCCGCTTTGTCTTTCATTATGATCTACCTCGCAGTTTAGAAAGTTTTTATCAAGAATCAGGGCGGGCAGGTAGAGATGGTGAACCATCTAAGTCAACTTTATTCTTTAGTTTGGGCGATCGCAAAAAAATTGAATTTTTAATTGAGCAAAAAGCTGATAAAAATGAACAAAAAATTGCCCAGCAACAGCTACGTCAGGTAATTAACTATGCAGAAGGTAATGATTGCCGTCGTACTATTATTCTGCGCTATTTTGGCGAAAGATATCGCGGTAATTGCGCTAAATGCGATAACTGTCTGAATCCCAAACCTATTGAAGACTGGACAGTCGAAGCCCAAAAGTTCCTTTCTTGTGTTGCCCGTTGTGAAGAAAAGTTTGGGATCAATCATATTGTCGATGTCTTGATTGGTTCACGCAAACAAAAGATATATCAATATGGACATCATCTACTGTCTACTTACGGAATTGGTAACGGTAGAACAGCTAAAGAATGGCAAATGCTAGGGCGATCGCTGGTACATCAGGGACTAGTGGGACAAACAACTGATGGTTATCCTGTGCTGAAATTAAATAAACGTAGTTGGGAAATTTTTCGTAATCAGTTGTCAGTTAAAATCGCCGTTGATAAACACCAAACCGAAACTACAACCATCTATAATCCTCGCCAAGCAGAAGCAGAATTACTATTTGAAAAACTTAGGACAGTTCGCAAACAAATCGCTGATCGCAACTCCCTCCCCCCTTACATGATTTTTGCTGATTCTAGTCTCAAACTAATGGCACAAATTCGTCCCCAAAATCTCGTTGATTTTACTAATCTTTCTGGAGTCAACGAACATAAAGCCCAACAATACGGTGCAAGTTTTATTTCCGCCATTCTAGAATTTACTGCCCAACATCAATTACCAGTTAATCTGCCTTCCAAAAGCCAAATGCTGACTTTGCAGCTTCATCAACAGGGTTTAAGCGTAGCCGAAATTGCCCAACAGCGAGAATTTGCAGTGTCTACCATTGCCAGCCATTTAAGTGAACTACTGGAAATGAATCAACCAGTCGCCCTCAACAAACTAGTACATTTGGGCGTAAGTAAACCGACTATTATTGTGAGATACTAACTAAG
>CAYMWC010000103.1:0-18542 GCA_964393695.1 uncultured Pleurocapsa sp.
ACTACACTCACCCTATCGGGTAGAGTGCCAGCCTTCTTTTGACATTAAATGGTAACGTCAGTTCGGGTTAAGGCTATTTTGCTACTCATTCTACGAAAGATAAGCTTGACAGCCTACGAGAAAATAAGAGTTTCAGCGCATCTTATTTAAAATAAGTAACGACCGTGTTAGACGGATTGGCACGCTACTAAGCATAACTACATTCTAAGCAGGATATCCCGGTATATCCTGCTTAGAATGTAGTGCTAGGTTCTTCTGTCTTCTCTTGGCTTACAGTGATCATAAGTAGTCTGTCCGTCGAGGAAATCGTAAAAATATGTGTTCCATGAAAATCCTAAGTCACAATAAGGTTTGGTATTGAATGGCTGACATCGAATATCAATATTGGCAACTTTTTCTTGATCAGTTCCATTCAAGATTTCTGTTACTTTTGCCAAACCGTCTTTTGTCAGAGTCGAACCATTTAGAGAGAGAAGAAATAAGCTTATGGCATTGGCGAGGGGTGGAAAACTTTCTGGCGGGTCAACCTGAACTATCTCTAGGACATGTTTTACTTCTGATTCAGAAAGCTTGAGATTGAGCGAGGTAGCAACCTCATCCACCAATTTACTAATCAAATCTCGTTTAAGTTCGATGAGCCAGGGAGGAGTAAATTCATTCTTCAAGTCTTCTAATGCTTTCTCAACAAGCTCTCGGATTTTGTTCTCTAAAGCAACTAATTCAGGCGCAATTAGATTTGTGAAACTTATTTGAGTTTGAATAAATTCGTCAACTTTATCAAAGAACTCTCCATAACAACCAGGAATTTCGCTCATGCGATCTTCTAAAAGACAGCGAGCTACTTGTTCATGAGTATCAACATAGCTTTCTACTAATTGCTGACACTGTTCCTGGCGACGACGATGATACCCAATCAAGCGATCGCAAATTAGAGTTAGTGGGGCAAGGGATGCTCCTGAAACACAAACTGGGCAAGGTACTGATTGAACAATGTCCATCAAAGTACTTCCTAAGCACTTCTGTCTAACGATTGAGATGAGCCGTTGTAGATAACCTCTGATTCTTAGAGATAATTTCTCGGTAGTCGGCTCCATCGATTTGTTATCTCGCTTTGTCGCGCGATCGCGGATAGCATTATGGAAAGGAAATTCCCTTAAGCAGTCCGCAAACGTTCAACGTCTCTAATTGGTGGCGCACCAAACATCCGCGAATATTCGCGGCTAAATTGGGAGGGGCTTTCGTAACCCACCTGATAGGCTGCATTAGATGCATCAGAGTTTTCGGTAAGCATGAGGCGACGTGCTTCCAACAGTCTTAACTGCTTTTGATATTGTAGAGGACTCATAGATGTCACTTCCTTAAAATGATAATGGAAAGATGAAGGAGACATCCTGACCTGCTCGGCAAGCTTCTCAACCCGCATTGGCTGGGAAAAATCAACCTTAAGCAATTGGATAACTTCAGCGATGCGCTGCATATTGCTACCCGATGTGGCAATCTGACGCACAGACTCCCCTTGTTCACCCATTAAAAGGCGATAATAGATTTCGCGGATAATCATTGGAGCCAACATGGGGATATCTTGAGGCGTATCCAAAAGCTTTGTCAATCGCAGGGCGCAGTCGAGTAATGGTGCATCAGCAGTACTCACAAACAAGCCTCTCACCGATTTCTCTTTTTTGCTGGTATTCAGGCTGGTTTGGGAAGTGATAATATCGCAGAGCTGGAGTCGATCTAGATTTAGCTTAAATCCTAAATAGGGCTTTTCTGGAGTCGCTTCTACCACAAATCCACTCAGTGGCAAATCAACTGAAACCACAAGATATTGAGCCGCGCCATAACGATAGGTTTCCTCACCCAGCAAAGCTTCCTTTTTGCCTTGAAGCAAGATAGCGAAAATTGGATCGGCAACGGAATGAAGCACGCAAGGAGCAGAAGATTGTCGCTGAAATTCCAGTAGATTGATCGCTGTTTTATGAAAACCGTTCCCTTTTCCGTCTGTGTGACGCGCAACTAAAGTTGCCAGTTCTTTGCATTGATCGGCGATCGCATGTGGGATCTGTACCGATGCATCTTGATTTAGTTCTTGCTTGATCTCTTGGTTAATTGGGATAGCCATAATGCTTGATCAGCTAATTTTATCACCCTTCTATCAGCATTATAGAGCATTCATTTTTATTCGTAGAATGCTTACTTGGAGGATTAGGCAATAAAGGGCGAGTTCTGTGTATTTAAGATTTTTGGCATTACTCATATCGTAAGGACATACAAACAAATCAGCCAAAGGATTGAGTCATGATCAAAGATAAAGTTGTAATTATCACTGGAGCGAGCAGTGGCATTGGTGAAGCAACTGCTAGAGCGCTTGCCAGGAATGGGGCAAAAGTTATCTTGGGTGCACGTCGCACCGATCGCTTAGAAGCGATCGCCAAAGATATTCGCTCTGAAGGTGGCGTAGCAGAATATCGCGCCCTGGACGTGACCAATCTCGAAGACATGCAAGCCTTTGTCGAGTTTGCTAAAGATAAGTTTGGTCGCCTTGATGTATTGGTGAACAATGCAGGCTTAATGCCGCTCTCTAAGCTAGAGGTGTTGAAGGTTGATGAATGGAACCGGATGATTGATGTGAATATTCGCGGTGTCCTGCACGGCATTGCTGCTGCCCTGCCTATCTTCAAGCAACAGCAATCAGGACAGTTTGTCAATCTATCCTCGATCGGCGGCCATAACGTCTATCCGACCGCAGCCGTGTACTGCGCCACGAAGTTTGCAGTCTGGGCGATTTCCGAGGGACTGCGACAGGAATCGACCGATATCAGGGTCACAATCATTTCACCTGGAGTAACTCAGTCTGAACTTGCCAACACGATCACCGATGCTGAAGCAGCGCAGTGGGTGGAGGGATTCCGCGATGTAATGATCCCAGCAGATGCGATCGCGCGTGCCATTGCCTTTGCAATTGAGCAGCCCGCAGATGTAGATGTTAACGAAATCATCGTTCGACCGCTCGGACAGAGCAGCTAAGCACTGGCAGACAGCATAAATTATTAATCTCAACAACGCGGAAATAAAGCGCAGGAATAAAATCATGAACACTGAAACTACTCTCAAATCTCGTCAACTTGGCTCTACTGGTCCAAATGTTTTTCCCTTGGCTCTCGGATGCATGGGAATGTCAGGAATGTATGGTTCCACTGAAGATGGTGAAAGCATTGCCACGATTCATGCAGCGATCGATCAAGGAGTCACGCTATTGGATACAGGTGACTTTTATGGATGCGGACATAATGAAATGCTGATTGGCAGAGCTATCAAGGATCGACGCGATCGCGCAATGCTCTCAGTCAAATTTGGGGCTTTACGTTCTCCTGATGGCGGATGGATTGGTACGGATGGGCGACCCTCCTCGGTGAAAAACTTTGCCGCCTATAGCCTTAATCGGCTGGGTGTAGATCATATCGACATCTACCGTCTGGCTCGTCTCGATCCAAATGTGCCGATCGAAGACACCATTGGCGCGATCGCCGATCTCGTTAAAGCTGGCTATGTCCGCCATATTGGGCTATCAGAAGTCGGTGCAGATACCATTCGCCGCGCCCATGCGGTTCATCCCATCAGTGACCTTCAGATCGAATATTCCCTGATTAGCCGTAGCCCTGAAGCTGAAATCTTTCCAGTCTTGGCAGAACTTGGCATCGGTGTAACTGCCTATGGCGTGCTTTCACGGGGACTGCTTAGCGGTTCCATTCCCACGGCAAAAAATGACTTCCGTACTTACCTGCCTCGCTTCAGCGGGGATAACTTGGCGCAAAACCAACGTTTGGTTGCACAACTCAATCAAATTGCCGTTGAGAAAGGCGTAAGTCCCTCACAGATTGCCATTGCTTGGGTGCTGGCGAAAAACAAAAATATTGTTCCAGTTATTGGCGCACGCACGCAAACTCAACTGTCCGAATCTTTGGCAGCCCTTCAGGTGGACTTATCCTCAGAAGACTTAATTCACATCGAATCTGTAATTTCTCCCAATGCGATCGCTGGCACACGCTATGACTCCCATCAAATGCAGATGCTAGACAGTGAGCGTGCCTAGATTTTTGATAGTCGCAGCACAGCAAATCACTCCATCATTCATACCCACAAGGAGCTATTTATGAAAATTGTCGTCACAGGTTCGTTAGGAAATATCAGCAAGCCACTGACGAAGGAGTTAGTTCAAAAAAGCCACCAGGTTAGGGTTATCAGCAGCAATCCTGAAAAGCAAAAAGACATTGAAATCCTGGGAGCAAACGCTGCCATCGGCTCACTGGAAGACGTTGATTTCCTGGTAGCAACCTTAAGTGGAGCAGATGCCTTGTATTGTATGGTTCCACCAAACGATTACTTCGATCAGAGCCTTGACTTAATTGCGTACTATCGCAGAATCGGCAATAACTATGCCCAAGCCATCGGGCAGTCGGACGTAAAGCGTGTAGTGAACCTAAGTTCCATTGGTGCTCATTTAGATAAAGGCTCAGGGATTATACTTGGTGTTCACCATGTAGAGAAGATTCTGAACGAATTATTATCAGACGTAGGCATTACTCATCTGCGTCCTACTTCTTTCTACTACAATTTATTTGGCTATGTAGATACGATCGCGGCGGAGGGCTTCATTGCAGCCAACTACGGTGCAGATGACAAGATACCTTGGGTTTCTCCAATAGACATTGCTGCTGCGATCGCTGAAGAACTCGTAACATCGCTGGTTGGCAGGAAAGTTCGGTATGTAGCAAGTGAGGAACTTACGGGCAACGAAACTGCGCGTATTTTAGGAGTAGCAGTTGGAAAGCCCGATCTGAAATGGATACTGGTTAGCAACGAACAAATGCTAAGTGGTTTAAAAGCAGTCGGGATGAATCCACAAATTGCTGAGGGTTTAGTTGAAATGTATGCCAGTCTTCATAGGGGTGAGTTACAGCAGGATTATGAACTACATAAGCCAATTGCAATGGGCAAAGTAAAGGTAGAAGATTTTGCCAAGGAATTTGCTGCTGCGATCGCTCATAAATTATCAAATGGAGGAAATTCAATATGACTCATTATGTGTGCTAGCGGCGAGATAACAACTATTTATTAGACTGAAACTTTCTGGATATCATACCAAATAAGTGTAATATCAAGAATTTTTCTGGATATCATTCCGTGGAAAAACCTCCTAAAAAACTGCTTGAACAGGTCAGCGATGTCATTCGTTTGAAGCATTATTCTTATAAAACTGAAAAAAGTTATGTTAATTGGATAAAACGCTACATCATATTCCATAATAAACGGCATCCTAAAGAAATGAGTGGAAAAGAAATTGAAGAATTTCTCACTCATTTAGCCGTAGAAGAAAATGTAGCTGCATCTACTCAGAATCAGGCATTAAATGCGATTTTATTTCTGTATAAAGAAGTTCTCAAACAAGAGTTAGATTTGCAAGTTGACGCAGTAAGATGTGAAAATATAAAAATGCTGATCGCGCACGCGCCAGCTTCGCTGTCCACGCAGTGCCAGGCTTCGCCTGATCGCGAATGGATTTGGCAATTTGTGTTTCCGTCAGATAGAATTTCTCAAGACCCCCGTAGTAAAATTGTTCGCCGTCATCTTTAAAAATGTCCTAACGTTAGTGTGTATTGCTATACAATATAAGGGCAAACAACAGTTCACCCTTACAACTTGGTTCTAATTAGGGATTTTTTCAAGCACAAAGCGATCGCCCTACAATTGCTTAACTTCCGCTACTAACTGCGATACCACATCCTGTGCGCTACCGAATAACATGGTGGTTTTGTCTTTGTAGAATAGTTCGTTATCGACTCCTGCAAAACCAGTGTTCATACTGCGCTTGATCACAATAGCGTGGTTTGCCTTATCTACATCAATAATCGGCATACCATAAATGGGGCTGCTATTATCGTTACGGGCTGCCGGGTTGACTACATCATTTGCACCGATCACTAAAGCGACATCCACGCGATCAAATTCGGTGTTAATATCATCCATGTCGTACAGGCGATCGTAAGATACGTTAGCCTCAGCTAGTAGTACATTCATGTGTCCTGGCATTCTACCCGCTACTGGATGAATAGCATATTTAACGTCTACCCCCATTTTTTCTAATTGAGAAGCTAATTCTCTTACGCCGTGTTGGGCTTGAGCTACTGCCATACCGTAACCAGGGACGATGACTACGGAGCGTGCATAACCGAGCATCATTGCTCCTTCTTCGCTGTCGATGGAACGATAGGTTTTATCAATTTCCGTGCCACCTGCACCACCAACGACAATGCTATCCCCACCAAATGCACCGAATAGCACGTTGGTAAGGGGTCGATTCATTGCCTTACACATAATTTGGGTTAAAATTAAGCCTGAAGCTCCAACTAATGCCCCTGCGACAATGAGCATATTGTTATATAAAATAAAGCCGACGGCACTGGCAGCTAAACCCGAAAAAGAGTTTAATAGGGAGATTACTACAGGCATATCCCCACCACCGATGGGTAGGACGAATAAAACTCCAAAAACTAAAGATATAGTGGTTAAAGAAAGAAAGATTGCGGGATTTTCTGGATGAATTAACAGATAAACGCTACCAGCTAAAAAGCTAGCTAGTAAGAAAGCATTAAAAGGTTGTTGGAAGGGAAAGGTAACGGGAGAACCCGAAACTAAGCCTTGGAGTTTGGCAAAAGCCAGGATACTACCAGTAAGAGTAACACCACCAATTAACACTCCTAAAATAGCGATAAAAGTAGCATCCAAAGGAACAGTACCAGTAGTGCTAAGTACTCGCCAGAATTCCCCCACAGCTACTAATGCGGAAGCTGCACCACCAACACCGTTAAAGATACCCACCATTTGAGGCATATCCGTCATGGCTACTTTTTGGGCTGCGATCGCGCCAATTAAAGAACCAGCAATAATACCTATCAAGATCCACTCATAATTGAGTACGGATTGGTTTAAGAGAGTTGCAATAATCGCAATTAGCATCCCCACGGCTGCGATAAAATTACCCTTACGGGCAGTAGCGGGAGAACCTAATTTTTTTAATCCCAAAATGAATAGGGCAGCAGCAGTTAAGTAAGCTAGTTCAATGCCTGTGTTTAAATATGTATTCATGATGCCTCTTTACTTCTTAAACATTTGCAGCATTCTGTCCGTTACTAAAAAACCACCGACAACGTTAACAGTGGCTAAAATGACGGCAATAAAACCCAAGATCGTGACTAAGTTCCAGTCTCGGCTACCTGTAATTAACAATGCACCTACCACAGCGATACCTGAAATAGCATTAGCACCAGACATTAAAGGGGTGTGCAACGTCGGGGGAACTTTATTGATTACCTCAAACCCGACAAATGATGCCAAAACAAAAACTACTAAACCTGTAAGTAAACCTGCTTCCATGTAATTGACTCCTATTTTTGTCATTTATTGGGTACGGTCGATTACTGTAAGGGCGTATCGCGATACGCCCCTACCCACTAACGACTAATAACTGTTCTTTTACTCGTTCATTACGAATTTCTCCGCCATAGGTAACACAAGCACTGTTAGTAATGTCATCGTCAAAATCAAACTGTAATTCTCCGTCTTTGGCTAAGTATTTCACCAGGTTTAAAAGGTTTTTGGCGTACATTTGACTGGTATTGACAGGTACAGTACTGGGTAAATTTGTCGGACTAATAATTGTTACTCCTTGGTAATTAACGTTTTTACCAACTTCACTACAAGCACAGTTTCCCCCTGTTTCGGCTGCCAGATCCACGATTACTGAGCCTGGTTTCATTTCTGCCACTGTTTCGGCTGTAATTAATAAAGGTGCGGTTTTGCCTGGTACTTGAGCCGTGGTAATCACCACATCAGCTTTGGTGATATATTCGCTTAAACCTTGACGAATGCGCTCTTGGATATCTCCCGAAACCTGTTTGGCATAACCACCTTCGGCGACAGTATCTTCTTCCAGGTTAATTTCAATAAATTTTGCCCCAACGCTTTGAACCTCTTCCTTTACTGTGGGACGAATATCAAAGGCTTCAACTACTGCACCTAATCTTCGCGCTGTGGCGATCGCTTGTAACCCTGCCACCCCAGCACCCAATACTAATACTTTCGCTGGTGGGATCGTTCCTGCTGCGGTAGTCATCATCGGGAAAATGCGCGGTAAACTAGCTGCTGCTAGCAACACTGATTTATAACCTGCAATGTTAGCTTGGGATGACAACGCATCCATGCTTTGAGCGCGAGTCGAACGGGGAATTAACTCCATACTCAAAGCTGTAATTTGCTTTTGCGCTAGTTGCTGAATCAGACTGGGATTACCTAAAGGATTGAGGAAGCTAATTAAAGTTGCTTCAGGTTTGAGCCAATCTATTTCTGCATAACCATCCTGTTTGCCAGGGAAATTAACTTTGAGTACAATATCTGCATTTTGCCAGAGGGTAGCGCGATCGCTAATTATCTTTGCTCCTGCTGTTTCGTAGGCAAGATCATCATAACCCGCACCCATACCAGCACCTGTCTCCAGCCAAACCTCAAAACCTTGTTTGACCAAACGGGATACGGTATCAGGAACTTGAGCTACTCGAAGCTCTCCTAACTCTTGTTCTTTAGGAATACCTATTTTCATTTAATTCTCCTAAATTCAGTTATTTAGTTCTTAATTTTAGTTATGAGTTCTCGATCATTGGTCATTAAATACAGATAACCAATGACGAACAACAAGTGACAAAAAGTTATTTGTGTACTGTTGGTCTAGCTTAAAAAATTTATATCAGATAATTTTTTGCAGGGATTTTTTTTAGACGCCGATTAGATTAATTAAAGTGGTACTTGAAGGGGCCAAACCTAGTTATAATGGGTTGAACAAATTTTTTCTGGGGTTTAGGTACGAGTATTTTTCATCAAAAGTACGGGTATTTAACATAGAAGCTTGTAGCCAATGATAATTAAAGCTATAAATCAAGATAAAACTGAGTTTGAAGTAATCATTTGTGGCTCTCCTAGACTGGTTATAGTAAAAGAATAGCTAAAAGAAGCTCAATCGCTTGAATAACAGCAATTTCAACCAAACAAAAAGCCTTTTTTATTAAAATTGCTTTTTGGGATTTTTAAAAACCTTGTTGGCAAAGGCTTTTATAGCTTATTTAGTATTAAATTATCATAGCTACTCTAGGAGAGCCTCATTTGTTTGCATTTTTAAACGATGATTTTGTACTCATGATTTCATTAATTACTCAATTGATTAAAAAATTCAAGATCGCATATTTGTGATTAATATTTATATTTTAAAAACAAAAATAACAAAACTTAATCTATTCACAATTATAAAAATAATTTTGTCAATTGGTAGTAACTGCTACTAAAAATATGAATATTAGTTGCTAAGGTGATTCATAAGAATGCATTAATATATACCCCTAGAAAGTTTCTATTTCTTATCCTCAGAGTATTACCGTAATACTTACGATAGAAAGAAACGGACGAGATTTTGGAAAAAAAGCTTCTTTTTAATGAAATTCACACATTTTATTGTAAGATTTTAAATCTTCTAACCCATAATGTGAGATCGCTCTAGAAAGATTGTTTTTTATAACTCGAACAACCTGAGTTATTAAGGGTTTAACCTCATTCAATAGCTATTAACTTTTAGCCTTAAATTCCTGGTAAGTCCTAAATTCATACCAATCAGTAGTTGCTTCGTATAAGGTATAAATATTTGGGATTGCAACTCACCACTAATTGTAAACCGCTAAAAGCCAAGACATACTATTAAGCCCTTCTTTTACAATCTTTTCTTATTCTTTTATCTAGAAAATCTTGTTTAAAAACCTCGATTTTTGGATAAATTTAGCTCGCATTTAGCAAGGTACAAATGCTTCTACCTGTTGTTAATGACAATTAGTAACAGTCAATTTGTCAACCTCTAATATACATTTGGGTAAAGATTATCATGGTTAATTCAAAAGTATTAACTCCTAGCTTCTTAAGAGATGCGTTTGTATCTTATGCTAAATATAATTCTTCACAACAACAGACAATCCAACGAGATGCTTTAAAATGGCTGCAAAGAAATATTGAATCAGAACTAGATGATGGCAAGGAAATTATCGAGAAGTTTACCAATAAATGGCGGCCGGGATGGCAGAATGGGAAAAATCCTCAAGAATTACCAATTGAATTTCAAAATTTACCTGGTTCTTATAAAGGAGTGAAAACAGCCAATTCTCATCAAGAAGATGCTCTAATTTTTATCCATGAAACAATTCCCCAAGATTTGAAAAATAGCTTTGAAAAACGCTGGAATATTGAAAAAAAATTACAGGTTAGTAATTCTTCTGGCACGCCATTTATGGTTAACGAAGAGGAAATAGCTACTTTACAAGAAAAAGACCCTGAAGGAAATGGTACGGCTTGGTATCAACTAGAAGAAAAGGAAACTTATTACTTGCTTTCTTATGAAGAAAAAGGCGATCTCTATTTAGTAGTGTTGAGCGAACCAATCGGTTCTCAAAATCGCGATAGTTGGTTTGTAAATCAAGCAGATGTTAACATCTCTAAGATTTAATTGTCTAGCTGTTTAAGGGAGAAGATGATCGCTTTTTATCAGCAATTTTGAACTTAGATTAAAGGTGAACTATTCGACAGACAGTTGATGAATCAACTCCCCAGGATTGACCAATATGAAAGTAGGTTCGATACTCCCTCCAGTAAGCTGCCAGGTATTTAATTTGTTGCTTGAGATTGACGGGGTGACGGGGTGATAAAGAGACAGGGAGAGAGTTTAATGGTTTATTGTCTAAGGTCATCATACACAATTTAAATGCGTACAAGCTTACTCTAAAGTTATTAGTAACTGGTCTTCTACTCTTAATTTAGGTTGTCCACCTCTTTGTCTTAATTTTGGTAATTTAGGTTTTAACACTTCTACCATTTGGGCAAATACATCTGGCTTGACTCCACATATGCGGAGCGGCTTGCCAAGAGATGGTGGTATCCTTTAGGACAGACGCTTAAATTCTTTTACTTGTAGCTTGCTGATTTTTTTGGAGTCATTAGTTTTTCTGAGTTCTAACTTACTTTTCTCATTTTTGCTCTATTCATGTTAAGAGGTCTATTAAGCCAGTCTATCAATTAATTTATCTCCTACCCTCAAAGCATTGGCAATAACTGTTAAAGCAGGACTGACAGCAGCACTAGAAGGGAAAAAACTGCTATCTACAACATAGAGATTATCTATATCGTGGGTGCGACAGTTGAGATCTAGTACTGAAGACTGGGGATCAACCCCAAAACGACAAGTACCGCATTGATGAGCTACGATTTGAATAGGAGTGCTACCGTAAGGATGAATACCACGAGATTGTTTATCGGTAGCTTTGAGAACTTCTTGCCAACGATATAATAAGCGATCGTGTGCTTCTAAATTGTTAGCAGTATAGTCGAGATGTAATTTCTCTCCGTTTACGTAAACACGGTTATTGGGATCGGGTAAATCTTCTGTTTGTAACCACCAACCAATCGAACGTTTTGCTAATTGTTTCAAACCAAACCCTGGCATTAGTTTGGCAGCGATGGATAATAGTGGTGGAGATTCGGAAAAAATTACGTCTTGCAAAATCCCCCCCGTATCTTGGATGTGTCCCATCGGGTAGGGAAAATCCTCATCACCCCAATAGAAATCGTTGATATACATCGTCCGTTGAAACAAGCCTGAATTCGGTTGCGGAGATTGCTGTAAAATTACCGTCATCAAGTGTTTCATCAAATTGCGTCCCACCAAATCAGAACTATTCGCCAATCCCTTGGGATGTTTTTCATTTGCCGATCGCAATAATAGGGCAGCAGAGTTAATCGCACCACAGGAAAGTACGACTATATGTCCCATAAATAGATAGGATTGTCCGTTTATTTGAGCTTCTACGGCTTTTACTTCAGTTCCCGCAGGATTAGTATGTAAAGCTATAACTTTGGCTGAAGTTTTTAAAGTTACATCGCCACCAGCTTTAATGGCAGGACTTACCCCCGTATCTTCGGAGTCTGTTCGCCCTTCATCACCAATACCGATAGGGAGATAAGCAGGATGTAGCCCGTATTGAGACAAGCGATCGCCTAATTCTTGAATTTGAGGGGTGCGTTCAACTGGAGTATAGGTATAATCTTCACTTCTAGGGGGTTCGGTGGGGTCATCTCCTGCTTTGCCATGTGCTTGATAGAGTTTTTCTGCTTCAGTATAATAAGGTGCAAAATCTTGATATTTTAAGCCCCATTCAGGAGAAATCCCTTCTTGATGTTGAACTAACTCAAAATCCTTTTCACGCAGACGTAATAACGTCCCACTATAAATTTTAGTATTACCCCCCACACAATAACTGGTTTGAGGATAAAAGGGTTCGCCAGTGCGATCGTACCATTGTTCTGAGGCATGATAATCTTCTTTTTTAAATAGTTCGTCCTCCACTAATTCCGAACTTTCTTTTTCCGTAAATTCTCCCCTTTCTAATACCAGAATTTTCTTACCAGCCTCAGCTAATTTGCGAGTTAGTGTCCCACCACCTGCACCAGTGCCAACAATAATTACATCGTAAAATTGGTCGTCGATAATCATTTTTTTGTCCTTTGTTATTGGTTTGTTGTTTTAATGATTAATTAATAGGTTATAAATATTCAAAATAGCGATCGCATTTTGGATTGAATATTAATTGTGCCTCGCGATCGTCTAGTTTTTGCTATCCATTCATCAAGAAGACGTTGAACAAAGAAAAAACCTCGATCTTGACTGTCTTCAATCAATGGTTTCAGTTTAATAACAGAAAGTCCTTTAACTTTTTCAATTTTAATAGTCATTCAACCTGCAACCAGATTTATTTTAAAGCGATCGCAATGAAATATATAAATTATTGCCAAACATAAATCAAAATAAACAAAATAATCCAAATCACATCAACAAAGTGCCAAAACAAAGAAGTAGCATCTACGCCAAACTGTCCTCCTTCGTAATTATTAGGCAAAAAAGAACGAATTAACATAATAGTTTGTAATAGGATTCCCGTGAAAACGTGCAAACCATGAAAGCCTGTTAACAGATAAAAAGTTCCACCAAAAACACCAGAAGTAAAACCAAATTTGAGGCTCATCCATTCCAATGCTTGCCCGTAGAGGAAATAGCTACCCATTGCCATTGTTAGCAGCCAAAAGATGCGGAAACCCCAGAGATTTTCTTTGTGTAAAAACTTTTCGGCAATATAAATTACAAAACTACTGGAAACTAACACCACAGTATTAATCGCAGGATCTCTAACTTCCAACCCTTCAATGCCAGGGGGAAGCCAGTCTACCATAGTAGTTTTATAGATAATATATCCCCCAAAAAAACTGAGAAATATCACACTTTCGGAAAGCAGGAAGATAATAAAGCCCAGCATTCTATTATCTTCATGTTCGTGGGCTGCGTGACTGGATTGAGTTAATTCTTCTTGGTTTAAAGTAGGGTCTAAACTGGTCATAATTGTTAATGGTTAGTGGTTAGTTGTTAAGTAGATCGGGGCATCGCCCCACCTTACAATTGGTGGTTAGTGTTTTTTTGGTTATTTTGACAACAAAGGCTTTTGCCAAACAACTGAATAACGCCAAAACAAATGGTTTTTGATTTTTGATTTTTTGAGAAAGTTTCGATAGATTTTTTTTGCTTCTGTTAAGGTAAGATATTCATCTGTAATAAAATGTTTTTTCCAGGCTTCTATTTCCTCCTGAGTTGATTGGATATTTCTATTTTTTAGTATTTGAAGAATCCAGTTTAAGGCTACAGAAATTATCTCTCTTAAAATATCTTCGGGATATTCGTATTTAGTTAAATCTAAAATTACCAATTTACCACCAGGACTTAAAGTAGCTTTTAGACTGGGCAATAAAGTTTCTAAGGGTAAATGATGAACTGTTGCTATAGAAGAGATCGCATCAAATTTTTCTAGAAACTGCCATTGCAAAATATCAGCAACTTGAAAGTTAATATTATCAAATCCCTGAGAATGTTGTTGGGCAACCTCAATCATTTTTGGCGATAAATCTATAGCAATAACTTGCTTAAAACGTTGAGCCAAAAGACGAGAAAATTCACCCGTTCCACAACCAATTTCTAAAACTATGTTGCCTTGTTTCGGTAATCGATTGAGTAAAAAAGAGTGGTAGTGATTGTTATGATCCCATAGTTTTGGACTTAATAAAGCGATGCGATCGAAGTCATGTTGTATTTGCTCTGTTAAGTCACTGTTCATAACCTTGCTACCAACAATTTTCTATCTTGTAATTAATCATTAAAAGCGATCGCAAATAACTAATAACTAATAACTAATAACTGTACGGGCGAACGGCCGTTCGCCCCTACTAATAACTAATGACTAACCCATATTCTCCGTCAACGGTTCATTCTTCCCATAGCCATAAGGTTCGGAGATAACAATGGGTATTTCTTCAAAGTTTTCTACGTCAGGGGGAGAAGAAATGAGCCATTCTAAGCCGATCGCTCGCCAGGGGTTATTACCTGCTGGTTTGCCTGAAATCCAAGAACTAACCATATTTAAGAGGAAGGGAATTGTCGAAATACCGAGTAAAAACGCCCCCAGACTAGCTAAGACATTCCAGAAGGCAAATTCGGGATCGTAGGATGCAACTCTGCGGGGCATTCCCATTAAACCTACGGGGTGCATAGGCAGGAAGTTAAGGGCTGTACCAGCAAAGGTTAAATAGAAGTGCAGTTTACCTAAGCCTTCGTAGTACATTTTCCCTGTCATTTTCGGAAACCAGTGATAGATTGCTGCGTAAATACCAAATACCACTGCACCATAAAGGACATAGTGGAAGTGTCCCACAACAAAATAGGTGTTGTTAACGTGAATATCAATGGGAGTAGAAGAAAGCATGATGCCTGTAATACCTGCAAAGACGAAATTAATTAATCCGCCTAAAGCAAATAACATCGGAGTATCCAGACGCAGTTTACCGCCCCAAATTGTTCCCACCCAGGCAAAAACTTTAATTCCTGTGGGAACGGAAATTAACATCGTGGTAGCCATAAAGACCATCCGCATCCAGCCAGGAGTACCGCTAGCAAACATATGGTGTACCCAGACGATACCGCTTAAGCCAGTGATGATTAGGGAAGAAATGGCAACGACTTTATAACCAAAGAGGGGTTTACGAGCGTAAACTGGAAAAATTTCGGAGAAAATACCAAATACAGGCAAAATAATGACATATACCGCTGGATGGGAATAAAACCAGAAGAAATGCTGGAATAAAACTGGGTTGCCTCCCTGGGCAGGATCGAAAAATGCCGTACCAAAAGTTAAGTCACACAGCAGCATGACCGCACCAGCCGTTAATGCAGGTAAACCATAGAGTTGAATGATTTGGGCTGCCATTACCGTCCAGACAAAAGCAGGGGTACGAAACCAAGTCATACCAGGGGCGCGCATTCTTACAATGGTCGTAACGAAGTTTAATGCCCCCATAATGGAAGATACTCCAGATATGGCTACCGCCAAGATCCAGAGAAATTGACCATTAATCAGATTTCCCGTAGGATTCTGGAGACTGACGGGGGGATATGCCCACCAACCAGATTGGGAAGGGCCTCCAGGGACGAGGAAACTGAGGATGAATAAAATACCGACGACGGGAACCATCCAAAATGCTGCTGCATTCAGACGAGGAAACGCCATATCCCTCGCCCCAATCATTAAGGGAACAAGATAATTAGACAATCCTACTAGGGCGGGAAATGTCCAACCAAACAGCATAATCGTGCCGTGCATGGTAAACAGGGCATTATATACTGTGCGATCGAGTAAATCTGGTTCGGGAGTAATCAACTCACCCCGCATAATCATGGCAAAGATACCGGCCAGGAGAAAGAAGAAAAATGAGGTAACTAGATATTGAATCCCAATTACTTTATGATCGGTGCTAAAGCTAAAGTATTTGCGCCAATTCGGTGGCGTTTTGGGAATTAGTTCTTGGGGTGTGGTGGTGGTCATTTATTAGATAGTTGTTAGTTGTTAGTTGTTAGTCGTTAGTCGTTAGTAGCTACAACTACTTACTTATTACTTAAATCACGGATGATAATTAACCATCGGTGAGGGTGCAGGTACGACGGTTTGCCATGCAGCAGAAGCAGATCTTTGTTCTCTTTGGGCGTATTCGCTAGCTGCTTGATTGGGTGCGGGGGTAGGGGTTTGTTTGGCTGCTTGGTTTAACCAGCGATCGTAATCTTCTGGGGATTCAACGACGACATCGGTTTGCATGGCAGCGAAGTAAGTACCGCTATATTGGGAATCTCGGAGGCGGTATTTACCAATCCGAATGGGAGTAAATTCAAAATCGATGGTTTTGGCGGGAATGATATCTTGTTTGACTCGAAATGCAGGAATATAAAAGCCATGAATTACATCCTGCGATCGCAATTTTAAATGAACTCGTCGATCTACTGGTAAATGTAATTCGGTGCTAGTAATATTTTTTTGGGGATAGCGAAACACCCAAGCCCATTGTTTGGAATCTACTTCGATGTTAGTCATCTTTGGAGTTATCGATCTCATATCTGCATAAGCTGACTCAATTACTTGGGGTAAATGAGCTATTTCTGTCGGCCCATGTAAATCCATTTGGTCGTAGGTTTGATAGCTAAAAGCAGCAATCCCAAAAACAATCAGCAAAGGAATGGCTGTCCAAACTATTTCTAGGGTCACATTTCCCTCTATGGGAGGGCCATCACTGGTATCGTATCTACCTACCCGATGGACGATAATGTTATAAATAATTGCTACGGTAACGCCCAGGAAAATAAACGTCCCAATGGTAGTCAATAAACTAAATAAATTATCGATTAAAACCGCTTCCTCTGAGGCTTGGGGAGGAAACCAAGAATAGGATACCTGTCCCATCCAAATACTGATTATTGCCAAAACCAAAGCGATCGCACTAATAGTTATAATTCTCGTAATTCTCACAAACAAACCTCATCTTAGTAGAGTATTGGGGTCTTGTCCCATCCGTAATAAATTTCCTGCGGTATTATGAACGCCAAATTCAGCAGCTAGTTGCGCCCCTAAAGTACCGTGCAGATACATGATCAACATAATTACTAAGCCAGCTAATAAATACCGCCACTGTACTTGTCGGCTGGTATCATTACGCCAGATATAACGCTGGAAACCACGCCAGACAGTCATAGTCACAATTGCAGCTAAGAGAAATACGCCTCCGACTCCATGCCATAGCATTGTTTCCATTGCGCCTAAACCCCAGGCACTTTTGATATCTGGGGGGGAATCTACTAGCATGATTTCATAAAAGCCAAATCCCACAGTAAAAAAGGTGACGATCGCAGCAGCTAGCATATTGTACCAACCCACGTCAAAGAAATTGGCACGGGTGGCGGGTATGGCTAAATATTTGAAGACAACTTTATCAAAGGGAAATAATACCCCAACGACATCAAAGGCAATACCGATGATAAATAAGCCTAAAGTGAGATGGACTAAGTTGGGATGAATGGGGATTGGGTAAGGAAGACCGTTCGCCCCTAATTGTAATTGATTGATTAATTCGGAGTTCATTGTTATTGGTTATTGGTTATTAGTCATTTGTAGGGGCGCAAGGTGAAACAGTTGCGGTGGGCGGTTTCACCGACATAAGCAAACTGTTGAACCCGAAGGGCTTGCGCCCGTCATTGGACAAAGGACAAAGGACAAATATTACAAAATTCCTTCTCTTACTGCTTCAACTAGAGGAACTGTATGTAAGCCGTATACCCAGACCAATTCATCCCCAAGATACACTTGATAAAATACTAAACCTGTTAACAGTAATCCCATACCGAGATAGGCCATAGGCATTCTTTTGGGATCTTGCAAACGAATTACGTAACGCCAACCAGTGATAGCTGCAATGATTCCCGATAATGACCAGCCAATAATACTATGTAAATTTAATACTGGTTCGACGGCATCATAGGCGATCGCTAGCCCTGCTTCTATTTGTCCAAAAACAATAGCTATAAAGATGGAAATAGTAGCAAAAAACATATTCCACCAGCTAACTTCATATAATTTGTAGTTTTTACTAAAATATCCTACTACATCACAAAAAAAGGCAAACAATACCATTGCAATGACAAAATGAACCACAATAGGATGAATAGTATCGGGATAAGGTAAATTATGATCGTTTAATGGTGGGAGTAAATTTTCTAGCATCTGGATTTTTAATACTAATTAACCAAATTAAAAATATAATATTGATGTCTAGCCAATATTAATTATTTATTTGATATTTTGTAGCTCTACAAATAAGTCTATAGTTAATTATTAGAGCTTTGTTATCATTATAATGATAATTACAAAAAAGTACTTAAAATCTTATTTTTGGGTTTGTTTAATCTTTAGTTAAATTAAAATCCACATAGTTACAGCGGTTTGCAGGTTTATAAGGGACAGTAGCAGCAGTGGGCAAACCAGTTA
>CAYMWC010000104.1:0-18525 GCA_964393695.1 uncultured Pleurocapsa sp.
AGTCTTCGTCTTGATTGGCTTTTACCTCAATCTGCTTAACCCGAACTCAGGTTAATCAGTTTTTGCCACCAGGTAAACTCTAAATCTGTGTAGCTATCTAAGCACAATCTAACTTTATGGGGAGACTCTGGATATAGAGTAACGATACCTACAATTATCTTTTTTCTGTACTCGAGGGTAACAACTGCCAAACTGGGTAGGAAGGTATTGAAACTCTGAATAAATTCCTTTTCTACCAGCAAATTCATTTTGTTGTTTTTGACGGCGCGATCACTTCTTTTATGGAGAATTAGCTTCCAGGAAAGCTTATGCTCATCTTGAGTTAAATTATCGATTTTTATCTCTTTGGATAGCATGGTATTTCGATGCGTACCTGCAAAGTGTTCGCCGTCATGAATATTCCAGATAGCTTGAGAAATATTACAATCAACTGATTGTGACTTAGAGTAAATATGATTAAGTTCCTCTAGTTTTAGTTGAGGATGAGATTTAGTCAAATTAGGAACATTGCTATAGTCTGGAATAGGCAGTTTTGGTTCGATAGGTTGAGCAGCTAATTTTCCATCTTGATCTTGCCAGCTAAGTCCATAAGTCCAAACCAAACTATCTACAACTTGTAATGGTAATACTGTTTGAATAGCTTGATTAGATATCTTGCCATCGATGACTGCTTTTCCATCGCCAAAAAACTGAACTTTATTACCGTGATAGGGACAGGCTAAACAATCTTTACCTTGAAAATCTACAATATATCCACCCTTAGCTAAGTTTGCTCCAGCATGGGGGCAGATGTTATCTATGGCGTTTAAATTTCCCGTTTCATCTCGCCAAATTACATAATCATGACCCAAAAGAGTAATTAACTTGGGTTGATTAACTTCAAAGCTGTCGTATCTGCCGATGCACCAGGGCGCACCTTCATACATTTGATTTTTAAGTTTCATAGCGATCGCTTTACTCGATTTATATCGATCATTATGAAATACTTGCTGAGTAACTATCTTGTATATTCTTCTGATTTTTGGATATTCTGGTCAGTAGATTTTGTTTCTTCAATCATGGTCACGAGTTTATAGACTCCATCTTCAAAAAGTTGTGTTGTGCGGATTCGATGTTCTGGATCAATCAAAGTGATTAGCTCATTGTAATAAGTCTTACAACCTTGGACAGTTCGACTGCCACGATACACAATCATGTCGTCGGTTATTGCCCAAGCAATTCCCGAGAAACCTGTCGCCGATTAGTCAATTCTGAGTTAGTTATTCTCTTGTCTAATTGTTCTACTTGGGCATCTAGAGCTTTAATTTCACCTTTAACTTCAGCAAAACCTACTTTTACCTCAGTTTTTAACCCTGTAACTTCTTCTGTGAGTTTAATTTTTAACCCTGTAACCTCTCCTGAAAGTTTGTCGAGCTTTTGATTAATTTGCCCTAATATTTCAGCTAAATCAGTTTCAATAATCGGATTACTCATTCAATATCACTTTTTAATAGTAATAAAAATCTGTTTATATATTTCAGTGTAATTGTTTTTTTACCTAGTCAGAGCAATCGCTGGCTTAGAGTCTATTAAAGAAATGATATCATTAATATGACTATAGATATATAACCATAACCAAAAATGACGGAAGCAAACCATCAAATAGGTGCAGGAGAATTCAAAACCCACTGCTTAAAACTGATAGATCGCGTTAACCAAACAAAACAGCCGATAATTATCACTAAACACGGTAAACCAATGGCTAAATTAACGCCTATTGAAGATGAAACATATTCTTTATTTGGTTGTTTGGCGAATACAGTTGAAATTAAAGGCGATATTGTTGAAGGTATTGACGAAGATTGGTCAGTAGATGTCTAAACTTGAGCAAGGCATATTGCTAGATACTCATACTTGGATTTGGCTTTTTCAAGGATCTAAGGAATTATCTGAAGATGTAATTGTCAAGATTAATCAAGCTGGAAACCAAGGTAAAGTATTTATTTCAGCAATTTCTGTGTGGGAATTATCAATGTTAGTTGCTAAAGGTAGAGTAACTTTATCCAAATCGATACATCAATGGGTAGAAGATAGTCTAAGCCAACCAGGAGTAAATTTATCACTGCTAACTCCAGCAATAGCTATCGAAAGTAGCTTTTTACCAGGAGAATTTCATGGCGATCCCGCAGATAGAATTATAGTTGCTACTGCCAGGATTAATAATTTAATCTTATCAACTCGCGATCGCCAAATTCTTCAATATCGAAGTGAAGGTTATGTTTATTGTCTTGAAGTTTAATCAATTTGCTTTATTATCTTGGATTGTTTTTTACATAGTCAGAGCGATCGCTATGCCTATTGTATCTTTCGATAAGTTTTAGGTGTAACACCCACCAAACGCTTAAAATAACGATGAAAATGACTTTGATCGACAAAACCTACTTGAGTTGCTATTTCAGCAATAGATAATTTACTCTGTCTCATTAAGTTTTTAGCTCGTTCAATACGACAACGGATAACATATTGATGGGGAGTAATGCCCGTACTTTGTTTAACTGTCGGGGAGTTTGAGGGGCTATAAGTCCCGCGCTCTAATCTTCGATTGAGCGTCGGGATACATGGACACCTCAAGCCAAGCAAGAGTCCTAAAGGATTAGCTTCGCGTCGTTCGATGCCTCGCTGCTTGGGAATTTACCATAAAATAAAAGTATGGTAAAATTATTGGCATGATACTCAACTATACCTATCGAATCTACCCAGATGCCCGACAGCAAGAATCACTCAACGAGTGGCTTGATATCTGTCGCGCATCATATAACTACGCACTTAGAGAGCTAAAAGATTGGATAGCATCTCGGAAGTGCCAAATAGATAGGTGTAGCTTGGAGTCTGAATACATCATGAGTGCTGATTATCCGTTCCCTGGATATCATCAACAGCAAAACAATTTACCCAAGGCAAAGAAAGAATTCCCAAGACTTGCTTCTGTTCCATCTCAAGTGCTGCAAACCAATATAAGAAGGTTGCACGATGCTTGGGACTTTTTTCAAAAGCGAGGATACGGATTTCCCCGATTCAAGAAATTTGGACAGATGAAATCAATTTTGTTTCCTCAGTTCAAAAACCCCCCTGTAATCCCCCCTAATAGGGGGGATGCCGAAGGCAGGGGGGTTGGGCAGATACAAATTCCCAAGTTAGGGAAAGTGCCAATCAACTTACATCGACCAATACCTGATAATTTTCTGGTAAAACAAGTAAGAATTCTTAAAAAAGCTAAGGGGTGGTTTGCTATTGTATCGATTCAGTCGGATATTTCAATTCCAGAACCAACGCCAAATGGTCATTGTATCGGGGTAGATGTCGGGTTACTTTCTTACTGTGCGACTTCAGATAGAGTAGTAGAACAACCAAGTAAATTTTTCAAGCAAAGTTACCGTCGGCTCAAAGTGCTACAAAAACGTTTGTCCAAGAAAAATAAACGTTCTGCTAACTACGAAAAAGCAAGATTGAAAGTAGAAGCGATGCATAATCATATTGCTTGGCAGCGCCAAGATTATCAATTCAAGCTTGCTCATAAACTCTGCGATATGGCAGATACAATCTTTGTTGAGGATTGTGACTTTAGAATTATGGCTAAAGGTTTCTTGGGTAAGCATACCTTAGATGCTGCTTTCGGTCAGTTCCGACAAATACTCAAATATGTGGGTAAACGTAGAGGAGTCTTTGTAGATCAAGTAGACCATAGAGGAACAAGTCAAGTTTGCCCAAATTGTCGCTCTGAAGTGAGAAAAGAACTTAAGGACAGATATCATATTTGCCATGAGTGCGGTTACGGAGTAGATGAACCAGTAGATAGAGATATTGCTTCAGCACAAGAAATATGTAATCGAGGTATAGAAAAGCATAGTACCCAGGGACTCTGGGGGAAAGAAATTGGCTATCAAGTCGGGCTGTCGGGGGCATTTTGCCTAGATAAGTGGCATGGGTTAGCAATGCCTAGCAGTGATGTTGGGAAGCCCGCGCTGTAATCTATTTGATTCAGCGTCGGGAGGATGTCACATAGCTGCAAGAAATAATGAGGACTCATTAATAAATGCAGAATGAGGGTGTTAACTAAAGTCTCCGCGTAAAGACGACTACGATCGCTCTGTTTAAATAAAGCCGATTTAAGTGCTACACCGATTTGATAGATAAAAGGATCGGTAGTGGCAAATTGAGGTAAGAGTTCAATTTTGTCTGGATCGACTACTTCGTAGATAGTTTGAGCAAATGCTGCTGGGTCAATCGCAATAGTTAATGCGCCACTGCCCTGATTCCATTCTGCATACTGACTGGTATTTGCAGGGATAATTACGAAACTACCCTGGACAACTTCTTCCCGTTTAAAACTGCTACCTATTTGTCTTTCTGTAATGCAGGGTGATGGCACGTCGGTAAAAATGCCAATCCCATGTTGCTTAGAAATAATTTTCGGTACTTTTTCGACAGGATACCAGTCGTAAGCAATACCCAAGGATTCCCAACCAACAGAATGACTAGAAACAATCGGCGATCGCTGATAAATACGCTTATATGCTTCTTCTCTTTCTTTAACAAAATTAACTGAGATAATCTGCCCTGAGTCATTCTGCATATTCAATCGAAGTGTTAAGACGCTATCAATCAGAATACTTGGCATGATAACTTAAGTGAAGATCTTGCAATTGAAGAGATCGCAATTTGTGCTAACCTGCTTTTTACTGCTATATTTTGCCCCGCATGAGTGAAGTTACCCTAGTTAATGAAAATGGATTCTCGCAAGAAGAAATTATTGCTGCTTTGGAAATTCCCGCAGATTTTAATTTTAATTTGCCCGATCCAGAAGATGAAGAGATTCAGGAAGCGGATTTTCAAAATCAATTAGATACGATCTGGAAAATATGCGATCGCTTTGATCTTCAGACAGATATCTGGCGAGGTCGGGTTTTACGCTCTATTCGTGACAGGGAAAAGAAAGGCGGTGAAGGTAGAGGAGCAGGCTTTTTAAATTGGTTAAAAGACCGCGAAATTACTAAATCTCAAGCATATGCTTTAATTCAACTAGCAAACAGTGCCGATACTTTGTTAGCGGATGGACAGTTAGATCCTGATAGTATTAATAACTTTAGTAAACGAGCATTTGTCGAAACCGCTAAGGCTGCTCCAGAGATACAACAGTTAGTCAGTGAAGCTGCTCAAAAAGGCGATCGCATTACCCGTCGGGAAGTTAAACAACTCTCGGATGAATGGACGGCGATGAGTTCAGAATTACTCCCTGATGAGATTAAAGAAAAAGCAGCAGAAGGGTCGTTACCTGCCCGTCATCTTGCCCCTTTAGTGCGAGAAATGGAAAAATTACCTGACTCGCACTTAGTTGAAATTAAAAAAGAAATAACCGAAAGTCCTGATATCGATACAGTCAAATTAATGACTACCGAGGCAAAAAACCTGGCGAAATATTTGGATGCTGCTGCTCAAGTACAAACCCTGCGAGATAAAGCAGTGGACATGGAATTAGCACTAGAAGAAGCTTTAAGACTAGATTGTATTAATACGGCTGCGGATTTGGTTAAACAAGCAACAACCTTAGAGCAAACTGTCGGTAAACTCTATACTACCTGGAAACGAATGGGTAATGCTGCCGATCGCCTGTATGTGGAAACAGGAGCATCTAATCCTCACTTGCGATCGCTTTTAACCTGTTTGGAATCTCTTACCAATGACATTATTGAAGTACCTTTAGATGAAGAAGGCGAGCAAGTTGTACGGTTGAAAGTAATTACCGAGTCTCCTGAATCTTTAGCCAATTAAATTATTAACCAATCTATAGTATAGCTCTTCTCAAATTAATGAGGTACATTTTACCTATTGCCTATTGCCTATTGCCTATTGCCTATTGCCTATTGCCTCGCATCACCAAGGTGTACCTCACTCAACCGAGAATTGCTATAGTACTGTTTAAGTTGTTAATTGATTTTAGAGCGCAATGAAATTAACGGATTTACCTCAAGAAGTTGTTATCGACTTAAGCCAACGCGAAAGATGGAGATTAGATGTTGATTATGGTTTTGATGCTAAACATGAATTTTTCCTAAGTTGGAATAGCTTTATTACTTTACCTGAAAATAACTCTTTTTATCACAGTACAGAAGAGGATTTAGCCGAATTTATTGAATACGAAAATAAATTTATTTTATTACCAGTAGAGCGAAAACATCATCCATTTCTATCAATTATTAGAGCAATGCTAAGTATTGATAAACAATCAATTACCTTGTTTATTCATGATTCTTATCACCAAGATTGGTTTACAGAAGAATCTGACGCTAGATATGGATTTTTAGCGATCGCAGATAGATATCAAAAATTTAATTGTGATTTTTATTTAGCTAGTTATTATCATTTTTCTTATCTACTCAATGATGATTATGAAGTAGCGAAGAATATTTTAAGAAACAAATTAAATACTAATAAAACTAATTCATAACTTTGAAACCACTGGTAATTTGAGAAATCCAACCTGCATAGTTAGTTTTAACCTTTTCAAAACCTAAATATTGCATCCAAGTATCGACACTTTCCGCAGCATAAACTTGAGAATAAGGTTCGCGAAATAATTTAATCAACCAATCACTATGACGTAATTTTTTTTGATTACCATCTAAAATAATTATCTGTCCCCCAGGCTTTAGTAATCTTAAACATTCTTGTAAAATTGCTTGAGAAATATGCACTGGAGTTTCATGAAAGAGAAAAGCAACTGATATTAAATCGAACTCATCTTCTAGAAAGCCTGTGGCTTCTGCTAATCCTTGTTGCCATAAAATTGCTAAATTTGCTTTTTTAGCTTTATATTCAGCCATTAATAACATATAGGGCGAAATATCTAAGCCAATCACCTCGGCTTCGGGAAATGCTTGTTTTAAGCTTAAAGTTGAACTACCTGTACCGCAACCGAGATCGAGAATGCGTTGTGGTTGACTTTTAATCGCTGCGATCGCCTGTTGACGTAATTTTGTTTCATTTGGTGGTGCAGCCAACCGAGTTACGGCATCATAAGTTACAGGTGCAATGGGGTTTAAATATCCACCTTTGATGCCATGAAAATCTTTACTGGTATAGTATTCAGGATAGGTAAAATTGTTAGATGAAAAGCGATCAGCTTCGAGTAAAGTGCGCCGTGCGCGCTCGCTTGTCTGTTCCCAGTCTAAAGTATCATATAGTCTGAGGTTTTCTTTACCTATAAATAAACCTAGGAGTAATCTTAAACAAAATAATAAAATCGGATTATCGTCAATCGCCACAACTACAAATTAAAAAATGAAGCAAAAATTATTCTATCTAATTAAAATAATATCTACTATTTTGATTACCTGCGCTTTGGGGTTAGAAATTTGGCAGATTTATTTACTCTCTACCGATGCTTCTTTACCAAGCCAACTCTATCCTGTTTTATGGTTAGCGACTATCGCTTTAATAGCACATTTAATTGAAGGTGCGATCGCTGCATTGAAAGCAAACGCCTCTCATAAGAATTTTATAACCTACGGCATTTATACTTTTTTTGTAGGATTTGTGGGATTGTTGGAATTACAAGAAATATTATCTAATCCCGACAAATAACAGCAACTAATATTCATGAATACTTCAGATTTTATTGTCAGAAGTTTATTGATATGAGGGGGAATTGGTGTTAGAGAGTATTCTCTGGATTGTGTTAATGGGCTTTCTGGTAGGTCAAATTGCTCGCCGTGCTAAAGCCCCAGCATTAGTAGGCATGGTGTTAGTTGGAATGCTTCTTGGTCCCCAGGTTGCTCAGGTGATTGGTTCTGAAGTATTGAAATCAGCAGATGCTTTCAGAACGATCGCGGTGATGGTCATTTTGATGAAAGCAGGTTTAGGATTAGATCGCGAAAAACTAGCACAACAGGGAACTGTGGCTTTAAGGTTGGGCTTTTTGCCTGCAACTTGTGAAGCGATCGCCATTGCTCTGGCTGCTATTTGGTTACTGAAGTTTGACTTCGCAACGGGATTATTATTAGGTTGTATTATTGGTGCAGAATCTCCTGCGGTAATTGTACCTGGAATGTTACGGCTCAAAAGCTTGGGTTGGGGTGTTAGTAAGGGGATTCCCGATGCCATTTTAACGGGTAGTGCGCTGTCTGATGTCTTACTGTTATTAGTATTTAGCCTATTATTAGCTTTTTTATCGGGTGCGGAAATAGTTGGTATCACCCTTCCTGGCAATATTACCCTAACTCCTCTACAATTATTACCCCTACAAATTCTGCTGCAACTTGGCTTAGGTATTGCCGTAGGTTGGTTAATGGCGCAACTGTTGGTATTACTGTTAGTCAAACAAAATTGGACACAGAATGGAGTTCAGGATTCTTTGATAGCTGCTGGTTTGGCACTGTTACTGATAGTGCTCGCTGAAAAATTACCAATTTTCTCTGGCTATTTAGCAGTAATGACAACGGGCTTTTTCTTGATTGAATTGGATGCCCCCTTAGCACGGCGTTTAAGACAGGGTTTTGATTGTCTTTGGGTAGTAGCAGAAATTTTCCTATTTGTACTGTTAGGGGCGAATATCCAACTCAATGTTTTAGGTGATACCCTCATCCCTGGGCTAATAATTCTAGCAGTGGGAACACTGATCGGGCGCATGATAGGCTGGTATTTATCTACCCTGGGCAGTAATTGGACATGGCGAGAACGTTTGTTTTTATTACCAGGTAATTCCGCTAAAGCAACGGTGCAAGCAGCTATTGGCGCGATTCCCCTCGCTCAAGGAATTGTTGGAGGTGAAGCAATTTTAGCGATCGCAGTCTTGTCGATTCTCATAACTGCACCTTTAGGGGCTTGGGCGATTCCTACTTTTGCACCTAAACTACTCGAAAAAGGTGAAGTTGATCCTACTAAAGTTGCGATCGCACGCCCCCTGATCTTACTCGCTGCCGTTGATACCTCACCCCTTGCCATTCCCGTACTGCTCAAAGTTGCTGAATTAGCCCGTCGTAGTGATGGTGAAGTTATTGTCCTTCACGTTGTAGAAGTTAATGATGCTGCTAGTATTCTCAACCTAAAAGTCAAAACTCAAACCATGCTTGCAGATATTCGTTATCGATTTATGACTACTGTAGGCTCAGTATCAGAGGAAATTGTCAATTTAGCCCAAAATTACCAAGTAGCAGAGATTGTCATTGGTAAACGGGGACATCGTAGTTGGAATGAAGTGTTAGTCGGCTCAATTTCCCAAACAGTCTTAGAGACTAGTACTATTCCAGTTATTGTGGTAGAAAGTCAAGACCTTAATGTAGTGGGACAAAAATAAATCAAACTTGACTACAAATAAAATTCTAACCAACTTCATCCTCACTCTTCTCAAAAGTCAAGAAATGTAAACTTATTGCATAATAGTTGCTGCGACTATAGATGAATGTATGAAAAGCAAAAAAGTTTACGGAGATCGTTTTTAATGAAAATCTTCTAGAAGTAGACATAACAAAACAATAAGCGATCGCTGCTTTTCATATCTCTTGCTCTAGAGCGATGGCTTTTTTCTCAATTATAAGCTACAGATTGAACTGTAATATAGCAAACGACAGAGAATAATAACTAAGTTGAGTTTGAGAGTATTGAATCATGATCAAAAGTTGTCAGAGTCATATTAATAAGCACCAGAAAATTGATAATTTTTTCGAGCTTTTAAAGTCTTGGAAACATAGACATCTTCATACTAAAGAGAAAGAAAAACTTTTGAAAAGTAGTTTTGACACTCAAATTGTTACTAATAATTCAGATAAAGAAATGATTATTAGTTGTTCTGGACAAGCTAAAATTGATAATTTAGAAAGCTGTCTTGATTTAAATGACTGTGATTTTATTATTTTTCAAAAGTAAAAAAATTGACTAAGTAGATTTTAATCAAAGATGAGAAAATACACCTGGGAATATATCCAAAAGCATCCGCGAGAAGTTAAAAGATTATTAGGAATTACTTTTGATGAATTTGAACAATTAATTGAACAGGGAAAAACTCTACATCAAATTAAACAAGAAGAAATCGAAAAGCAAAAAGTTAGAATTATTAAAGCTGGAAGTGGTAAGCCAGCTAAACTATCAATAGAAGAACAAATAGTTTTGACTTTATTTTATTTAAGACATCAACTAACATTTCAGATATTAGGATTATTATTTGAAGTCAGTGAATCCACTGCCCACAATCTGTTTAATTATTGGCAAATGTTATTGAGAGAAGGAGTGCCAACTTCCATACTAGAACAAATTACAAAAGCCCAGAAAAGTTAATTGTTACTCGCTTAAATTACTGGTTGAGGATGAACCCAACCATGAAAAATACTATTGATTACGTTCGATTAAAGTATCAACCTTGTTCTCAATTGACATCAATCTACGTAAAACAGTCGGGCGATCATCATCCATACTCGCTAACATTCTGTTCTGAGCCTCTTCAATACGAGTCAATCTGGCTACCGTATCATCTAATCTGATTACAGTATCTTCTAAACGAGCCATCCTTTCTTCGTGTTGGGCTTTTTCTTCTTCTCGCTTGAGTCGATCTGTTGCCTGTTGTTCCAACATCGCTTGAATGGCCCGAGAATTAGATTCTACAATTTCTTCAATTCTGTCTAGGCGATCGCTATTATTTCCGTTACTACTGGTCATTGGTATACTATGAAATAAGTTTTTAACTTGTGGAAGCTTCAATGATTAGCCGTCAGGAAGCTTCCTTTTTAATTGTATTGTACGCGTGATGTGAATTAAAATTGTCCTTTATTTCATAAGGATTTCAAGGTTGGCCACAAATGATCGCCTTAAAATTATCAACGAGATGACAAGGTTTTCAAGACAAGTATGACGTACAAAGTGTTTCTGTTCTTAGCTCTTCGCTCCTAGCTCTTAGCTTTTAGCTTTTTTGATTTAATTAAATGTGACGATGTTAAAAAATCATACCTTGATTCACCAACGCCCAATAATCAAATCTGCCCCGTCAATAATCAAATCCGCTTAAGAATTGACTGTATGTCTATAACGAGTTTAGAACACAATTTTATTCATACTAACGGCGTTAACTTACATTACGTTAGTCAAGGAGAAGGGAAATTAATGCTGATGCTGCATGGCTTTCCTGAATTTTGGTATTCTTGGAGACATCAAATTACAGAATTTGTTCAAAATTATCATGTAGTGGCCGTGGATCTACGAGGCTATAACGATAGCGATAAACCTCAAGAGTTAGAAGCTTATCAAATATCAGAATTAGTCGAAGATATCAAAGGTGTAGTTAAAGGTTTAAATTATCAAGATTGTATCTTAGTCGCTCATGATTGGGGCGGTTTGATCGCTTGGAATTTTGCCTATACTTATCCTGAAATGGTAGAGAAATTAATAGTCTTAAATATTCCTCACCCTGCTAAATTTATCGCAGGTATTAAAACTCCACAACAATTACTCAAAAGTTGGTATATTCTCTGGTTTCAAATACCTTGGATACCAGAATTCTTATTCCAGTTAAATAATTATCAGGCGATCGCTAATATTTTTATTAACATGGCAGTTGATAAAACCGCTTTTACTGAAGCCGATTTAAATGCTTATCGAGATGCTGCTGCTAAACCTGGCGCACTTACAGCTATGCTTAACTATTATCGTTGTAATTTTCCATCTTTATTGACTTTATTTAATGGAGAACAACAAAAATGGCATTATTTAGATGTTCCCACATTAACTATTTGGGGTGAAAATGATACAGCACTGGGTAAAGAATTAACTTATGGTACAGAAGCTTACGTTCGAGATTGGCAAATTAAATATATTCCTAACTGTAGTCATTGGGTGCAACAAGAACAACCAACATTAGTTAATAGCTATATTAGAGAATTTTTGCTTAATAACTAATAGTTTTAGGTGATTTCCCGAAATATTTTTACCAGGTATTGGTCTGATTCATCGTCTCTGCGCCCCTATCCCAATGGTATATTCTTTAACAGAAATCACCTTAAAAGCTGTTTGTAAACTAAATCTACTTTTTTCTTATCAAGATTTATAATAGTCTAATATACTTGTACAATTTAAAAGACAGGTCTGAGCAATGAAAGTAATAACCTTTACAGAAGCGAGAAATAAGCTAAAAAGCGTTTTAGATCGGGTAATTGATGATGCTGACTATACCGTAATTACTAGACGGGATGCTGATGATGCGGTGGTTATGTCTCTTGATTATTTTAATAGCTTGCTAGAAACCGTTCATTTACTCAAATCTCCTGCGAATGCTGCTCACTTGGAACGTTCGATCGCCCAATACAGACAAGGAAAAGTGACCGAAAAAGATTTATTGGATGAGTAGTCGGATAATAGCCTGGACTGATGAGGCTTGGAATAGTTATGTTTATTGGCAAACTCAGGATAAAAAGACGCTGAAAAGAATTAACAAGTTGATTCAGGCCACTAAAAAGACTCCCTTTGAAGGGATTGGTAAACCTGAACTTTTAAAAGAGAATTTATCGGGTTTTTGGTCACGTCGTATTGATGATACTAATCGCCTTGTTTATGCTGTGGATGATAAATATTTGACGATTATTTCTTGTCGCTTTCATTACTGATCGATCCTAACTACTAACTATTAACTACTATCACCGATAAAGCTACGGAAAGTTAATTGGGATGACTATAACTTATGAGTGATATTCTATACGATGAAATACCGGCGGTAGATTTAAAAGATTTTACGGCTAATAATCCGATCAAAAAACAACATTTTGTTGAGACTCTAGGTAATGCTTATCAAAATATTGGGTTTGTAGCAGTCAAAAATCATGGTTTATCTTCTACTCTCACAGAAAGTTTATATGCTGCGGTCAAACAATTTTTCGCTCTACCAGAAGCAACTAAATTAACATATCAAATAGAAGGTCTTGGAGGACAAAGAGGCTATACGGCTAAGGGGAAAGAACACGCCAAAGGTAGAAGTATGGGTGATTTAAAAGAGTTTTATCACGTAGGACAAGAAATTACTGAGACAGATCGCTCTATTTTAGGATACCCTTCAAATATCTTTCCTCAAGAAGTCCCCGAATTCGCTACAGCCACTATTGAAGCTTATCGTATTTTAGAAGCAGCAGGAATACAAATCTTGAGAGCGATCGCTCTTTATTTAGGACTGGAAGAATATTATTTTGATGCTCAAGTTCGTGGTGGCAATAGTATTCTACGTGCTATTCATTATTTTCCTTTAGATCATACTCAAGATGTATCAACAGGTGCAGTAAGGGCAGCAGCGCACGGTGACATCAACCTCATTACGCTATTAATGGGAGCAAGTGCTGAAGGTTTAGAGATTTTACGTCAAGATGGCAAATGGATTCCCGTAACTGCGCTTCCTAACCAAATAGTGGTCAATGTTGGAGATATGTTAGAACGACTGACTAATAAAAAACTCAAATCAACTATTCATCGAGTGGTCAATCCACCCCAAGAATTATCTCACACTGCACGTTATTCCATTCCCTTTTTCATGCATCCAATCTCGTCAATGGATCTTACTTGTCTTGCTAGTTGCGTGAGCGATCGTCATCCTCGAGAATTTGAAGACATAACCGCAGGCGAATTTTTAACTCAACGCTTGTACGAAATCGGCTTGATCGATCTATGATTATTAGTAAACTTAGTCGCAATTACAATAAGTGTCTAAAAACTTTTGATTTTTGACTTCTTTGCATCAGTACTAGCCGTTATCTATTACCAAGGCTAAAATCTGGTTGAATACAGCTTGGTAGGATAGGATAATTTTATGCGTGAACCTGAAGGAGAAGCATTAGGTGGCAATATTAATTTGTGGGATATCTTGGTAGATATTAGGCTAACCAATGTAGCTGAAATTAAGATCATTCAAGAAATAGTTAATTATCTTAATACTCAATATCAAGAACATAAAACTCTGATTAACCTTGCAACAGTGGCAGCTTTAATTTTAAATCGTCCAGATATACCAAGTCTATATGCGACTTCTTCTAGAGGTTACAACAATCAGATGTTGAGATTCCAAAACCAATTTGGAATTTATGGTGTCAAAGTGAGAGAAAAACTAATTCCTTGGGCAATTGAACAAATTTTAAGACAAGGATTACTGCAAAACTTAAATCAAAACTCGACACTCGCTACTAAGATTACCCAAAGCCAGATACCATCTCAGGATAAAGATATTCTCGAAATTTTAACTCAGATTGATCTGATCAACGTCACCGAATTGCAGGTAATTAAAGCGACTGTTAATCATATTCATCTCCACTATCCTGAAGCGGTTGGACGCATTAACCTATCTGATGTTTGTGCTTTAATTCTTAATCATGAAGCTCTAGCTTCTGCCTATGCGACTTCCTTTGAAGAATATAATTTACTGACACAAACACAAACTTATCTATCTCAACATCAACCTCAAGTTAGCAAAATTGTTGAGCAGATAGTAGCAAAAATTCACGCCGAAGGTCTAGAGCCATCCCTTAATCTAGATTCTCTACTTACAGCTAACCACCAAAGACGCAAAAAATTAACTAAATCTTGGCAAGCTTAATAAGCCAGCATTCCAATAGGGTGGGCATTTCAAGATGTATGTAATGTATTAATGTCCACCGAATTAATTAACGGCTTTTTTTTCGTTCTACTAACCTCTCAGCAGTATTAAATTGAAGTAATTTTACAGTAGTTCTTCCTTCAGGAGTTAAGCCAATAATTTGAAACTTATCTAACTGAAAATGTTCAGACCAATTGTGTTTTCTAGGATTAAACAAAAAACTAAAATTACCTGTTTCAGGATCGAATGAACCAAGATCAGTTCCTTTATGACGATTACAACGCCAACAAGTATAAGCTAAATTATCTGCATCTGTTTTACCGTCATGTTTTTCTGGGATAACATGGTCGATTTCATGAGCAAAAAAGGAAAGATTGACAGATAGCAAGCAATATTCACAACGATATTCGGCTCTTTCTTCTACTAAACGACGTAATGCAGCAGAAATATAAGTACTACTCACGATTGCTTCGTTAGATATGGTAAATTACCAGCTTTCAGCATGACAATTAAATGTTCTATGCGTTCGTATTCATCTAATTCTTTTTGTTCTGTCAAAGTAAGTTTTCCTCCTTTGCTACGGTTTAGTAGAGTACTAAGACGTTCTTGCATTTCTGGAGTGGGACGAAAATTAATTATTTGTTCTGGTGTAGGTTCGCTAGCTAGAAAATCAATAATATAACGATAGATATGTGCTGGAATTGCTGGTTGTTGCAAGCTTAATGCCAGTAATTCTGGAAGACGATCGCCTAATTGAACTAATTGTTCTGAAAGTTCGTCTGGTAATTCAATAGTAATTTGTGCCATGATAGTTTTCTTTTTATTGTTGTACAGCCTTTAACTATTCTGCCTTTTAATTTGTTCTCTTTCCACGGCTGCGAACAAAGCTTGAAAATTACCTTGACCAAAACCTGTAGCTGCTTGTCGGCGTTCGATAAACTCTAAGAAAAAAGTTGGTTGCTCAAAGATTGGTTGCGTAAAGATTTGCATCAGTAAAGATTGGGGATGAGTGTGATCGCTATCGACGAGGATTTGTTCAGCAGCGATCGCCTGCCATTCTGCTACAGTTAAATTAGGTAGGCGGTTAATTTGTTGGTAATAAGCCTGGGGAACAGTTAAAAAGGAAATATCATGTTCTTGCATTTGGGCAATATCGGCAATCAAGTTTTGCGATCGCAAGGCTAAATGTTGAATTCCTGAACCATTATTAGAATCAATAAATTCTTGAATTTGTGAGCTAGCTGCTGTGGGTTCATTGATATTAAATTGCACTTCGCCACTCTCATCAACTAACGCCTGACTCGATAATCCTGAACTTGCGGTTTGAATCTGAAAACGCTGCTGAATTTTAAACCCAAATAAAGCTTGATACATTTCAACGGCTGAATTAAGCTTCCCTGTAGCCACATTAAGAACTATATGATCGATATGAGTGATATTAGTAGCAAAATTGCTAGCAGTCTGATCTGGTTCTATGATCATTTCTGGTAAACAAAAATCAGGTTGTCCAGCAGTAGTTTCAATTAAAGTATGCTGCAAAGAATTCCAGCCAAGCAGCTTGGCATATTTATACTTGCTCGGTGACGATTGATTTATCTTAGAATCTTGTATAACTTCTACCCCTAAATCTTTTGCTTGCTTAAGAATTGTTTGGAGATTATCAACTCTAAAGGCAATATCAACTACTCCAGAAGGATGGGAATTAAGATATTGAGCTACAGGACTAATAAAATTCAGGGGAGAAGAAAAGACTAAAAAAGCCGAGTTAAGGGCAATTATTTCTGTGTGAGTGTGTTGATTAAGACATTTGCCAATCGCTCGGAAACCAATATTGTCAATAAACCAGTTTTTTGTTCGTGTTGCATTTCTGGTGTAGAAATGAACATGATCGATCTTCATAAATTATTGCTAGCGTAACTGTTTAGCTTCTTTATTTAGTAGCACAAATTACACCAAAGCGAATCAATCCTCTGGCATAGCCTTGACTCATCAATTTAAGTGATAATGCTCCTTGAATAGTCTGCCAACCTGCTTGTACTAAACCAAAAATTGCTTTTGGTGCGATCGCTGAATCAATTACTACATCCCAAAAAGGCGCGACTGCCATTGACCAATCATCCGCTATCAAATCTTGAAAACCACAGTCGAGAGCGATCGTTCGATACTCCGATAGTGATATTACGTAAGGTAAACAATAAACACGATATATTTCTTTAAGATGAGCAATTTCATCAGGGGTTAAATCTCCAGCCAGGGAATTAGTCTCACGATGACACCAGGTAGCTAAAATTATTTTCCCTCCTGGTTTTAAAACCCGATAACACTCAGCTATAAATTTAGTCTTGTCAGGCATATGTTCACCGCTTTCTAGTGACCAAACCAAATCAAAAGTCTCCTCCTCAAACGGCATATCCAAAGCGTTAGCTACTTCAAATCTAACCTGTGACTCTAAATCCGCTTGGCTGGCTCTTTCTGTTGCTCTGGCTGCCTGAACAGGAGATAAAGTAATACCTGTAGCCTGACTACCAAACTTCTTGGCTAAATATAAAGTACTGCCACCAATCCCACAGCCAACATCAATGATATTTTGCGGTTTTTGGTTTTGATTATAACCAGCCCAAAGTAATAACTCTTCAATTAATTCAATTTGTGCCTGACGACGCTCTAGCTTATAGTTACCACCTCTACCGTAGTAACCATGATGCATATGTTCACCCCAAATTTGCTCCCACAGTCCACTAGAAGCATCATAAAATTCTCGAATATTTTGGTATAAATTATTACTCATTTAACTAACAACTAACAACTAATGACTAATGACTAATGACTAATGACTACGAACAAAATTACTAACCGTTGTAAACCTTAAATAAGCAACGTCAAAAAAAATAACTGTAACTTAAGGTAAAGATAAATGTTAACTGAGCAACTAAGGTAAAAATATAAACAATAATTTTGGGTTTAAAAATCGATGCCATCAAGCCAATACTTTTAATATCTATTGTCGGACCAAAAACCAAAAAAGCCAGTAGTGAGCCACTAGTAAAAGTAGAGGCAAAAGAGAGAGCAAAAAAAGAATCGACTGTAGAACAAATCGAAACAATTACCGCCAGTAACATCATTGCCAAAATTGAAGTAATTGTATCTTGACCCAGATTAAAAACAAACTCCCGTGGTACAAAGACTTGAATTATAGCTGCGATCGCGCTACCTAAAACTAGTATTCCCCCAAGTTCGCTAAATTCCTGCCAGACATTCTCTAAAAAAAGTTGCCATTTAGCCCCAAAATCAACAGTATTAGCTCTTGATGTCCACGCATCTGTCATCCCGACTGTCTTTCCCTGTTGAATTAAAAAAGTGCCTGATTGTAGTAATGGTGAAACTGAGGTTGTAGGTTTGGCTGCTGAAGTAGCCACCGCCTTATATCTCTGAGCAAAACTAGTTTGTAACAAGTTGTGAGCATTCTTTTGAGAACTAAATACCCAACCAAGACAAGTAGCGATCACTAGAGAAAAAATTACTCGAAAAATGACAATTTCAGGGCGATCGCCAAATGCTACCCAAGTAGACCAAATGACTATCGGGTTAATAGTTGGTGCAGCCAGTAAAAAAGCGATCGCCACCCCAGGCGAAACCCCTTTCAATAACAATCTCCGAGCCACAGGCACATTACCACATTCACAGACAGGAAACAAAAAACCAATCAGACTGCCGACAATTGAACCCAAAAAGGGATTTTTTGGTAGTTTGGTCAATAATTGTTTTTCATCAATCAAAAATAATAACGAGCTAGAAAGTAAGACCCCTAATAATAAAAAAGGTATTGCCTCAACTAATAAACTCAAAAATAAAGTAAAAGCGTTATGTAGCTGACTCATTATTGATTACTGATTACTGATTACTGATTACTGATTACTGATTACTGATTACTGATT